>NZ_CP046605.1:1541015-1849218 GCF_023520795.1 Corynebacterium accolens | reverse complement strand
AGCGAGCGGCGACGTGCCCAGCGCCAGCTCGGATAGGATCCAGCCGGTCGATCCCCGCGAAGGCCTGTGGGATCCAGAGCGCAAAAAGGATGAGCGCGCTGCAAACCCGCCGGTTGTCGGCGCCTCTCAGCCCGTTCGCCGCAAGCGCGCCCTGCCCAAATCCCGGGTCTCGCTCACGCTGTGGTCCATGATTGCGCTAGTTCTCATCGTTGCGCTCATCGGCAGCCTGTGGCCCTAGTGCGGATTGGTGGTTTGCTCCAATAAATGGGGCACTGTGGTGTTATAAACCCTGAACAATTACAGCTTCGATCGTGGGTAAAACGCGTTGATACACCAACCGGTTGGTACAGTAGGCAGAGATTATTATTAGCTGTGCGAAAGGATATCGCGTGACCCTGCAACAAGTGCACACCCCGGCGGAATTTACCATTGAGCCGGGGGAGACCTGCCTCACCGCCCTGATGGATACCGCGAAGAAGCGCCCGCACGGCGTCATGTTTACCCGCCCAGCTAATTATGAGTGGGTCAATGTCACCGGTAAAGAGTTTATCGATGAGGTCTTTGAAGTAGCCCAAGGCTTAATCGCGCTAGGCGTGGAGCAGGGAGATCGCATCGCCCTGATTTCTGCTACCCGTTACGAATGGTCCCTGCTGGACTATGCCATCTGGGCCGCCGGTGCGGCATCGGTTCCGGTTTATCCTTCCTCGTCTGCCTCCCAGGTGCGCTGGATTATCGAGGATTCCGGGGCGGTGCTGGCGATTACCGAAACCCGTGAGCACTCCGAATTAGTAGAAAACTTGGTCCTGCAAGACGATGGGGAACCGAATTTGAAGGGCTCACCATCGCAGCTGCGGCGCGTATTAGAGATTAATTCCTCCGCCATCGATACCTTGAAATTCGAAGGCCGCAGCGTTGGCACCGACGAGGTGTCTGCCCGCATCGCCGCCACCAATACCGATGACCTGGCCTCCTTGGTTTATACCTCCGGCACCACCGGCCGCCCGAAGGGCTGCATCCTGACGCACCGGAACTGGCTCTCGGAAGCTAGGGCGCTGACCACCAACCCTATCGGTGTCTTCGCCGTGCCGGGCAGCCATACGCTGACATTTTTGCCCTTGGCCCACGTCTTTTCCCGCGCCGTATCGATTGCCGTGGCCCTTCGCGGTGCCTCGCAGAACCACTGGTCCGATTTTTCCACCATCTCCATCGAGTTCGCCCGCTCTCGACCCAACGTCATTTTGGGCGTGCCGCGCGTATTTGAAAAGGTCCGCAACTCCGCGGCCTCGAAGGCGGCGGATTCTGGCATCAAGAGCTTCCTTTTTGAGCAATCCGAAAAGATCGCCATCGAATACTCCAAGGCACTCGATACGCCGGACGGCCCAGACCGCCTGCTGAAAATTAAGCACAAGCTCTTTGACAAGCTGGTGTATTCCACCATTCGCCAGGGCGTGGGCGGCAATGTTCGGTACTGCATTACCGGCGGCTCCGCGATGGGCCACGATCTGTTGCACTGGTTCCGCGGCATCGGCGTGCCCATCTATGAAGGCTACGGCCTGACTGAGACCGCCGCGGCCGCTGCCGTGGACTACGTGGACCAATCTATTGGTACCGTCGGCCCGCCTCTTGGCGGGGTTACCCTGCGCATCAACGATGACGGCGAAGTCTGCATCAAGGGAGGCATGGTCTTCGAAGGGTACTGGAATGACCCCGAGGCCACGGAGGAAGCCTTTGAAGACGGCTGGTACAACACCGGTGACTTGGGCGAAATCGACGATGATGGCAAGCTCACGATCACCGGCCGCAAGAAGGACCTGATTGTTACCGCGGGTGGCAAGAATGTCTCGCCAGGCCCGATGGAGGACATCCTGCGCGGCCACCCGCTGATTTCGCAGGCCATGGTCGTAGGCGATGGCAAGCCGTTCGTGGGAGCGCTTATCACCCTGGACCCGGACATCCTCAAGCGGTGGAAGCTGGACCACAATATCCCAGAAAACCGCTCCATGGACGATATCGCTACCGATGCCACCTTGCGCGCCGAGGTGCAAGACGCCGTCAACAAGGTCAACTCCACGGTGTCCCACGCGGAGGGCATTAAGAAGTTCTACATCCTAGAAAGCGACCTCACCGAGGATGAAAATGAGCTCACGCCAACGATGAAGGTCAAGCGCAACGTGGTGGCGCAGCGCTATGCCAGCGCCATCGAGCACATCTACAAGCGCTAGAAAACGGCGAAACGGGTACACCCGGGGATTTTATTCCTCGGGTGTTTAGTTTCTTGCAGGTCACAATGGCGCAAGCGCGAACCTGCCATAAACCTGTGAAACGCTTCGGAGTGTCGCACTCTCGCGGTAGACGATCTGGCATAGAGTCATGAGTCGTCGCCGAAAACCTCAACCTCTACTAGAGGTTAGAAAATGAAAACCGCGGAAGGAGTGGCTCGAAGCCTATGCAGAAGATCGCCGCCGAGCTGCGTCACCGCGAGCTCACCCAGGAGATTTACAATATCGGCGACGAAGTCGCGGAATACCTCGAGCACCTCATCGAAGCAATCGAGGATTGGGATGAGGAACTGTCCATGGATTGCCTGGCAGAACTCGGCGATATCGTCGACGATGCCCGCGTGGACTCGGGGCGCTGCGTGGGTGAGCTAATTGGGCTTCGCCAAGCGCTAGTATCCGGCGTGCGTTCGGGAACCATTTCTGCCGCTCCTTCTGGAGCAAATGATGCGGAGGAGCCGGAGCAGCTCACCCCGCGCCTGTTAGATGAGCGCTATCCCATTGCCAAGCCCATCGTCGTGCATGAATTGGCAGAAGCACTGCGCCAACGCACGCAGGCGGTAGCAGATTACCTGCGTGAAGTCGTGGACTACGTGCTGGCGCAAACCGATGCCGTCGCCCGCAACCTCGACATGGTCTCCCTGCCGCACCTGTATAAGTGCACAGGGGAATCCGCGCTCATCGCCGTGCAGGCGTGGAAGCACACCGTGCTCGATACGCACCCGGCGTACGTGCGCTCCATGCGCGGCCATAATCCGCCGCAATTCCTAGAAGAACGCGCCCGCATTGCCGCGGTCGTAGAAAAAGTCCGCGCCAAGCGCGAGGCAGCCCGCCGGGCCACAACTGCATAGATCCTTTAGACTTCCTTGCTTAAAGCAAGGGAATTTTAGCGGCCACCGAGATTCCCTCTCTCGGTGGCCGTCGCATTTTTAGATGGCCACCCTGCGTGGACTAGAACCTTGCGTGGGTTCATCTTTAGCGTTGGATGGCTCAGTTGTGGGACTGCTGGGAGCGTATAGCGTTCTGGCGCGCGGAGATAGTGGCCGTGACCTCAGAAATAAAGCGCTCCGGGTGCTGAACTAACTGCGGCGGGCAGCACCGTATGACGGTAAAGCCGGCATCGCGCAGGCGCTTGTCGCGGGACCGCTCAGCGTGGTCCCGCGGCTTCGTTGGTGCCGCGGTGGATGGGGCATCGGCAAGCGGCTGTATGGAGGTGGTAGTGTCATTGCCCGGTTCGGTGATGTCGATGACGTAGGTCTTATTGATGCACAGCTGCGCGGTGATGCCGGGCAGGGCGGTGTAGTGGACCTCGAAAAACATCGGCCAGGGAAAATCCGCCTGGATGAGGAGGGCACGGGCAAAGGAAGCATAGGGGGAAGGGGAGGCGGCGCAGCTGTGGTGGATAACTTCTCGCACGATGGCGCTATTGCGCACCCTGCCCATCTGGGCGAATTCCTGCCTAAGAGCTTTCTTCGTAATTCCTGCGCGCAGGGCGGAGTCAGCAGCAATGAGACCTTCGCGAAAACCGTGGAACCGGGCAATATCGATCACCGCCCGGGCCGGAGAAACGGTGCGGGCGCCGTGTACCAGCAATGGCTCGGGTAATTTCGTTTTGCGGTACATGCGTTCTGGATGGCGCCGGTCCTTATGAGGCAAAGAGTTATGGGGAAGGGCCATTTCCACCTTTTCTTCGGCGGAGGCAAGCACCCATAGCCCGTGGAGGCGGGCGGCGGATTTGGAAATGAGTACTGCGGTATAAGCACTGCGGGCGGCGGCAATGGCACGCAGACGCAGCTGGGCAGGTAGGGGTAGGCTGCGGTAATGATCACGGTGCACCGCGATGCGGGGTGCGAGTTTAAGATAGGTGCCGTTATTGAGGTCGTGCCAGAAGGTGGGATGGTTGTTCCGGATGGACGGAATATTAGTTAGTGCTTGGTTCATGCCTTCGAGCACATACGAGGAGCACGATGCCCGCTACCGAAACGCGTGCCGACTGTGGAGTTCTTGTTGAATCTTCACTAAGTGTGAATCATGATGCCCCAGTGGCGCCACGAGCTTAAGTTATCCACACCCGCGCTAAGGATGGGTTGCGTGACTGAACTCGATTAGTACGAATCGATGACCAAGCTAGCTGCATGCTCGCGCAAGTAGTCTCGAAGGTAGGGCAAGGCAAAGTCTACTTGGCCACTGGCTGGTATTTCGATTAGTTCCGAGTCAAGCAAGCGGCGCCGGTAGTTGGATGCATATTGCGAGCTTTTTCCTAGGCGGGCCGTGATATCACTCATGGATGAGGGGCCATTGTCTTGAGCCATATGGAGCAGGAATGTCCGATCGATGGGGGAAAGCTCCGCTAGGGCGGGCTCATGGACGAGCTGCCCTAGCTTTCGTCGCGCTTTGGAAATGCCTTCCTGCGCAGCTTCCACCGAAATCGTATTGTTTGTTCGGTGGCGGAAAGCCCATAGGCCGACAAGCTGAATCATAAAGGGGTATCCCTGGCAAGCGGTTACGGCAGAATTCAGCGCGTCCGAGTCCCAATTAACCTCTGTTTCTTCTACGGGAGCATTGAGTGCCTTCCGCACGTCCGTATCCGGCACTCGGTCCAATTCAATGCGGTTCGCACGGCGAAGAAAAGTGACAGGGTTAGAGCCATCTTGGCTGGCCAAAAGTGTTTTGATCGAGGAGGGATTCCCCGCCATGGCTACGGCGATATTTTCCCCTTCTCGCACGAGGTGCTGGATGGTAGCGCCAAAATCAATTACTTCATTGCTGCGCTGGTGGTGCATTTCATCCAAAGTAATGAGCATCCCGGTGGGATCGCTGTGGGAAATGCGGTCTAGTTCCCGCTGCGCATGGAGGAGGTCTTTCAAGGCCCTTCTTAAGGGGTAGGTTTCCGCGGATAGTGTTCTTGGATCCCATTCCATGCCGATGTCCAATTGGAAAAGGTGCAGGTTGAAACCTTTTAGCGCTGTCCAGTTGAGGTGAAGGGTATTAATAATTTCAGCACGGAGCCGTTCCGCAAAACCGGCAGATGCCGTGTCATTAAGGATGCGCCACCCGCGATCTGACGCGGTGTTTTTGAAGGCATTGAGCAATACCGTCTTGCCGATACCGCGCGGACCCACGACGAGGGAAATGCGTTCATGGGATCCGGGGCCATCGTCCAAAGCATAAGCAAACTCCTCGATGGAGTCTTTACGGCCAGCCAGGTAGGGAGGCGTGGCCCCAAGCGTAGCGGTAAACGGATTCTTCCGGTTGGTCATAGCCTTAGTGTAAACACCGCGCTTGTGTACGCTTGTTTATCTTTTGAATTTTGTTTATAAAACTACTAGGCGCCGAACCAAGGGGTTGGTTGGTTCGGCGAGACAGTTATACCGCTGGGGGAGGGGTGACCTTGTCCAGCTGCTCGGTAATCTGCGGCCACAGCTGGCCCATGATGTCATCCCAGGTAAGGATCCACACGGCCTTGTCCTTATCCGCCTTGCCCACGACGACGAGCTGTTCATTGCGGGAGCGCATGTGATCCAGCGTCTTTTGCACGGTGGTGGCAGAAGAGACGGAAATCGGGGCGCGGGAGAATTCGAGGACTGGGGTATCGGGATCCGCCATGAGGGTATCGCGCACGTGCACCACGCGGGGGACGCGGGAATCCTTGGGGAAGACGAGCACGCGCATGATGTTTTTGCGCAGGACGAGCTCTTGAAGTTGTTCCACCGTGGCATCGGAAGGAAGCGGCACTACCTCGGAGCCGTGGGCGCGCGCCATGGAGCCCACCGTGGAGTTCTCCAGCTCGATGACATCGGAAATCTGATTGGCGGAATTATCGTCAAGCGCGCCCGTCTCACGGGAGTGCTCGACCAAGGTGCGCAGCGTTTCGGCGTCGTAGCCGGCGGCACCGGCGCGATCCACCGGTTCCTCGCCCGTCATGGCCACCAATTTATTGGCCATTGTGTTAATCCACTTCAGCAGTGGGCGGAAAACCCACACGAACCCGCGGGCGGGAATGGCAATGACCTGCAGGGCGGATTCTGGGTGGGCGATGGCCCACGATTTGGGCGCCATTTCACCCAGTACCAGGTGCAGGAAGGTGACGATAAATAGGGCGAGGATGAAGCTGGCGACATCGGCAATGCCCAGCGGCAGGCCAAGGGCCTCCAGCGGGGTCATCAAAAGGTGATGCACCCAAGGCTTGGTCACGGCACCGAGGACGAAGGTGGCGGCGGTGATGCCTAATTGCGCGCCCGCCAGCATGATGGTCAGCTCATTAAGCGAGCGCAGCCCGGCGCGGGCGGTGCGCGAGGATTCCGCGTTTTCTTCCAGCCGGTTGCGGCGCGAACCCATGAGGGAAAACTCGATGACCACGAAGAAGCCGGATGCGGCGATGATGAGTAGCGTGACGATGAGGTTGAACCACCACGTATCGGTCATTATGCCTCCTCCTCTTCGTCGTCGCTATCATGAACGTAGTCCTCAATAAGTTCGATGGCCAGGGAGGATGGCACGTGGCGGTCCACGTCATCCACGCGCATGCGGATGGAGCGGGTGGGTGCTTCATCCTGATCCACCCAGTCATCCGGCTCTGCCTCCAAGGCGATGGTGTGGACCTCACCTACCTCTGGCAGGGCGCCGGCGTGCGCAATAAGTAGTCCAGCGATGGTTTCAAAATCACCCTCTGGAAGATCGTGGCCAATGGCGCGCTCGATCTCATCCAGCGGCGTATCGCCATCGACCAGCCAGTGGGATTCGTCCTGCTCGGTGATTTCTTCGGTTTCCTCGAAATCGTGCTCATCGGTGACATCGCCAAGAATCTCCTCGGCCAGGTCTTCCATGGTGACGATGCCGACGAATCCGCCGTACTCGTCGATGACGCAGGCTAGCTTTTGTTCCTCGCCGCGTAGCTCATCGACGACATCGGGAAGCGGCATAAGCTCCGGAACCACCAGGGGCTCGCGCATGATGGTGGTGGCGCTGGTGGCGGGAGGAAGATCGGAGCCCAAGACATCGAAAAGATGGACCACGCCGATGGGATTGTGCTCGTCATCGATGACGGGGTAGCGCGTGTGGTTTTCGGACATCAATTCGCGGACCTCACCCAAGGTGGTGCTGGGGTCGATCACATCCACGCGGGAGCGGGGAATCATGGCGTGCTCGACGTCGTGTTCGGGAAAGTCAAGCAAACGGTCCAAAACCATGTACGTGTCCTCATCCAAAACGCCGGTTTCGTGCGAGGAATCGACGATGGACTCGAGGTCATCGGCAGTAGCAGAAGAATCGACATCTTCTACCGGCTCGATACGGAATAGCTTCAAAATCGCATTGGAGGAGTATTCGAAAAAGCGGATGAGCCAGCCGAAAATGCGCAGGTACCACTGGGTGGAGGCGGCTAGGCGCAGCGCCGTTTTCATGGGCGCGGCGATGGTGTAGTTCTTGGGGAAAAGCTCCGCAAAGAGCATCGTGGCGACGGTGGAAATGAAAAGCGCCGCGATGGTGCCGATAGCCACGGATACGCCGGTGGGAATGCCCACGCCGCCAAGCAGCACGCCAAGGCCTTGTCCCACCAGGGGCTCTGCCACATAACCAATCAACAGCCCTGTAATGGTGATGCCGAGCTGTGCACCGGAGAGCATGAAAGAGGTGCGCTTGGTGATGTCGAGCGCGCGCTGGGCGGATTTATCACCTTCAGCAGCCATGGACCGCAATTGGGTGCGGTCCACGGACATGAATGAAAACTCTTGCGCCACGAAGTAGGCATTCGCGACGATGATGAGCCCGATGACGATAAAGCCTGCCAGGATCATCGCAATAGCCGATAACATGATTTACTCCCCACCGCCTATAAGGTGGCGGGGACATCGACTGGGAGGCTCCACTGAAGGTACCTTTCTATACGCGGGAAGTTGGCAATATACTACATGTTTAACACCCATTTCGGCCATTTTGTTCCCCGCCTATTAGGGTTTGATTCATGACTGAACCATTCGGGCTGTATATCCACGTTCCTTTTTGCGCCACCCGCTGCGGGTATTGCGATTTCAATACCTATACCCCCGGCGAGTTGGGCAGCCCGCGGGATCTCACCGGCCCTTACCTCGATGCCTTGGACAAGGAGCTGGAGATGGCGGCTGGCCGCGTGGGGCGCACCGCGGATACCGTTTTCATCGGCGGCGGCACGCCCTCGCTCTTGGGTGGCCAAGGCTTAAGCCGCATCCTGGATACGGTGCGTTCCACCTT
The DNA here is from genome assembly GCF_023520795.1 of Corynebacterium accolens. NCBI lineage: Bacteria > Bacillati > Actinomycetota > Actinomycetes > Mycobacteriales > Corynebacteriaceae > Corynebacterium > Corynebacterium accolens. Next base: position 1,840,714 of record NZ_CP046605.1, on the reverse strand, counting down.
TGGGCTTAGCCCAGACGCTGAGGTCACCACCGAGTCCAACCCGGAGTCCACCTCGCCGGAGTACTTTGCCGCGCTTGCCGATGCCGGCTTTAACCGCATCAGCCTCGGCATGCAGTCCGCCTCGCATAGCGTGCTCCAGGTACTCGAGCGCGCCCACACCCCCGGGCGCGCCTTCGACGCCGCGCGCGAGGCCCGGGAGGCAGGCTTCCAGCACGTCAACCTCGACATGATCTATGGCACGCCCACCGAAACCGACGATAACGTCCGCGAGACCTTGGACCGCGTGCTCGAAACCGGCGTCGACCACGTCAGCGCGTACTCACTCATCGTGGAAGACGGCACCCGTATGGCCCGCAAGGTGAATAAAGGACTGCTGCCCGCCCCCGATGAAGACGTGCTGGCCCGGCGTTATGAAATGATTTCATCGACCCTCGAGGATGCTGGCTTCGAGTGGTACGAGGTCTCTAATTGGTCGCTGCCTGGCGGCGAATGCGAGCACAACCGCATCTACTGGGTGGACGGCAATTGGTGGGGAGCAGGACCCGGTGCGCACTCCCACTTAGGTGACGAGCGGTTCTTCAACGTCAAGCACCCCAACCGCTATATCCAAACGCTAGGAAACGGTGAGCTGCCCATTAAAGACAGCGAAACTCTGACGAGCCCCGATCGGCACATGGAAAAGGTGATGCTAGGCCTGCGCCTGCGCGAGGGTATCCCAGAAGCCTGGCTCGGTTCCCACGCCGCCCCGGCGCTGAAGGGCTTTATCGACCGCGGCCTGCTCGAGCGCGCCGGCCAGCGCGTGCGCGTGACCAAACCTGGGCGCCTGCTTGCCGATGGCATCGTCTCAGATCTCCTCATCGCCGAAGAGTCCTAGCCGCCGTCAGAAATTCCTTATATATCCCTCTGAACCAGCAAAACCCTTTATTCGGGCTTATTCTTGTTAGACTTTTAAGATCGGCACTGGATTTACGCTGTATTTATAGAGAGACGCCGACACATCGACGGAAACTAACCCGCAGAGAATAGGAGCGCTGAGAAGTGTCCACCTCAACTGATGCCCGCCGCAAGGAGGTCCTGCGGGCCATCGTTGCGGATTACATTGCCTCCCAGGAACCCGTGGGTTCCAAAACGCTGGTAGAGCGCTACCGGCTGGGCGTTTCTTCTGCGACCATCCGCAATGACATGGCCGTGCTGGAATCGCAGGGGCTGATTTCGCAGCAGCATGCCAGTTCCGGGCGCGTTCCCACGCAGCAGGGCTACCGGCAGTTCGTTGATTCTCTCCACGAGGTTAAGCCGCTTTCTACCCCTGAGCGCAAGGCGATGCTGAACTTCTTGGAAGGCGGGGTAGACCTCGAAGATGTCCTGCGCCGCTCCGTGCAGCTGTTGGCACAGGTCACTGAGCAGGCGGCCGTGGTGCAGCTGCCCAATTTGAAGGTCTCGCGCGTCAAGCACTGCGAGGTCGTCACGCTATCTCCGGTGCGGGTGCTGCTGGTGCTGATTACGGATAACGGCCGCGTGGATCAGCGCAACGTGGAACTAGATGAGGTCATTGACCAGGATCAGACGTATCGCCTTCGGGACATCGTCAATAATGCGTTGGTGGGCAAGACGCTTACTGATGCCTCCGTGGAGCTCGCCCACCTCGTCGATGACGCCCCGCTGGGTATTCGCCGCCACGTGCTCAAGGTGGCGACCACGCTCATTGAAACCTTGGTGGAGCAGCCTTCCGATCGCTTGATTTTGGCGGGGACTTCGAATCTCACCCGCGTCGCGCGCGAATTCCCGGAAGGACTGCCCAAAATTATCGAGGCCTTGGAAGAGCAAGTCGTCGTGTTGAAATTGCTGGCACGCGTACCGGACCTGGGCAATGTTTCCGTGGTGATCGGCGACGAAAATGAAGAGGATCAACTGCGCGATGCCTCCGTCGTTGCCGCCGGGTATGGTTTTGGAACCGGGGGACAGGCGGCTACGCTTGGCGGCCTTGGCGTGGTGGGGCCGACCTTTATGGACTATTCGGGAACAATCTCTAAGGTCTCTGCTGTTGCACAATACGTGAGTGAAATTTTGGCCGGCGAGTAGTGCGAGTAGACTAGCCGGTCGCTACATAAATTTTTGCAAGGTAATACCAACAAGACGATCGAGTAAGGAATATCTCTAACAGTGGCTCGTGACTATTACGGCATCCTCGGTGTTGATAAGGACGCAACGGACCAGGAAATTAAGAAGGCGTACCGCAAACTGGCCCGCAAGTATCACCCGGATGTGAACCCGGATGATGAGGCAGCGGCGGAGAAATTTCGCGAGGCCTCGGTTGCCCAGGAAGTTTTGCTGGATCCGCAAAAGCGCCAGATCGTCGATATGGGCGGCGATCCCATGGAGCAAGGCGGCGGTGGCGCTGGCGCCGGTGCCGGCGGATTTAGCGGCTTCGGAGGCGGTGGCTTGGGCGATATCTTCGCCGAGTTCTTCGGCGGTGGCGCTGGCGGCGGATCCCGCGGGCCTAAGTCGCGCGTGCAGCCCGGCAACGATGCCCTCCTGCGCACCCGGATTACCCTGGAAGAGGCTTATACCGGCCTGAAGAAGAAGGTCACCGTCGATACCGCGGTGCTGTGTGATTCCTGCGGCGGTACCGGCTCAAGCTCCAAGTCCAAGCCCGTCACCTGCGATAATTGCAACGGCATGGGCGAAATCCAGGAGATGCAGCGCAGCTTCTTGGGCAATGTGATGACCACCCGCCCGTGCCCGAAGTGCCAGGGCTTTGGCGAGATCATTGAGGATCCCTGCAACCAGTGCGCCGGCGACGGACGCGTGAAAAAGCGCCGCGACCTTACGGTCTCTATCCCGGCCGGCATCAACGATGGCATGCGCATCCGCATGGCCTCCCAGGGTGAGGTCGGCCACGGCGGTGGCCCTGCAGGTGACCTCTACGTGGAGGTGCACACCCAGGAACACGAGGTCTTCCAGCGCAATGCGGATGACCTGAACGTTACCGTGCACGTGCCGATGATCGATGCTGCCCTGGGCACCAACTTCACCATTGACCAGCTCAACGGCGAAGAGCTCACCATCGATATCGAGCCGGGCACCCAGCCGGGCGAGTCCATCAAGGTCGAAGGCGCGGGCATGCCACGCTTGCGCACCGATGGTTACGGCAGCCTGTTTGCCCACGTGGACGTGGTCGTCCCCAAGGATCTGGACCGCAAGAGCCGCGAGGCGCTGGAAAAGATCCGCAATACCCGCGATGAGGGCGCCCGCGTGCGCACCGCCAGCGACGGGCAGGAAGACTCCTTCTTTACCCGCCTGCGCGATAAGTTCCGCCGCTAATGTCGCTGCCCGTCTTCATCCACCCGGATCTCTCCGCCGCCCAGGCCGGAGACGCCATCACGCTGTCTGGGCCTGAGGCGCGCCACGCCGTGACGGTCAAGCGGATGCAGCAGGGGGAGAAGCTGGCGCTTATCGATGGCACCGGTATCCGCCTTACCCTCACTGTCACCGAGACCTCGGGCAAGGACCACTTAACCGGTACCGTAGACTCTGTCACCCACCTACCGGAGCCGCATCCGCGGGTTACCGTGGTGCAGGCGATTCCTAAATCAGAGCGCGCCGAGCTAGCCGTTGACCTGGCTACACAGGCCGGGGCGGATGAGATCATCGCCTGGCAGGCGGATCGCTGCGTGGCCAAGTGGGACGGGAAGAAGGCGCCGAAGGCCGTTGCGAAGTGGCAGGCCGCGGCCGAAGCGGCCGCAAAGCAATCCCGACGAGACCGCATCCCGCAGGTGCGCGGCCCGCTGACCACCCGCCAATTGGTTGCGGAACTGGCAGAGCGCGCAGAATCGGCGAGCGTATTAGTCCTGCACGAGGAAGCCACCGAATCCATCCGGGAGGTGGGCTTGCACGGCGAGGTCTTCCTCTTGGTCGGCCCCGAGGGCGGCATCGGGGAAGAAGAGCTGACAACACTGCGCGAGGCCGGGGCCGTTGCCATCAAATTGGGCCCGGAGGTTTTGCGCACCGCCAGCGCGGCGATGGTGGCCTTGGCGGCTATCGGCATGCGGACTGAGCGCTGGTAGCCTATTAGACGTGCCTATCATCACCAAGAAATGTGAGATCGATTCCGCGTATGTCAGCAGCGTTTTGGGCAGCGCGGACGATAACCTTCGCGTGCTTAATGACCGCCTCGATGCGGACCTTTTTGCTCGCGGCAATATTGTCACCGTCACCGGCCCCGATTACGAGGTAGCCCGCGCGGCGAAGATCCTCGATGAGCTCGAGGCCATCGCTAGACGGGGCCATGCCGTATCTACCGATACGGTCAAGCACACCATGGACATGGTCGCTGTAGAGGCGCCGCAGTCGGTGGCAGCGGCGATGGCGGCGGACATCGTCAAGCGCCGCGGCAAGTCCATCCGCCCTAAGACCGTGGGGCAATCCGAATATGTGCAGGCCATCGATAATAATACGGTGGTCTTTGGCATTGGCCCGGCTGGTTCAGGCAAGACCTACCTGGCGGTGGCGAAGGCCGTGCAGGCGCTGCAAAATAAGCAGGTCTCGCGCATTATTCTTACCCGTCCGGCGGTTGAGGCGGGCGAAAACCTGGGCTTTTTGCCGGGCACGCTCAATGACAAGATCGACCCGTACCTGCGCCCGCTCTATGACGCGCTGCGGGACATGCTCGATCCAGAGATGATCCCCAAGCTCATGGATGCCGGCATCATCGAGGTCGCCCCGCTGGCGTATATGCGCGGGCGCACGCTCAATGATGCTTTCGTCATCCTCGATGAGGCGCAAAACACCACGCCGGCGCAGATGAAGATGTTTTTGACCCGCCTGGGCTTTGGTTCCACCATAGTGGTCACCGGCGATATCTCTCAGGTGGATCTCCCGCGCGGCCAGGTTTCCGGCCTGCGCATTGTGCGGCGGATTCTCAATAACGTGGACGATATCCACTTTGCGGATCTCAGCGCCCAAGACGTGGTGCGCCACCAGCTGGTGGGCCGCATCGTGGATGCTTATGATTCCTTTGATAATAAAAACGCCGCGGAAAACGAGGGGGAATAAGTGAGTATCGAATTTCTCAATGAGTCGGGTTTTGATGGCGTCAACGAGGAGATGCTGATCGATGTCGCCTCTTATACCTTCGGCGCAATGGACATCAATCCCGCTGCAGAATGCACCATTACCTGCGTGGACCTGAAATCCATCGAGGATCTGCACATCCGCTGGATGGATCTAGAGGGCCCTACCGATGTGATGAGTTTTCCCATGGACGAGCTCACTCCCGGCGCCACTTCTGGTGGCGGGCGCCCCGATGCCGCCGATCCGGGACCTGCCATGCTTGGCGATATCGTCTTATGCCCCGAGTTCGCCCTGCGACAGGCCGATGCCGCCGGACATTCGCTCGGCCACGAGCTCGCGCTATTGACGGTGCACGGCTGCCTGCACTTGCTGGGCTACGATCACGCCACCGCGGCGGAGGAAAAGGAAATGTTTGCCCGGCAGAATGAACTGCTGGCGGATTGGTACGATGACCTCGCCGCACGCGGGAAAAGCTACCAGCCAAAGCCCTCGGGCCCGAAGGCCTTTCCGGATGCTGCCGAGCGAGCACGCCTTGATGAGCAAGTGCCTGGTGGCGGAATTCCTGCCATCGGAGAACCACGCGACGAGGAACCCCAAGAATAATTTCGCCCATTCCTTTGTCTCTGTGCATAAGCAGTAGCACAATGGATAGCTATGACTATCCTTTCCATCCAGTCTCATGTCACCTACGGCCATGTGGGAAATTCCGCGGCCGTCTTTCCCCTCCAGCGCGCCGGCCACGAGGTGTGGCCCGTGCACACGGTGAATTTTTCCAACCACACCGGATACGGTGACTGGGTCGGGCCGATGATTCCGGCCAGTGATGTCACGTCGATCATCGATGGCATCGAAAAGCGCGGTGCTTTTGAAGGCATCGACGCCATTCTTTCCGGTTACCAGGGCGGCTCCGACATTGCCGATGCCATCGTGGACACCGTTCGCCGCATCAAGGCCGTCAACCCCAAGGCGCTCTATGCTTGCGACCCCGTGATGGGTAATGCGAAGTCGGGTTGCTTCGTTTCCGATGACATTCCGCCGCTGCTGCGCGACCGCGTGGTGCCGGTTGCCGATATCATCACTCCTAACCAATTTGAGCTGGGCTATCTGACCGATACCGAGGTCAGCACCTTGGACCAGACCTTGGCGGCGGTGAAGAAGGCGCAGGAAATGGGGCCGAAGACGGTACTGGTTACCTCCGTAAAGCGCCCGGAAACCCCTGCGGATCAGATTGAGATGCTCGCCGTCGACGGTGAGCGCGCTTTCTTGCTCTCGACCCCGCTGTTGCCGTTTAAGCGCAACGGCTCCGGCGACGTGACCGCCGCGCTGTTTACCGGCCACTACGTTGAAACCCATGACGTTAAAGAAGCGCTGCGCCGCACCGCATCTTCCGTCTACGAGCTTCTGCGCACCACGTATGAAGCCGAATCCACCGAGCTGCAGCTCATTCAGGCCCAAGACGCTTTCGCCCACCCGAGCATGCAATTCCAGGCCGAGGAGCTCTAAAGCTGTCTCCCAGAGGGGATGCGTCTGCAATCTGAGACAAGAGCGTCGTTTTTCTAGTGGATACGTGATGTTCGCCATATAAAGTGATAGGTGTAACTTAATCGACGACGTGATTGGAGTCCCGTCTTGTCCAGCACCGGAAGCATCAGCGCATCCCCCGACGGCCTGTTGATGGCCCTTATCCAATACCCAGTTCCCGTAGTCAATACCCCAGAAGACGTTCAGGCAAACGTCGATGAAATCTGCCGCATGGTTGCCTCGACCAAGGCAGGCTACCCAGACTTGGATCTCATCGTCTTTCCGGAATACTCCTCTTCGGGGCTGAACACCAAGATTTGGTCCTACGATGAATTCCTCATTGGGCTCGATGACCCCAAGGTGGATCAGTACAAGCAGGCTTGTAAGGATAACGACGTCTGGGGCGTCTTCTCCATCATGGAACCCAACCACGAAGAGGGGAAGCCCCCGTTCAACACGGCGATTATCATCAACTCCGATGGCGAGATTGCGCTGCACTACCGCAAGCTGCAGCCATGGGCCCCCATCGAGCCGTGGTACCCGGGCGACTTGGGGATGCCGGTATGCGATGGCCCGAAGGGGTCCAAGCTCGCGGTCAATATCTGCCACGATGGCATGTTCCCCGAGCTCGCCCGCGAAGCAGCGTATAAGGGAGCCAATGTTTATATCCGTATCTCGGGCTATTCCACCCAGACCCAAGACCAGTGGGTGATGACCAACAAGACCAACGCCTTCCAGAACCTCATGTACACGGCATCGGTGAACTTGGCGGGCTATGACCAAGTCTTCTACTACTTCGGTGAAGGCAATGTTTGCAACTACGACGGCCACATGATTTCTGAGGGTCACCGCAACCCGGGCGAAATCGTCACTGCAGAGGTATTCCCAGCGCTGGCTGATAAGGCGCGCATCAACTGGGGCCTCGAAAACAACATCTTCAACCTGGGCAATCGCGGCTACGTTGGCTACCCAGGCGGAAAGACCGAAAACTACCTCACCTGGGTAGAAGATCTGGCCAAGGGCGAGTACAAACTACCGTGGTCCGATGATGTCCGCATCAAGGACGGCTGGAAGTACTACCCGGACGGACCGCAGCTAGGCCCGCTTCCGGATGAATTCAAGAAATAGGCGCCTGGCTAAATCTCTTAGCTATTGAAGGCCCCGCCCCTCGTACATTTTGAGGGAGCGGGGCCTTCGGGCTGTTGTTGAACCGATCGAAAGCGCAAAAGGTCAACGTCTTCGGGTATATCTGAACGCGATTTGCAATATCTCAGGCGCGAATTTGCTCAGTTGTTGCAGTGGACCTATAGCATCTGCGAAAAGGTAGGCGGGATACAGCTTCGAGGCACCGCTCTAGAGTCCTTCTCCTTGTGCCTGCGAGGGTGTCTCTGCAAAAGAACCTTCGTCATAGAATTCTGGTGAGGCTCCACCCTGCGGTGGTCCCGAATATGGAGCGCCGCCATTGCAGAGTTCGGACCACTCGTCTGGATAAAGCAAGTGCCCATTAATACCACCGCATACCGCTTCCGCGCGCACGGAACGCTGGAGTGCAGGGGTATTGCACAGTTCGGTTTGGTGCGAAGAGCCATCAGAAAATCTCCCGACTGCGCCAAGGCCCATTTCGCAGTACAGCAGCTCTGGCTCAGGGGTGGCTGCCTGCGGTTGTGTGCCTAACTCTTCAGTTGTTACTTGAGTTTCTGGTTCTGCTGGGGTTTCGGAGGTGGGCTCTTGCGTGGTGGCTTGTGCAACGCTGCTCGAAGAGGAGGCACTGGGTGAGCTGGATGATGAACTAGTAGAAGTACTGGTGGATTCCTCTTCGGAAGGCGAAGGGTCAGCATCAGGGGATGAACAGGCACTAATGGAAAAGGTGAGAAGAGCGCCCAGGAGCAGTAGGGGAGACTTGGTTGGCATGGCGGAGTGCCTTTCAGAAAGCGGTGAGAGATATACCTTGGAGGAGAGAACTGTCTTAGCTTAGCCTGCAGATTTGTTGTGGCGTGAAACAATCGGAGATTTTGGTGCGGTGGGCTATCATTGCAGGTAATGAGTTCTGATATTGATGCACAGTTTGATGCGGCATTCGAGGGCCTGCCAGATGGCCCCGATGATGCTGCTCCGGAAGTCGCCGGGGAGAAGGCCGCTCCGCTAGATTATTCGCAATACACGGATACCCCAGAAGGATTCCGCTCTGGATTCGTTTCCTTTGTGGGCCGCCCGAATACGGGTAAATCCACGCTGACTAATGCGCTGGTAGGTCAAAAGATTGCCATTACCGCGGACCAGCCTGAAACGACTCGCCACACCATCCGCGGTTTGGTTCACCGCGAGGATGCACAGGTGGTCGTGGTGGATACGCCGGGTCTGCACCGCCCCCGCACCTTGTTGGGCGAGCGGCTGAATGAAGTGGTCAAAGAAACGTATGCGGATGTGGATGTCATCGGCTTGACCATTCCAGCGGATGAAAAGATCGGCCCGGGTGACCGGTGGATCTTGGACAATGTGCGCTCGATTGCACCGAAGACCCCCATCATCGGCATCGTGACTAAGCTGGATAAAGCCTCCAAGGACCAGGTAGGCGCGCAGCTTCTGGCCTTGCACGAGCTATTGTCGCAAGAGGATCCGGAGGCTGTGGTGATTCCGGTTTCTAGTAAAAAGGGCGTGCAGCTGGATGACTTGGTGCAGGTCATCGTGGATCACTTGCCGGAGGGCCCGAAGTTCTATCCGGATGATCACATCACTGATGAGGGGCAAGAAAAGCGCATTGAAGAACTCATCCGTGAGGCCGCGCTATCTGGCTTGAAGGCGGAGCTGCCGCACTCAGTTGCGGTGCAAATCGATGAAATGCTGCCCTCGCGCACGCGTGAGGGAGTGCTGGATATTCACGCCATCATGTACTTGGAGCGTCAAGGGCAAAAGCGCATCATCGAGGGTAAAGATGGCCTGCGTTTCCGCCGCATCGTGGGCAATGCCCGCAAGGAAATCATGGAGCTACTGGGCCAGAACGTGTACCTGGACCTGCGCATCAAGGTGCTGAAGAACTGGCAATCGGATGCCAAGTCGTTGGGCAGGCTCGGGTTCTAAAAGGCCATGCGCGAAAATTACCGCGACCGCGCCGTGGTCATTCGCTCCTATGATTTTGGGGAAGCCGACCGCGTAATCGTACTTCTCACCCAAAACCATGGGTTGGTGCGTGCGGTGGCCAAGGGCGTGCGCCGAGCAAAATCCCGTTTTGGATCGCGGCTGCAGCTTTTCGTCAATTTGGATGTTCAGCTGTATGTGGGAAAGAACTTGGCCACGATTTCCCAGGCGGATACGGTGAATTATTTTGGTGCGCGCCTCATCGAAGACTACGAACGCTATACGGCCGCGTGCGCGGTCTTGGAGTCGGCCGAGCGGCTCATCTACGCGGATGGCGACGGCGACCCGTATCTCTACAACGCGGTGGTGGCGACGCTAGAGCATCTGCAAACCGAGGAGCCGACGCAAACGCTCGATGCGTTCTTATTGCAGGCCATGGCGCATGCCGGGTGGGCACCGAGCCTTTTTGATTGCGCCCAGTGCCAGCGCCCCGGCCCGCACCACGCCTTTCACCCGGCCGTCGGCGGCGCCGCTTGCCACGAATGCCGGCCACCAGGTGCTGCAGAGGTGGATCCGGAAACCCTGCACCACTTGTGGCTTTTGGCACATGGCTACCCGACGGACCCGACGAATGCGCAGCGGCAGGAGGGGCATCGGCTAGCGCGGGCGCACCTGCAGTGGCACATGGAGCGAAATGTGTCCGCATTACAGGTGATGGAACAGTAAACTGTAGTCCGTGATTACCCCAGATCCTTCTCGTCGCCTGACCCCGCCGAATATCCCGGATGAGCTGCTGCCGCGCCATATTGCGTTGGTGATGGATGGCAATGGCCGCTGGGCCCAGGAAAAGGGCATGAAACGCACGGAAGGCCACCGCAGGGGAGAGGCGGTGCTTCTCGATGTCGTCGATGCCTGCCTCGCCGCCGGTGTCCCGTACCTTTCGGCCTATGCGTTTTCTACTGAAAATTGGCGGCGCAGCCCAGAAGAGGTGCGCTTTTTGATGGGCTTTAACCGTGATGTGCTGCGCCGGCAGCGCGAGTGGCTCCACGAACGCGGTGTGCGCGTGGTGTGGGTGGGGCGTCGCCCGCGCCTGTGGCGCTCAGTGATTAAGGAGCTCGAGGCCGCCGAGGAATTGACCAAAAATAATACAAAAATGACGCTGGCTATGTGCGTCAATTACGGTGGCCGGGCAGAAATGGTCGATGGCGTGCGCCAGATCGCGGAAAAGGTCGCCGCTGGTGAAATCCGCCCGCGCGATATTAGAGAAAGCACCATCGCAGAGAATCTCTATGATCCCGGCATGCCGGACGTGGACCTATTCTTGCGGCCTTCCGGCGAGAAGCGCACCTCGAACTTTCTGCTGTGGCAATCTGCCTACGCCGAGATGATTTATCAGGACAAGTTATTTCCTGATTTCACCCCGGAGGATCTCTTCGCTGCCATTGAGGAATATGCCCGCCGCGATCGCCGCTTCGGTGCTGTGAAGTAGGGAAATAGGGGGATTAAAACAGCGCGCGTGATTACTGCGCGGCGGCGCACTGCGAGCACACGCCGAAGATCTCTGCGTCGTGGCCGGTAAGTTCGAAGTTGTATTCGGCGGCTACGGCCGAAGCCCACTTTTCAATGGGGCCGCCATCGATTTCTTCGGTGCGGCCGCATTTGGTGCATACCAGGTGGTGGTGGTGCGCGTCGGTTTCGCAATGGCGGTACAGGGTCTCGCCATTGGGCATGTGTAGCGCATCTACGGCATCAATATCAGAAAGAGACTGCAGGGTGCGGTAGACGGTGGTGAGGCCGACCTTTTCCTGCCGCTCTTGGAGCTGGTGATAAATTTCCTTGGCGGAGGCGAACTTGTCGATGTCCCGCAGGACCTCGACCACCGCGGTGCGCTGTTTAGTATTGCGCGAGCCGAGCTTGGGGATACTCTCATGAATGGACATGCCATTCATATTATCAACTCTTTTTCAACAAGCGCTATAATAAATCGTCTTTATATGCAGACTAGTGATTAAGAGGCGATTTTCGCGGCGTCTTCCAAAAGGGTTAAAACCTCCGGCGCAACTAGGGAATAGGTCACCTCGCGGCCATTGCGCTCAGAGCTGACAATCCCTGCCTGCTTAAGTACCCGCAGGTGCTGGCTAATCAGCGGCTGGGACTTGCCGGTGGCTTTTACTAGCTCGTGCACGTAGTGGTCGCGTTCCGCCAGCCGGGTAATAATGGAAATGCGCAGCGGAGAATCGAGGGCCGCGATAACGCTTGCGGCCGCAGAGTTATTAAATGCTAATTGAACGGTCGTCATAGGGAGTGGGCACCTTCAATACGGTATCTATTATCTGGCGACCACTACTATATTACCTCAAGTTGGTCATTACCTGTACATTAACCGAATTAAATTTACACCCCCTGATCCCACTACTGATGGGGGATAAGGGTTAAACTGAATGAGATTGTCACGACTGTCCCCTACCAGAGGAGTCCTTTACAACCATGGCATCCCTTATCGATACCGTTGTTAATCTGTGTAAACGCCGCGGCTTGGTCTACCAGGCGGGTGAGATTTACGGCGGTTCCCGCTCCGCATGGGACTATGGTCCTCTTGGTGTGGAGTTGAAGGAAAACATCAAGCGTCAGTGGTGGCGCCACATGGTCCAATCCCGCCCCGATGTCGTGGGTGTGGATACCTCCGTCATCCAGCCGCGCCAGGTGTGGGTCTCCTCCGGCCACGTGGAGGTCTTTACTGATCCCCTGGTGGAATCCCGCCACACAGGTAAGCGCTACCGCGCCGACCACCTGATCGAGGCCTACGAGGAAAAGCACGGCCACGAGCCAGAAAACGGCCTAGCGGATATCAATGACCCGGAAACCGGCCAGCCAGGTGACTGGACCGAGCCGAAGGCCTTTTCTGGCCTGCTGAAGACCTTCCTGGGGCCAGTCGATGACGAGCAGGGCCTGCACTACCTGCGTCCCGAGACCGCACAGGGCATCTTCATCAACTTCAAGAACGTGATGACCTCCTCGCGCATGAAGCCGCCATTTGGCATTGCCAATATTGGTAAGTCCTTCCGCAATGAGATCACCCCGGGTAACTTCATCTTCCGCACCCGCGAGTTCGAGCAGATGGAGATGGAGTTCTTCGTCAAGCCAGGCGAGGACGAAGAGTGGCACCAGTACTGGATCGATGACCGCTACAAGTGGTACACCGACCTGGGCATCAAGGAAGAAAACCTGCGCCTGTACGAGCACCCAAAGGAAAAGCTCTCGCACTACTCCAAGCGCACCGTGGATGTGGAATACGCCTTCGGCTTCAAGGGCTCCAAGTGGGGCGAGCTGGAAGGTGTGGCCAACCGCACCGACTATGACCTCTCCGTTCACGACAAGGGCTCTGGCGAGGACCTGTCCTACTATGACCAGGCTAATGACGAGCGCTGGATTCCGTACGTCATCGAGCCGGCCGCCGGCTTGGGCCGTTCCATGATGGCCTTCTTGGTAGATGCCTACGACGAGGAAGAGGCCCCGAACGCTAAGGGCGGCACCGACAAGCGCGTGGTTCTGCGCCTGGACCGCCGCTTGGCGCCCATCAAGGTCGCCGTCCTGCCATTGTCCAAGAAGGAAGAGCTTTCCACCCCGGCCCGCGAGCTCGCGGATAAGCTGCGCGCTTACTGGAACGTGGACTTTGACGTCTCCGGCGCCATCGGCCGCCGTTACCGCCGCCAAGACGAGGTTGGTACGCCATTCTGCGTCACCTTCGACTTCGATTCGCTCGAGGATAACGCCGTGACCGTGCGCGAGCGCGACACCATGGAGCAAGAGCGCGTAAAGATTGAGGATCTTGAGTCCTACCTCGCCGCGCGCCTGATTGGATGCTAAGCAGATGCACTACACCAGCTGGGATCGCTCCGACCGCGAAAAGCCCGTCCTCCTCGTTGAGGAGGGGCCGGAGCGCCTAGGCGTCTTTGCGGAGCATTCCGCCGAGGTAGACGGCAACTTTTGGCGCGTCGAGGTCAGCGATCTGGGCGCTTCGGCCACGCTTGACGATGGCTCCGTCTACCGCCTCGCCGGCCGCCTCGGACGCGATAAGCGGCTGGAGGCCTCGCTCAATGGCCGCACCTTTCATTACGTCAATGAAAATAGCGGCGATTGGATCATCGATGACGTCGATGACAACAAGGTGGCACAGTTTTCCGCCAAGAATTCTGGCGTGCGCAAGGCCATCTTGGAATTCGAAGACGATGCGAAAGGCTTAAGCACCGCCGAGATCGCCGGTCTGAGTTGGTTTACCCGCGCGATTTTGGAAAAGAACACCAAAAATTCCGCGTGGGTATGGATCGTCACGTTGGTGTTAGCCTCCATCGTCGCCCTGCTGGCGGTGTTCATCTTCTAATGGCGGGAACGATGCCGTGGCAGTGGACAGGTACTACTCTGCGCGACGTACGCGGTACCGACATCGCCTGGGTGCGAGACGGGGTACTGACCATTGCCGGCGCAATCTCTGGGGATCCCACACAGCCGGATGTGCTTTTTGATGTGGAGACCTCGCTAGACGGTGCAACCGCCTCCCCGCGTTTCTTCCTGCGGGCCCGGCCGCGTGCCAGCCGCAGCGCGGATTCCGGCGCCGCAAAGCATTGTGAAGTCTCGCAGGCGGGATTGACCGTCACGCGCCTGCGCGCGACCTGCGGAGACGCCCACTACCTTTTAGAGCGCTCCGCCATCTTTGGCAAGCAGCGCCGCATACTGGCCCTTGCCGAAGATGGTGGCGCGGAGGGCTCCGAAGTTGCCCGCCTTAACCCGCGGGGGAGCGGCCTAGAAGTAGCGGCCTCTGATAACAATGGCCTTCCGGACATGGATGCGGTAGTGCTGAGCTATAGCTGCCTGCTTGTCGATGCCGCACCGCGCATCGTGCGCGGCTAGGCGCAAACAAAGCAGGCCTTCTGAGCCGGGCTTAGAAGGAGCCGCCGCGGAAGCCGCCTCCGCCACCGCCGCCGGAGAATCCTCCGCCGCCGCCACCGAAGCTGCCGCCGCCTCCGCTGAAACCACCGCCGAAGCCGCGGCCACCGCCGCCCAATATTTGGCCTAGGACCATACCGGTGATGATATTGCCGGCCGTGGAACTCGTCTGCTGGCGTTGTTGCTGGCGGCGGTACTCATCGGAATCATCCTTGGCCCGCTGCAGGGCGGTCTGTGCTGCGGCAACGGCTTCGCGGGAGGATTGCAGCGCGCCGCGGATATCGCTGCGCTGGGTATGCAGGGCTTGGGCGTGGAGACGCTTGGCATCGGCAAGCGCGGTGCGGGCGCCGGAACCAACGATGCGCCCGCGCGAGGAAATGAGATCCTCGGCGGCCTGAATATTGGATTCTGCCACCGACATTTGCTGGTGGAAAAGCTCGAGCTGGCGCGCGTGGGTGGAGGTCTTTTCCCGCACGCGGTCGAGGCGCTCATCAAGCTCGGTATCGATGCTCATAAGGGCGGTGTGCTGGCCCAAGGGATCCGTATCGCCCTGTTGCTTGGCGTCAGTGATCGCGGCAGAGGCGCGCTCAAGCAGCTCCTCGAGGGCATCCCAATCCGCCTGGGTGCCCTGGGATTTGCCCTGGCGCTCCAGCTCTCGGGCTTCCTCGATTTCGCCCTCGACCTCAGTGATGAGCGCGCCCAAATTGCGGCGCGCGGAGGAGATATTCTCCTCGGCGTGTTCCACACCGGTCAGGAGCCTATCGGTAACCTCCGTGGCGTGCTCGATATCGCGGATAAGGCCCACGAGTGAACCCTGCTTCCCAGCCGGCTGGCCCTGCACCTTGCGGGCTTGGTCCAGGAGCTTTTCCGCCTCATCAAGGGAAGCGCTGGCCAATTCTGGGTTATCCGCAATGGAGGATAGGACCTCTGCGGAATAGTCCTCTTGGAGCTTTTTCAGGGTACCTTCGGCGCCCGGCAGGCGAGTGCGTAGACCGACGGTGCGCTGGGTGAGCTCGTCCAACTTGGAGTCGCTTTGCAGCAGCAGGTCTCGCATCCGGGCAAACTCTTCTGCCTGGCTATCCAGTGCGTCATCGGCTTGGCCGCAGGTAGAGACGATTTCTACCAGCATCTGCCGTCGCTCGGCTTGGGATTCTGGCACCGCATCATCGAGGCGCTGGCGAATCTTGAAGGCCTTTTGCAAGGTAGAGGTGGAATGATTCATCGCCTTGGTAAACGGGCGGGTGCGCTCCGGCCCGAATTCAGACAGGGCGATATTGAGCTCTTCTTTACCGCGGCGGATGGATTCATCCGTGGAGACCAATTCTTCCTGGGCCAACTTATCCAGGGTTTCCAGCGGTAGCCGGTTTAATTGATCGGTATCTTCTGGCGCAATCTCGCGGGCGGACTCTAAGGTCTTTGCCTGATTCTTCTTTGTATTGCGGCGCGAGTAGTACCAGATGCCACCGCCTGCAGCGACGATGGCGGCGGCGCCACCGCCCAACCAGGCTATGCCGGAGGAATCGGAGGAGCTGGAGTTACCAAGGGCAGCATCGGCAAGCGCGATCGCAGAAGCGCCGTATTCCTCTGCGGAGAGCTTGCTATAGGCGGCATCGTACATCTGATCCAGGCGACCCTCGGGCCATTGATTGCCGGCCTGCACGCCCACCTGGCGCTCATTGACGCCAACGACATAGGCCGCGGAATTCGGCCCTTTTTCGTTGACGATACTCCGGGCAACGCTTTCTGGGTCACCGCCAAGATCGTTTGCGAAGACAACGAAGATGATGAGCGACTGGTCTTTTTGTAGCTGGGTGATCTTCTCATTGATCTCCCTAATTTCCTCGGTGCTTAAGACCCCTGCCTCATCGTTTACCCTATCCGTCACCGCCGCCGTATCCGCGGCTTGGGCGATGGTAGTGGTCTCCGCGGCTAAGGCCTGGCCTGCGCCAATGGAGGTGCAGCCGAGCAAAAATGCCGCGATGGTAGCGCGGCCGATTCGTGCACTAAGATTCATGCCCACAACTCTACCTGCCCGAACGCCCAATCCGGAGAACCTCCTCTGCAGGCAGTAGGGTGGGAAGCATTGTGAAATACGTCGTTGTTTTAGGCACCGCGCAATACGATGGCCGCCCCTCCCGCATCCTGGCCGGGCGTCTGCGCCATGCCGGGGAGCTGGCCACCTCCCGCGGCCTGCCCGTCATAACCGTCGGCGGCCAGCTGCCCGGGGATCGGGTTACCGAGGCCGGGGTCGCGCGCGATTACCTGCGCGAGCACTTCCCTGAGCTGCAGGTATCCGCCGTGGAGGAAGGCCTCGACACGCGTGAGTCCTTAGCTGCGGTTATCGATGCCCACGGCCTTGCCGATGCCATCATCGTCACCGATCCCTTGCACAGGTTGCGCACGTGGGTCATCGCCAAGCAGGAAGGGCTCAATGCCTCGGTTTCGGGCACGCCTTATTATCCCGCCCGGCGCTTTTCCAAGCCCTGGTGGCGCTACCTCGCGCACGAATGCGGCGGGCTGTTTTATATTGGGCTCGCCAGCATCGTTTCTCCCCAGTGCGCGCGTGCCTGGAAAAGGCGCCTGTACCGCATCGAGCTGATGCTGCGGCCGAATCAGAAGCTGCGGCACGAAACGATGCAAAATAAAGACGCAGACCGCACGCAGGGGGAATAGACTAAAACGCCGTGTCTTACTCTTATGCTGCAGCTGATTTTGCCCGGCTGGCCGAAGAACGGCCCAAGGGATCCACGATTAGCGATATCGAAGAACACCGCGGGGTATTCTCCCGCGACCGCGCCCGCGTCTTGCACTCGGCTGCGCTGCGGCGATTGGCGGATAAAACCCAGGTCGTAGGCCCACGTGATGGCGATACCCCGCGCACCCGGCTTACCCACTCGCTCGAGGTTGGCCAGATTGCCCGCGGCATCGGCGCCGGCCTCGGTCTCGATCCGGATCTCTGTGACATGGCGGGGCTCACCCACGATATCGGCCACCCGCCCTATGGGCACAATGGCGAAAATGCGCTCAATGAGGTTGCTCAAGGCGGTTTCGAGGGAAATGCGCAAACCCTGCGCATCCTGACTCGCCTCGAGCCCAAAGTCCTAGTCGAGGACGCCGATGGCACCGCCCACAGCTTTGGCCTCAACCTCACCCGCGCCGCGCTCGATGGCGCGTGCAAATATCCTTGGACCAAGACCAATCCGGATGGCACCATCAACCGCAAATACGGCGCTTATGATGAGGACGCGGACCTTTTAGCGTGGCTGCGCGAAGGCCATAGCGATAAGCGAAAGTGCATCGAGGCCCAGGTCATGGACTGGTCCGATGATATTGCCTATTCCGTGCATGACGTGGAAGACGGCATCATCTCCCAGCGCATTTCCTTGAACGTGTTGTGGGATTTGGTGGAGCTGGCCCACCTTGCAGAAAAGGGCGCCGAGGCCTTTGGCGGAACCGCCGATGAACTCTTGGAAGCCGCCGATAGCCTGCGCAACCTCGATGTCATCAACGCCCTTGGCAATTTCGACTACACCCTGCGCGATTATGCCAAGCTGAAAAAGATGACCTCTGAGCTGGTGGGACGCTATGTGGGTGTCACTATTGGCGCGACCTCGGAGGCGAATGCCGAACTCATCAGCGCCAATACGCTCGGCCGCATGCACGGTGACCTCCGCGTTCCGCCCTTGGCGCAGGCAGAGGTTAAGCTCTTAAAAACGATTGCCGTGCTTTACGTGATGGATGAACCAGCGCATCTAGCCCGCCAAGACCGCCAGCGCGAGCGCATCTACCGCGTCTACGACTACCTCGTCGCAGGTGCGCCCGGTTCGCTCGATGCCACCTTCCGCCTGTGGTGGGAGCAGGCCGATACTGATGCCGCCCGCGACCGCGCCATCATCGACCAGATCGCCTCCATGACCGAATCCCGCCTGGAGCGGCTGGCCCGGCGCAGCGCTGACCTTTCGGGGTTCTTGGACTAGTAGCTATGCAGGCTTGGTTGCCCTTTTTGAGGGGCTTGGCCGCGGTATTTCTCTAAAAGTGCAGCCTCCGCTGCTATTTTTGAGGCGGAAAAGTCATATCTGAGGGCGCGCAATGCTCAGTTATAGCAGAGGACCTATAGCATCGCGGAATGTCAGCATCTGCGGAGTGCCAGCATCCTCAGAGCTCCAGCATCCGCGGACTAGCTATTAGCGGGCGAGCCTAACGCCTTCATCCTGGACTACGGCGGCGATGGCCGCGAAGTCATCCAATTCCATTTCCATGTTGGCAGCCACGATGGTGGAGACCTCATTCTCGCGCAGGAATTTAGCTAGATCCTCTAGGCTGCGCGGGCCACAATCCACGCAGCCGTGGGTGCGGCCTAAGGCGTTGAAGAAATCCGTACGGGTACGGATGGGTTCCGTAATTAAAATGCGGTGCACTATTAATCCTCTGCGTCCGGGATAGAACAGAATGTTTGGTAATGGTCGTCGGTGTAGTACCACACATCGGGGTCGGTTTCGGTGCCGCCGCCGGTGACGATGCGCCTCGAACCGCGATGGTTACTGCCAGGGGTTTCTACCGTGTACTCGCGGTAGTAGTCCTGCGCCTGCTGGGGGAGGACGCCTTCATAATTGCCAAAATGGGAATTGTCATTGTCGGGGTAGGCATAAGGGCCGCCGGCGAGAATATCGTCCGCGGTTTCTTCGACCTCGCTGGGAAGAGAAGAAATTGCGCAGGTCTCATCCGTCGACGTTGCATCCTCATCACCGCCGAGGTCGAAGCCGAAGTAGCTAGCGCCTGCGACGATGGCGAGTCCACCAAGGGCCACTGGAAGCGATTTCTTAGACGCTTTGGACTTGGACATGCTCCCTATTGTTGCAGGAACTATCTCGAAAACATAAACGTCCACCGCGTCAAGAGCAATATCCAAAATTGCCCCGTCCCGGGGGTGGGAATACCCGGGGAGAGGCCGCCCCACATGTGGGTAAATCACGGTGATTCTGTGTACTTGCTAACCGGCACGGTCCAATGCGACCATCCTGGCTTTGGCAGTTAAGCATCCGATATATGGGCGGGGTAGTCTGTAGCCATGGCAAAGGGCAGAATTCCGGACAGTGATATCCAAGCTATCCGTGAACGCGCGCCTTTAGAAGAAATCGTGGGCGAATACGTGCAGCTCAAACCTGCCGGGCACGATTCTTTGAAAGGCCTGAGCCCTTTCAAGGATGAAAAGACGCCATCCTTCCACGTCCGCCCGCAGCGCGGTTATTATCACTGCTTTTCCACCGGTAAAGGCGGCGATGTATTCAGCTTCCTAATGGAAATGGAACAGGTCTCTTTCCCGGAGGCCGTGGAAGCCGTGGCGCAGAAGATTGGCTACCACATCAACTATCAGGGCGGCTCGACCGGTGCTCGCAACGAGAAGCCGGGTACGAGGCAGCGGCTCATCGCGGCGAATAAGGCGGTGCACGAGTTCTACCGGAAGCAGCTGGAAACCCCAGAGGCGGCAACGGCGCGCAATTTTTTGCTGGACCGCGGGTTTAGCCGCGAGGTTATTTATGATTTCGAGTGCGGGTACGCTCCGGAAGGTTGGGACACCGCCACAAAGCACCTGTTGCGCATGGGCTTTTCCTTTGAAGAACTAGAGGCAGCCGGCATTTCCAAGATGGGCAAGCGCGGTCCCATTGACCGTTTTCACCGCCGCTTGTTGTGGCCCATTAAGGATCTTTCCGGCAACGTTATTGGTTTTGGTGCGCGCAAGCTCTTTGATGATGACAAGCTGGGCAAGTACATGAATACTCCCGAGACCATGCTTTATCACAAGTCTAAGGTGCTCTTCGGGCTGGATTTGGCCAAGCGCAATATCGCAGAAGGCCACCAGGCTGTGGTGGTGGAAGGCTATACGGATGTGATGGCCATGTACGCGGCGGGCATTAAAACTGCCGTGGCCTCGTGCGGTACCGCCTTTGGTGGTGAACACTTGCAGGTGCTGCGCCGGCTCATGCTGGATGATTCCTATTTCCACGGCGAGCTCATCTATACCTTCGATGGTGATGAGGCGGGGCAGAAGGCCGCGATGCGTGCCTTTGAAGGCGAGCAGAAATTCACCGGTCAATCTTTCGTGTCCGTGGCCCCAGACGGCATGGACCCGTGCGATCTGCGCCTGGAAAAAGGCGATGCCGCGGTGCGCGATCTGGTGGCAGACCGCATCCCCATGTTCGAGTTCGTCATTCAGTCCGTTATTGCGGATTTCCGGATCGATACGGCTGAGGGTCGCTTGCAGGCTTTGCGGCGGGCGGTGCCCATCGTCGCGCAAATCCGGGACCAGCCCTTGCAGCGCGAATACGCTCGTCGGCTTGCTGGCTGGGTGGGCTGGAATGATCCGGAAGAAGTGCTGCGCCAAGTACGCGCGGAGGCGAAGAAGCCGAAGAAGGCGGATAAGCCTACGATACGCCGCTTTGATAATGCACAGCCGCAGCCGGCGCAGCAGGATGTGCCCATGATCCATCCGCCCAGCCCGAAGGAGACCCATCTGTGGCCGCAGCGGGAGGCGCTAAAGTTGGCCTTGCAGATGCCGGAGGTCGTTGGCTCGTACTTTGATGGCATTACTGCCGATGCCTATACCAACGACGCCTATCGCATCGTCCGCCAAGCGATTTCCGCCGTGGGCGGGGCAGAAAAGGGTGCCACCATGTCCGGGGTGGATTGGATTGCCGCCGTTGCCGGGGAAATGCAGGATCTGACGGGGAGGAATTTCGTTTCCGAGTTGGCAGTTGAGGCCATCTTGCCCACGGACGTGGGCGCAGAAAAGTATGCGGATTCCGTGCTCTCGCGGCTGCAGGAAACCGTCGTGGGCGATCAGATTGCGCAGCTGAAAGCCCAATTGGGCCGGATGCGGCCTACCGATGATGAGGCCGGTTATAACTCCCTGTTCGCGGACTTGATTGCCTTGGAACAGGCCCGCCGCGAGCTCAATGACCGCGCCTTTCGCGGCACCCCGGGGATATAAAATCCCCGGGCAGGCACTCGGACGCTAGTTCAGGTGCTGCGCGGGGAGGGGGTTAGCGCGGAAGAGCTTTAGTCCTCATCCGGCTCATAGATGCGATCGGCTTGCGGAGTTTGGGCGCCCCGAATTTTTCCTTTTCCACGGCGCTTTTCAGAAAGGTCGTGGATTTCGCGCATGCGTGGCTCTGGATCCAGGCGGTTGGCTACCATCTTGCGCGCGGAGCGCACCGCGGACTTGGTGGCGGGGGAGTTGACGGTCTTTTGGTAGGCGCTTTTCATCTGGTGGTAGCGCTTGCGGCCCGCCTTGGTGCCAAATACGTACCCTGCGGCGGCGCCAAAGACGAATTGGATCATTATTGACTAAGTCCCCTTAAAATCATGCGAGCAAAGTTCCACTCCAGCTTACAGCGAAGTGCGGTGTCGTTGTCGGGTTATCCACCGCACCCCTCATCTACCCCTTATTCTCTTTTTCCTTTCCCCTAACCTTCATTCGCGCTACGTTAAGGAAATGAAGTATTCCATGCGGGCAGGTAGGGACTCGGCGATGGCCTCAGCTGCGGCTTCGGCCGTGGCCCTAGCCGCGCTGGTTACTGCCAGCATCGCGGCGGGCGAGCCCAACGCGGATGGCGCCTTGGTGCAGCGCCCGGTGGGGGATTACGGCAGCAGCGAATAGCGCTTGTGGAGGCTAGACCGCCTCAACGATGGCGGCAAGGCCCTGGCCGCCGCCGATGCACATGGTAACTAGCGCGCGCTTGCCGCCGGTGCGGCGCAGGTGGTGTGCGGCGGTAACCACGATGCGGGCACCGGTCGCGCCCACCGGGTGACCCAGTGAGATGCCGGATCCGTTGGGGTTGAAGCGGGGGTCTTCGGGCGAGATCCCCCACTGATCTAGTACCGCGAGGGCTTGGGCGGCAAATGCCTCATTGAGCTCGATGAGGTCGAGGTCATCGAAGGTGAGATCGAGGCGGTCCATGACCTTGCGGGTTGCCTCAACCGGTGCGATGCCCATGCGCTCTGGTTCCACGCCGGCAAGCGCCCAGCCCTTCAATACCACCATCGGCTCGAGACCAAGCTCGTCGGCCTTTTCGCGGGTGGTAACGAGTACGGCGGCGGCGCCGTCGTTTTGGCCGGAGGCGTTACCTGCGGTCACCGTGGCCTCGTCATCCTGCTTGCCCATTACCGGGCGCAGCTTGGATAGCTTTTCCACGCTGGAATCGGCGCGCACGTGCTCATCCTTGTCCACGATGATGGGATCCCCCTTGCGCTGGGGGACGGAGACGGGGACGATTTCGGCATCGAAAAGCGCCTGCTCCTGCGCGCGGGCGGCGTTGTGGTGGGAGCGCACCGCAAGCTCGTCTTGGTCCTCGCGCGACAGGGAACGCTCGCGGCGGAGGTTCTCGGCGGTTTCGATCATGCCGCTGGGGATGGGGTGGTTTTTGCCACCGGCGGTTTCGCGGGCCTCTTGGAGGCGATCGCGAAAGACCATGTTTCCGCCCTTCGCGCCCCAGCGAATATCGCCGTCCACGGTGTACTCGGTGCGCGACATGGATTCGGCGCCGCCTGCGATGACCACCTCGGCCGCGCCTGTGGCGACGTGCGCGGCGGCGGTCACGATGGCTTGCAGGCCGGAGCCGCAGCGACGGTCGAGCTGCATGCCGGTAACGGAGACGGGCAGGCCAGCATCGAGTGCGGCGACGCGGCCGAGGGCCGGTGCAGCACCGTTGGGGGAAGCTTGGCCGAGGATAATGTCATCGATGACGTTTGGGTCGATGCCGGATTCTTCCACGATGGTGGAAACCACCAGGCTGGCCAGATCTTGGACGGGGACGGATTTGAGCGCGCCTCCGTAGCGACCGACTGGGGTGCGCTTGGGGTAGCACAGGACAACGTCTTGGGTATTCATGGATTCTCCTTAGGAAATTTCGGTGGTAGTGAGATCGTGGGAAATGGCCGCGCACGTAGTGAGAAGCTCTGGGAGGATCTGCGCGGTGAGATCTTGGGTGGAATACACGGAGGTCTGGGTGGAAATGTTGATGGCCGCCACAGCGCGCCCGGTGCGATCCCGGATGGGAACGGCGATGGAGCGCAGGCCGATTTCAAGCTCTTGGTCCACGATGACCCAGCCGCGCCGCCGCACCTCGCCGAGCCGGGCCCGCAGCGCGTCCTGGGATACCAGGGTATGCGGGGTGACCTGTTCGAGCGGGGCGGTGGTGGCGAAAAACTCATCCAGCTCCGCCGGCGTTAAGTCAGCGAGTAGCACCTGGCCCATGGATGTGGCGTGCGCTGGGAAGCGGGTACCGATGGTGATATTGGTGGACATGATGCGGTGTGCTGCGGCGCGCGCGATATAGACAACGGTGTCGCGGTCGAGCACGCTGACGGAGCAGGACTCATCGAGTTTGGTGGATAACTCCCTCAAATGGGGCTGGGAAATATCCGGCAGTCCCAAGCTCGATAGGTAGGAGTAGCCTAGTTCCAAAACGCGCGGGGTGAGCCAAAAAACTGAGCCATCGGTGCGGGCATAACCTTCTGCGACAAGCGTGTGTAGAAAGCGGCGGGCGGTGGCGCGTGCTAGGCCTGTGACCTCGGCAACCTGGGCCAATGTCTGCCGCGGTCGTTCGCCATTAAACGAGTGAATGACATTGAGTCCGCGGGCTAGAGATTGCACTACGGGGGTATCTGCCACGGTGTGTCCTCCAAGGTATTTTTAGGGTTAAGTGGCCCAGGTCTCTTAAGTGTACCCGATTATGTTCGCATTCTGAACCCTTGTGCTGTCTGTGAACCGCACGTAGTCTAAGGCCCATGTTGAATAAAGTCATAGCCTCAGTAGAGGAGGCCGTCGCGGATATCCCGGACGGTTCCTCCATCGCGGTGGGCGGATTCGGCCTTGTGGGTATCCCAGCGCAGCTCATTGCCGCGCTGCGCTCCCAGGGCGCGAGCGAGCTCACCATCATTTCCAATAACCTCGGTACGGACGATTTCGGCCTGGGCCTGCTGCTCAAGGATCACCGCATCGCCCGCTCCATTGGTTCCTACCTGGGAACCAATAAGGAATACGCGCGCCAGTACCTCGAGGGCGAGCTTACCGTCGAATTTACCCCGCAGGGCACCCTGGCAGAGCGCATGCGCGCCGGCGGCGCGGGCATTCCGGCCTTCTACACCAAGGCTGGCGTGGGCACGCCGCTTGCCGATGGCGATATCCCCACCCGCTACAACCCCGACGGCACCATCGCGGAGACCTCCGCACCGAAGGAAACCCGCGAGTTCAACGGCGAGCTCTACGTCATGGAAGAAGCCCTTACCCCGGACTTCGCCTTCGTCCATGCCGCCCGCGCGGACCGCTTTGGCAACCTTGCCTTTAATAAGACCGCCCAGAACTTCAACCCCGATGCGGCCAAGTCCGCCGATATCACCATCGTGCAAGCAGAACAGCTGGTTGAAGCAGTTCCGCCCGCAGAGGTGGATGTGCCCGGAATCTACGTGGACCGCGTAGTGGAAGTGGGCAAACAAGAAACCGGAATCGAATTCAGGACGGTGAGCAAGTAATGACCTGGTCACGCGAAGAAATGGCGGCCCGCGCCGCACAAGAACTGGACAATGGTGACTACGTCAACCTGGGCATCGGCATGCCGACGCTCATCCCGGGCTACCTGCCAGAGGGCCGCGAGGTGGTCCTGCACTCTGAGAACGGAATCTTAGGCGTTGGTGCCTACCCTGAAGAGGACAAGGTGGATCCGGAGCTCATCAATGCCGGTAAAGAAACCATTACCGAAGCCCCAGGTGCATCCTTCTTCTCCTCGTCCGAGTCCTTTGCCATGATCCGCTCCCGCGCCATTGACGTCGCGGTGCTCGGAGCCATGGAGGTATCCCAGTTCGGTGACTTGGCCAACTGGATGATCCCCGGCAAGATGGTCAAGGGCATGGGCGGTGCCATGGACTTGGTGCACGGCGCCAAGCGCATCGTGGTGATGATGCAGCACGTATCAAAGCACGGCGATTCCAAGATTCTGGCGGAGTGCCAGCTGCCGTTGACCGGCGCGCGCTGCGTGGATCTGATTATCACCGACCGTGCCGTATTCACCGTGGACGAGCTGGAGGGCCTGACGCTTATCGAGGTCGCCGAGGGCGAAACCGAGGAGTCCATCCGCGAGGTCACGGACGCACCCTTTAAAGTAGCGCTCGACTAATTAGTTGTGGACGTGAAAAATCGCCGCTTCCCGGGAAAGACTGGGAAGCGGCGATTTAGCGTTACGTGGGTGGATTAGACATCGCGCAGGTCCACGCCCTTGGTTTCAGGCAGGATGTACATGCTGACAAGCGTGAGTATGCACAGTGCGACGACGTAGAAGCCAGAAGCCCAAGTAAGGCCGTGGGTTACGAACCACTGGTAAATATACGGTGCGGTACCACCAAAGACGGCGACGGACAGCGAGTAGGCCAGGCCGATGCTGCGGGTGCGCTGAGCGGTGGGGAAGACCTCGGACATGATGGAGGACAACAGGGCGCCGCCGGCGGCGACGATGACCACGCCGACGGTGGAGGCCACCAGCAGGGTCCAGGGGCGATCATCGATGAAGTTCATCAGTGGAATCTGCAGAACGGCTAGACCAATGGCGCAGATATAAATGACGGGCTTGCGGCCGATTTTATCGGACAGGCTGCCCCATAGCGGTAGGGCAATGAGACCGGCGGTCTGTGCGGCCACGGTGACCCAATATGCGCCCTGGGTGGACATGCCTTCGTGGCTAATGGCGTAGGTGGAAACATAGGAGGTCCATGTGTAGTGCGCGGCCGTAACACCGGAGACCATACCCACGACGAGCAAGATATTCTGCCATGCCGGGCGAACAACCGAGGCAGGCTTTTGCGAATTCACGGACTTCTTGGGGCGCTTCGGGGCCTCAACGGTGGGCTCGGCGCTATCGATTTCCTGGAAGTGATCGGATTCCTTCATGTGGCGGCGCAGGTACAACGCGATCAGCGCAGCTACGGCACCCAAGAGGAACGGAATGCGCCAGCCCCAAGCACCAATCTGCTCGTCCGTCAGGACCAGCGAAATGCCGCCGCCCAAGACGTAGGCGATGACCGAGCCGCCGAAGATGGAGACATAGACCATAGAACCCCAGCGGCCGCGGTGGGCGTTCGGGGCGATCTCAGGGATGTAGCTATTGGCGGCTGCGGATTCACCACCGTGTGCAAAGCCTTGCAGCACGCGGATGAAGAGCAGGCCGACAGAAGCCCAGATGCCAATGGATTCGTAGGTGGGCAGCAAACCGATGAGGACCGAGGCGCTAGCCATCATGATGATGGTGGTCATCAAGACGGTTTTGCGGCCGCGCTGGTCGGCGATGCGGCCAAAGATGATGCCGCCCAGCGGGCGGACCAAGAAGCCGACGGCGAAGACACCGAAGGTGGCAAGCAGTGCGGAGGCGGTATCGCCCTTGTCGAACATCGCCGCGGCGATGAACGGGGCGAAGACCGCATAGGAGCTCCACTCGTACCATTCCAGGACCTGGCCGGTCAGGCTGGCTGCGAGGGATTTGCGGTCCGTTTTTGTCGCGCCCGATGACTTAGTGGGCGTGGGGCTCGGCGGGGCGGTAGAAGTCATTGTTCCTCCTAGGTATGGGTCCGAAATATTGAGGAAGATATTACGCACATCACACTTCGCTTAGGCCGCGATGTAAGCCACGAGAAGCGCAGCGCGGCTGGGGCAGATTTAGTTACTGGCTAGAAACTGCATGTCGTCCACCACTTTTCGGGGGAAAGGTCCATAAAAATTCGCTGTTCGCTAGGTGAACTACAGTGCGCACTGTGACCCCGTATAGGGGTATTTGTATAAATTCTTTGCCGTAACGAGCTTGGAATTCGCAGGAAAAGGTCATTTTTGGCCAGAATTCCGGCGCTGAAAATTTAGGTGTGGTGTAGCGTGTGAGCCACGACACGGAAGGTTTTCGAAGAGTCTTGAACCACCAAAGTGACCCGTCACTGTGAACCAACCGAGTCTTTCCGGAGCCACACCCTAAGGAGGGATTTATGACTGCTCTTAGTCCCGAGGAACTAAGCACAGAAGGCCTCGCCGAAATCATGGCCGCGGGCGGACGCCCGGCCGATAGCGAGCGCAAGATCAACATCATCGATACCACCCTGCGTGATGCGCACCAGAGTATCTGGGCCACCCGCATGACCACGAGCCACATCCTGTCGCTGTTGGATGACATCACCAACGCTGGCTTCGAGCACGTGGACTTGGTCGCGCCCATCCAGTTCGACGTATCCGTGCGCTACCTCAAGGAAGACCCGTGGGAGCGCGTTCGCCTCGTCCACGAGAACGCCGCGCCGGGCACCAAGTTCCGCGCCCTGATTCGCTCCAAGAACCTGGCTTCCTTCGACTTCCTGCCGGATGATGCCATCTTGAACTGGACCGAGCGACTCTACGCCAATGGCTTCCGTGTGATCGGCTCCTTCGATGGCTTGAATGACATCGACAACATCGACCAGGGCCTCAAGCTGGCCAAGGAACTCGGAGCTGAAACCTTCGGCGCATTGTCCTACTGCTTGAGCCCGGTGCACACCGATGACTTGTACAAGCGGAAGGCCACGGAGCTGCTCGAGCGCACCGATGTGGACCGCATCATGCTAAAAGACGCCGGCGGCCTGCTTACTCCGGACCGTTTGAAGACCCTCATCCCGGCGATCCGCAGCTCCATCGGTGACGTACCGCTCGAGGTACACACCCACTCGCTGACCGGACTGTCCCCGCTGACCTACCTCTACGCAGCGGAATTGGGCGTGGATTCTATCCACACCTCCATCGCCCCGCTGGCCAATGGCCCGGGACAACCAGCCACCCAGGCCGTGGTGCGCGACCTTCGCGCACTGGGCTACACGGTGGACGTTGACGATGAGCGCATCGATTCCGCCAGCGAGCGCATTCAGGAAATCGCCGATACGGAAGATAAGCCAGTAGGC
Source organism: Corynebacterium accolens (assembly GCF_023520795.1). NCBI lineage: Bacteria > Bacillati > Actinomycetota > Actinomycetes > Mycobacteriales > Corynebacteriaceae > Corynebacterium > Corynebacterium accolens. The sequence continues at coordinate 1,812,151 of NZ_CP046605.1, read as the reverse complement.
GTTCCGCGCGCATTCGATGGCCTGCACTACATGCACCAGCTGCCAGGCGGCATGCTTACCAACTTCGAATCCCAGCTGGAAACCGCTGGGTTGGGTGACCGCTTCGAAGAGCTGCTGTACGAGGTCGCACGCGTGCGCGAAGAGCTCGCATACCCCATCATGATTACGCCGTTCGCTCAGTTCGTGGGCACCCAGGCCGTCATGAACGTGATGACCGGTGACCGTTACTCCGTGGTCCCGAACGAGATTAAGAAGTACGCCTTGGGCTACTACGGCGAGCCACTCGCCCCGCTGGACCCAGACGTGCTGGAGAAGATCATGGCCAACGGTTCCTCCGAAATCACGGAGGAAATCCCAGAGCTCAAGCCGGTCCTGCCGGACCTGAAGAAGGCTCACCCGGACGAGGATATCGACACCTTGTTGCTGCGCGTGATGTTCGCCGGCAGCCAAGTCGATGAGATGAAGCGCTTCGTGGCTGAAGGCCGCGGCGGCGAGGGCGAAGGCGTCAAGGGCGGCGTCCTTACCTCCCTGGTACAGCAAATCTACGACTCTTCCGATACCACCGACTTCCACCTCAAGACTTCCGATTTGGAAATCAACCTCACCAAAGGAGAAAAGTAACCATGACTGATTCCACCAACTTGCACGACCTGAAGTCCCTGCTGAAGTGGGCCAACCTTTCTGATGACATCCAAGAGCTGCAGATCAAGTACGGCGACGTCGAGCTCGCGATGTCCCGCACCCCAGGCGGCCTGAACCGCCCGGCACCGGCTCCGGAAGCCGCTCCGGCCGCAGCTCCAGCTACCGCACCAGCACAGGAAGCAGCTCCGGAGGCCGCCTCGGCCCCGGCCCCAGCCGCTGAGCCAGAGTCCAAGCCTGCTCCGGCACAGGAGGAAGCACCGAAGGAAGAGCCAAAGGCTTCCGGTTCCGGTCAGCCGTCCGCAGAGGGCGAGACCGTGAAGGCTCCCATGGTCGGTACCTTCTACGCCGCTCCGAAGCCGGGCGCAGATCCCTTCGTCAAGGTCGGCGACGAGGTTGAGGTTGGCCAGGTGCTGTGCATCGTTGAGGTTATGAAGCTGATGAACAACATCGAGTCCAAGGTTGCCGGCACCGTGAAGGAAATCCTCGTTGATAATGAGGACGCCGTGGAGCACGGCCAGCCCATCATGGTCATCCAGCCGAAGTAATCGACCTGGAGGAAAACATGTCAGATCTATTAGGTAGCGTGCTCATTGCTAACCGCGGTGAGATTGCGCTTCGCATCATTCGCGCCTGCAAAGAATTGGGCATCAAGTCCATCCTTACTTATTCCGAAGGCGATAAGGACTCCTTGCCGGTAAAGCTCGCCGATCAAGCAGTATGCATCGGCCCGGCGAATGTTTCCAAGAGCTACAACAGCCCCGAGCTGGTCATCTCCGCAGCCATGGCGTACAAGGCGGATGCCATTCACCCGGGCTACGGCTTCTTGTCCGAAAAGCCGGACTTTGTCCGCATGGTGGAAGAAGAAGAGATCGGCTTTGTTGGCCCTTCGGCCGAGCACATCGGCTTGATGGGTGACAAGATCGCGGCTAAGCGCATTGCCAAGTCCGCCGGTGTTCCCACCGTGCCGGGCTCCGACGGCGTGGTCACCGAGTTCGACGAGGCCCTGGAGGTTGCCCATAACACCGGTTTCCCGCTGCTGATTAAGGCGGCCGCCGGTGGTGGTGGACGCGGTATGCGTGTCGTGGAATCCGAGGACACGCTGGAAAAGGACCTTAATGAGATCATGAACGAGGCAGAGTCCGCGTTCAATGACCCGTCGGTCTACATCGAGCGCTTCTTGACGGATATCCGCCACATTGAGATCCAGGTGCTGGCCGATGGCGAAAACGCTGTCGCCCTGGGCGAGCGCGACTGCACCTCGCAGCGCCGCAACCAGAAGCTCATTGAGGAAGGCCCTTCGCCGGTGCTGACTGATGAGCTGCGCCAGGAAATGCAGGAAGCCGCGATTAACCTGTGTAAAGAGGTGAAGTACAAGAACGCCGGAACCATCGAGTTCGTCTTCGATAACACCGAAGATAAGTTCTACTTCATCGAGATGAACACCCGCATCCAGGTGGAGCACCCGGTTACGGAGATGATCACCGGTGTGGACCTCATCAAGGAGCAGCTGCGCATTGTCTCCGGGCAGAAGCTATCCATTACCCAGGATGATGTGGAGATTCGTGGCCACGCCATCGAGTGCCGCATCAACGCCGAGGATCCGAACCAGAACTTCGCTCCGCGGCCGGGCAAGATCGAGCACTACCGCGTGCCAGGTGGCTTCGGTGTGCGCATGGATACCCACATCGAAACGGGCTACACCATCCCGCCGTTCTATGACTCCATGGTGGGCAAGCTCATCGTATGGGCAGAAGACCGTGACGAGGCCATTACCCGCATGCTGCGCGCCATCGATGAGCTGCAGGTAGAAGGCGTTGTCACCACGGCGCCATTCCAGGCCATGCTGCTTGATAGCGAAAAGTTCCGCAGCGGCGAGTTCAATACTGGTTATGTTGCAAAGCTGCTGGAAGGTGCCGATTCCATCCCTACGGATGACTAAACTCGGCTCCTTCTAGCGAGAGAGTGCAGGTTCCGCTTTTGCCGGCCTGCACTCTTTTGCATTTTAACGCTCTACAATTACATCTCTATGTCACGCCTGGTTCCAGGCTTTGCTTAGTCCCATACGTGTGGGGAAGGAAAAACAATGTTGGTTATTGCCGCCATGCTGGTCGGCGCCATCGTGCCGGCGCAAACGGCCATTAATACTCGTCTGCGCGAGTCCGTGGGCTCACCCATCGCCGCCGGGTTCTTCTCCTTCATTATCGGCTTTGCCGTCTCCGCAATCCTCGCGCTGATTGTCACCGGTGACGCGATACCGGACCTGGCGCTGGCGGCCGCGCAACCGTGGTGGGTGTGGCTCGGCGGCTTTATGGGCGTGGCCTTCATCGTGGGAAATATCCTGCTCTTCCCGCGCATCGGCAGCGTAGAAACCGTCATCCTGCCCATCCTGGGACAGGTGACGATGGGCCTTATTTATGATCTGACCGGCCTTTTTGAATCCCCCTTGGTTCCCGTCGGCCCCTTGCGCATCCTTGGCGCCCTCATCGTGGTGGGCGGCATCGCCTTGGTGCTAGAAATTGGCCGGGGCGCTGCCACCACGCGCGCGCAAGCCACCGGGATTTCGCTGTGGCTGTGGCGGGTTTTCGGCGTGCTCATCGGCATGGGCTCTGCCACCCAAACCGCCGTTAACGGCTACCTGGGAGGCGCGTTGCACAGCCCCATGCCCGCCAGCGTCATTTCCTTGGGCGTCGGCGTGATCCTGTTGGCCCTGCTCACCGTAGGCTGGAAGGCGCCCCGCCGCGCCCTTTTGAGCGGCATCGCCCCAGGTCCCTGGTGGATGTGGCTCGGCGGTGTGCTGGGCGCGCTCTTTGTGGTGGGCGGCGCGACGCTGTCGCCCATGATCGGCACCGGCACGACGGTCATCGGCTCGCTGGTGGGCTCAATCATTTGCGGCCAGGTCATTGAATCGCTGGGCTGGGGCAATGCCAAGCGCGGCCTGCCGCCGGTCCACCGTATCATCGGCCTGGTCTTGGTCATTATCGGCGTGATTATGGTGCGCGCCCTTTAGGGCTGTGCCGCGCTTGCCGATGCCCCTTTATTCCTCCTTCGCTCCCACTCCCGGCCAGGGTGGGAGGGAGCGGAGGGCTATTGCCGCCAGCGCTCCAAGGTGAGCTTGGGGCTTAGTGCGCGGGAGACGCACGGCGCGAAGGCGCCCTCGGCATACATTTGCGCGTCATAGACGGAATCGCGGTGATCTGGTTCGCCCTCGACCACGCGCATCAGGCAGGTGCTGCACGTGCCTTCCAAGCAGCGCGATTTTACGGGCAGATCGAGATCCTCGAGGACCTCTAGGACCGTTTTATTTTCTGGGATTTCTACCGTCTCGCCGCAAAATTCCACCTCGAACGGACCGTCGCCGGCCCCGGCGTTTTTCTCACCGGATAGCGCTTGGAGATCGGGGTGGAAGTTCTCCCAGTGGAAGGCGTGCTCGGGCAAGTAGTCGAGCGCGATTTTTTTCGCAGAATCCATAAAGCCTTGTGGGCCGCAGACATAAAAGGCTGTCTCCTTTGGCGCCTGCCCCAGCAGGTGCCGGTAGATATCTGCCTGTTTGTCGCGCGGGCGGCCAAAGACCTCGATGAGCTTATCGCCGCAGGTCTCGCGCAATTGCTCGAGCAGCACCGCGTGGTGGCTATCGCGCGCAAAAAAGAGCACGATATACGGCTTGTTCTCGCGCTCGAGGGATTGGGCCATAGAGAGCATGGGGGTAATGCCCACGCCGGCACCAACTAGGACGTAGTAGCCGGCGTGTGCCACGAGCTCGAAGTTATTGAATGCCTGCGAAATCTTAAAGCTATCCCCGCGGCGCAGTTTGAGCATCGCAATCGAGCCACCCGTGGAGTTTTTCTCCCGCTTTACCGCGACTCCATACGTTGGCCGTTCCTGTTGGCCAGCAGCAGGGGAAGAGGCACCGGCCATCTCAAAAACCGAGTACTGGCGGGTAAGCATCTCACCGTTAGCTCCCGGGAGGGTGATATCGACGTGGCAGCCGGGGGAGTAATCCGTGAGCTGCGCATCACCGTCCAGTGAAAACTCGATGACCGCAAGGTCTTCCGCTACAGCGGTGATATTGTGCACCGTGGCGGTGGTGGAGGGGGCATCGGCAAGCTGGGGCGCGGGTTGAGAAGGAGAACTTGGCATAGGGGTGAATAGACCTCACTTTCGTGACTGTAGTTCAGTGCCAATCCACTGTATGTAATGCACGTCATGGTACAGCCTGTAGCGAGATCTAGGTTACAAACGCGTTCGCATAGCGGACGGATGTGCGCCTAGTACACCTATATGGGGTGAGTAGGCAGAAGGCTTGCAAAATCTGCCAAGATGGCCATTTTTGGTATTTACGCAGGAGGGGATAGGTGCTGTGAAGGCGGGCGTAGTAGCGGCGTTGGCGGCCAGAACTTTCCCAGAAAATTGGATTCAAAATTCATTGCAGTTGCGAGCAAAGTCTCTATAGGCTTACGGGCACAGCTAAATGGTGAACTACACCACATAAACAGGAAATGTGTGTGGTGCGGCACCAAGATTGGAAAGGTTGTTTACTCCCCATGACTGCTCCTACTGATACTCGGACGGAACCAAAGGTTCTGCCCATGTCCGATAATCCCTATGAGGATTTCCGTTACTTCTATCGCGATGGCATGGACCTGCGCCCGGCGCCGAAGCGCCGCGTGGACAAGCCCGGCTGGTCCACCCTGCGCCACAATATTTTTGACCACTGGCACACCGTTCATGATGAGTGGGAAGGCTACGACACCCAGCAGACTCGTTTGCTCGATGACCACATGTGGCAGACCGATGAACTGGGCGCCGCGTTGGCAGAATCTTTCCGCCGCGATGGTGCCAAGGAATCGCGCGCAAAGTTCGAGCAGGCGCTCAACCACGGCATCGAGACGGTAGAAGACCCCGCGCCGGAGCTGGTGGACTTCTTCAAAGAGGTAGACCGCATTCCGGAGTGGCTGGATCTTGAGGCCGCAGAGCGCGGCCGCGTGGCCTACTACAACGTCACGCGCACCTCAGAGGTTCTGGCCATCGCCTTTGCATACTGGGCCACCACGATGGAGGACCGCACATCGGCGGCCACGGGCGAGACCGGCATGTTCGAGTTCAAGGCCATGCAGCGCTCCATTGAAACGGCGCAATTCTTCACGGATTTGGGCAAGAAGGACGTCTTCGACCGCTTCGGTGAAGGCCGCAAGGCCGCCGTGCGCGTGCGCCTGCTGCATTCCCAAGCTAATCGCGGCTTGGAGAAGATGTGGGGCAAGGAGCACTACAACGAATTCGGCCGGCCAATTGGCTCCAGCTTCCTGGTCTCCGGTGAGGGCTGGTTCGGGATGATGCCACTGGCCATCGACGAGCGCTTTGGCCGCCCCCACTCCGGCCAGGACTGGGACGATGTGGCCCAGTACTGGGGATACATCCTTTATATGATGGGGGCCGAAGAGCGCCTCATCCCCAAGACTGGCGATGAAATGCGCAAGATGACGGATTTCATCTACGCCAATGGCGGGTATTCCTCCACCTATCACGAGCGCGTGGCCACTGCCTTGATGAGCATTCTAGAAACCATCCACCCGCTGGTTCCCAAGATGGCGCTTGGTGCGCTGACCACCATTTGCGGCGTGGAAGATACGAAATTCATGGTTAAGGGTACGCGCTGGGAAAAGGTGAACTACAAGCCGTGGGCCGTCCTGTATCGGGGTGCCGCGCGGGCAGAAGCCAAGGTTGCCCGCCTGCGGGACAAGCTGCCGGGTGCGCAAAAGGCAAAGATAAAGCGTGCCAATAAGAATAAGCCGCCATGGTCCGATGTCACCGCGGTGATCAAGGCACACATCGCGAAAAACGAGCCCGAGACCAAGTCCGATTACACGCTGCACGATGACTCTAAAGAAGCCCGCAGCTAACCCATCCCCCATAACATTCTCAGAGGAGAACACCATGACTAACACTATGTCCCTAGGCACCGTCGGCGAGTGGCCTGCCGGCCGCGGCGATAAGGATGAATTCATCGCCACCTTTGGCCAAGAGCGCGCCGACCGCTACCACGAGGCTTTTTGGAAGATGGACCCGGTGGCCGATGCGCTTTTTACCAGCGGCCACACGGTCAAGGAAATCATGCCTAACCTGCGCGATGCCCTTGCCCGCGGCACCGCCAACGAGGACACCTTCCCCGAGGTTGCCGCCCTTATTGAGGACATGACCAAGGCACTTGACGGCATCGACGCCGAAAAGCTGGAGCGCGGCCGCCGCGTCTACCTGTCCATCCCGCCGCTCAGCCACGGCCTGGCGTTGGGCCCGGGCTCGCTGGTCCACACCTATTCCACCCCGGCGATCGCGGACCTGCTGGTCAACACCGGTGAGCTTACCGATGGCGCCGTCAAGCGCCTTGCCTACACCACCAACTGGACCTATTCGCTCTACCTGCCGGATGCGCTGCAGCCCGGCGGCGAGGGCTTCATTCACACCGGCATGGTGCGCGCCATCCACGCCCACGTGCGGCGCGTGCACACCCGCAAGGAGCTGGACTACTCCCACTACGGCGCGCCGATCAGCGAGTTCGACATGCTGCGTACCTGGTTCGATTTCACCTACATTCCGTACGCTGGCCTGCGCAAAATGGGCTGGAAGCTCACCGCGGAAGAAGAAAAAGACGCGTTCTACCTGTGGAAGATTGCCGGGCGCATGCTGGGCATTTCCGCGGACCTTTTCGAAGGCGAAGATGGGGTAGAGGCCTCCCAGGAGACCATGGATGCTATCCACACCGTCGACGGCGAGATCAACGAATCGGCCCGCAAGCTTGTCGATGCCCTCATGGACGGCTTCGTCGTCAACGCCAAGGAACTCACGGGCATGCCCGATGACACCCTAGCGGACTGGACCGCCGCGCACGTGCGCATCATTCACGGCGATGAGATCGCCGATGCCTGCGGCGTGGCCGATTCCGTCATGCGCCCCATCCTGCAAATGGAGGCACCGCTGGTGCAGGAGCGCTTTGACCTCCTCCGCCAAGACTCGGAGGCGCTCGAGGCGGAAATCCAGAAGAACGAGGAGGCGGTGCGCCAGATGCTCACCCGCGATGCCACCTATATGAAGCAGGATGAGGGCATCAAGATGAAGGATGGCTCGGTCGTCGCGGCCTCCTAAACCAAATTACCCACATTCATGGGTGACACGTCACTAGAACTTTAAGTACTCTTGTGGCAGGCGCATACAGATTGTGTTCGCCGCCACATTAGTTCCAAGAATCCACTTAGAAAGGGATCCAATAATGTCCAAGGATTTTGCGGTAACTAACCCCGCTACCAATGAAGTAGTAGAGAAATTCGACACCTTTAGCGATGAGCAGATCCAAGAGGCTCTGGCTAAGTCCAACGAGGCTTTCCAGACCTGGCGCGAGACCCCAATTGAGGAGCGCGCCAAGATTGTGTCCCGTGCAGCGGAACTTTTTAAGGAGCGCAAGGGCGAGCTGGCCAAGATTGCCGCACAGGAGATGGGTAAGTCCACCCCAGAAGGCGAGTGGGAAATTAACTTCTCCGGCGATATCCTGCAGTTCTACGCAGACAACGCCCCAGAGCACAACAAGGACCAGCCGGTTGACGTGCCAGGCGGCAAGGCCACCCTGCGCCGTCTGCCCATTGGTACCCTGCTGGGCATCATGCCGTGGAACTACCCCTTCTACCAGGTCGCCCGCTTCGCCGGACCGAACCTGATGAACGGCAACTGCATCATCTTGAAGCACGCCGAAATTACCCCGAAGTCCGCTGCAGTCATCGAGGAGATCTTCCGCGAGGCTGGCCTGCCAGAGGGCGTGTACATCAACGTATACGCCGACCACAAGCAGATTGAAGAGATCATCGGGGACAAGCGCGTCCAGGGCGTATCCCTGACCGGTTCCGAGCGCGCCGGTGCCGCTGTGGCTGAGATCGCCGGCCGCAACCTGAAGAAGGTTGTGCTGGAGCTTGGCAGCACCGACCCCTACATCATTCTGGACGCAGCCGATGTCACCAAGGCTGCCGAGGAAGCTTGGGTCAAGCGCATCGAGAACGTTGGCCAGGCTTGCACCTCCAACAAGCGCATCATCGTCATGGAAGACATCTACGATGAGTTCGTCGATGAAATGGTCCGCATTGCTGAGGGCATGAAGCAGGCTGACCCAACCCAGCCGGGTGAGAACCAGTACTACCCAATGTCCTCCCGCGAAGCAGCAGAGAACTTGGACAAGCAGGTCAAGAACGCTGTGGACAACGGCGCTAAGGTCCGCACCGGCGGCAATCTGCACGAGACCGCCGCATACTACGAGCCGACCGTGCTTACCGATGTCCCCGTTGGTTCCGACTCCTACTACGAAGAGTTCTTCGGCCCAGTAGCAGAGATCTACAAGGTTTCCTCCGAGAAGGAAGCCGTAGAGCTGGCCAACAACTCCAACTACGGCCTGGGCGGTGCCGTCTTCTCCGATGACACCGAGCGCGCCACCAAGGTTGCTGACCAGATCGAGACCGGCATGATTCACGTCAACCTGGGCCAGTACTTCTCCCCAGTGCTGCCGTTCGGTGGCGTCAAGAACTCCGGCTTCGGCCGCGAGCTCTCCGTCTTCGCGCTGGACGAGTTCGTGAACAAGCAGTACCTCTACATCAACGACTAATTACTCGTTGAGGCTCGCTCAGCGCTTCCTGCGCCAGCAGCGAGCGCATAGAGTGCAGTAGGAAAGGGGCCTAGCCATTCAAAGGCTAGGCCCCTTTCGCTGCCCGCAGTGCTGGTTGCCCCACCGCGATTTTCGGAACCCCCGGCCTGAACTCAAGCTGTGTCGCGCATACGAGAAATCCCGCTCAGCGCGAGGCTGGGCGGGAAGTAGTCTGCTCCTCCAACTGGGCTCGAACCAGCCACCTAAACCCTATTTAACCAGCACAAACACTGAAATTAAGCCCCCAGGCACGACAAATCCACGACACCCGAAATTTTTTCCTCCACGGCACTACCCACCGCCTCCAAATCTTCATCAAAGAGATCTGCATAAACATCAAGCGTCATCGCCGCCGAAGAATGCCCAAGCTGACGCTGAATAGCCTTGACATTCGCCCCAGCGGACACCATCAACCCCGCTGCCACGTGCCTAAGCCCATGTGGCGTTACTCGCGGGAAACTAGGGTACTTCTCCATACAGCGGTTGAGAGCGTTGTAATACCACTTCCCATGCGTCGGTGGCTTCATCGGTGTGCCGTCATGACGCGGCCACAACAACTCGTCCGGGCCCTTGCCGTCCATCACAGGTGCCAGCATCCGCATCACGGTCGCCGGCACCGCAACCTCACGCACCTCATGCGTCTTAGGGGTACCGATGATGACCTGACTACCGACTGTGACAGCGTTGCGCTCCACGCTGATACGATTTCGCAGCACATTTACATCCCTAACACGCAGCGCTGCGGCTTCACCCCATCTAAGGCCCACGGTGCCGAGTAGCCACACCAATTCTTTATATCGGGTGCATTCATCAACGAACAGTCCAAGCTGTTGCGCTGTAAGATACACCTTCTTGGTTGGATCTTTACGCGGTAGTTTCACGCCGCGGGCCGGATTCTCTCGAATCGCCCTGTCCATTACGGCTAGGTCAAGAATCTGCGCGAGCACCGCATGAGCCTGACGCACTAGAGACGCTGACCTATCCATGCCAGATACCCAGCCCTGCACTTCGGACGGTTTAATGTTTGCCACTTGCCGTGCCGCCCATTTGGGCTCAACGTGATTCCGCCAGACTGCCAGCATGTCATGCTGCGTTTTAGGCTTAAGCCGAGACAGGTTATCCTGCCACGATACTGCCACCTCTGCCACTGTCACCTTGCCGGCGTTGGGGTCTATCCAGTCTTGTTGGTGTATGGATACGGCGTTTTATCGGCCCAGGCCTGCGCCTCGTTTTTCGTGCGGAATCCTTGTTTTGTCCGGTTTTTCCGTCAGGGCTGCGGTATTGAACACGCCATGCCCGGCCCCGCGCTGTCTTGTATGGTTTAATGCTTGCCATTAGACTGTTCCTCGTGTCCTTTTTCTTGCTTACACAAAGTGACACAGCCGCCTTGCCCAACCCACCCGCCACGGCAAGGCGGCCCCTTTATGTGTTAAATGCTGCGCTGGGAAATGTATGTTCCAGCCCCGTCTTCAACGATGACGTAGCTGATGTGTTCAGACCAGTCTTTGGGGAATGATTTCAACGAGTTGGCATAAAGGTTCATAGCTTGTTTTGCCTGTTCTTTTTCGGTTTTTCGGTCAATCTGCATGGTGATTACTACGTTGTTGCCGTGCCCAATACTGACATCAGTTATCGCTGCCACCCATGTGGGGGCGCTGTCGGTGCTGAGAGCGTCGAGGTAGTTAGCGTCTGGGCTTAGACCTACGACAGATTTTGCCCAGGGGTTAATATCTGGATTTTCTTGCGCGGGTGTCGTCTCGGCTTTGGGGGCCTCCGTGTTGGTCGCCTGCTCAGGCTCTGGGGACTGTTCTGTGGTCGGTTCGTCTGTGACGTTTTCGGTGGTTTCTTCTGTGACGGTGGTTTCAGTGGTGTCCTTGGTGGCGGTGCCGTCAGCGTCGTCTGAATCACTGCTTGCGGTAGCGATACCGCCGATAATCAGGATTCCGATAAGCCATACCCACCATTTTTTCCAGATGGGCTTTTTGGCTGGGGTGCTATCGGAGTTTGAGGAGTAGGGGCTTTGTTGAGACATGGAAGTTTTTCCTTTCTAGAGCGTTGGCTTTTACGCGGCTAGTTGTGTGTTGCGGAGCCACGTGTTTAGTAGATGCTGGGTGACTTCGAGCTCGTCGGCTATGGCCGGCAGGTGGTCTTGGTGCCAGATGACGGCGGCTTCAAACTCAACGGGGCTGATGAGTAGCCGGGCGGCGTACATGTCAGCGCGTTGTTCTTGACGCTGGTCAAGATGCCCGTTGCCGGTGGGCGCGTCGCCGTAGTGGGCGTGGCCGAGTTCGTGGGCTAGGGAGCATAGGGTGGTGGCGTCATCCATGCCTATCTGTACAGTGATTGTGTTCTGGCTTGGTACCCACGCTGCTTTTGGCCCGCCGCGGTGCCACCGGATGCGGTAGCCACGGGCTTCGGCCGCCTGAATAAGAGCTTCAATCATTAGTGCCCATGCGTTGTTAAAAATCAACTTTCAGGTTACGATGAACATGAAACCGGCGATAAGTCCCCCAGGGGGTGGACTTCTCACCCCGATAGGTGAGATAGCCGGTTTCAGCGCGTCTATGGCTGGCCCCAAGGGGTGAATAGGCTTGCCAAGTTAGGTTCAATGCAGGGGTCAAACCAGCTACATTTCTTTCCCTCCAAATGCCTTTGCACGGCCCATAGTCCATAATCGGCGACCTGTAGGCCCCAAGACGATGGAGCAGTCCACACGCAGAGTGTGATGTCCCTATTTATTTGCTCGCACACATCTTTAACTGCTTGATATGCAGTATTCCTGACTCGTTTTGTGCCGAACTCTGCAACGATTACAAACAGTTCATCTTCGGGTTGGGCAACTCTTGCTGCTATCTCTTTTAGATGCAGGAACCAGGCCATTTTGTAGAGGCGCATTGGCCCTGCGTCTTTGACGCTGCGGTATGCGTTGGCTTTGTAGAGGAAAGTTGTGTCGAACCTAGGGGCCTGTTTTTGGATTTCGGCAAACATTTCGCTTCTTGTTTTGTTTGAGTCGTCGCAGGCGTGGAATCCTTTGGTGAGTTTGACATCCTTGTTGGCCATTTGTGCTCTTAGGTGGAGGCCTCCTAGTAGGTCGTCGCCGTGGTTGTTTGTTGTGAATGTGGCTGTGCCGAAACCGAAGTAAGTTGACGCGCCACCACCTTGTGGGTTTGGGGAGCCTTCGTAGTCGAGGTTTCCTGTTTCGTCTGCGTAGAGGTAGATGCGTTTAGTCAATAGGGTTTTCGCCTCGCTTCAAAGTCTTGACTTCGGCTTCTAGAGCTTTCATGTCTATTTCGTTGACTTTAGCATCGAGTTGATGCTGGGAAGCATTCCATTCTTCCTCGGCTTTGTTTACTGCCTGATTGTGTTTCCTTTCCCGTATCCTTTGAGGACTTCACGTTCGTTGAAGACGAGCCAGGCATCTGTCTTTTCTACCCAGTCTTTTAAGAGCATGGCTTTGCCCATCTCGGCTTGGTCTTCTGCGTAGTCTAGGAACATTGTGGTTAGCCTGCGCATGTTTTTAGCTTCGCTTTCGTTGAGGAAGTTTTTAGCTATGCCCATGTCGCTCTTGTGGGGATTCTCCGTCCCGCGTTGTGAGCCCGGCGTATGGTTTGGTGTGCTCTGCGCGTTCCCAGATTAGTTCTGCTGCGGTTTTATGTGTAGGGAAGGGAGGGGATTGCCTTCCAGGGGCTTGGCGGCCTGCGGTAGTTAAGCACCTAGGCTTAGGGAGGGGATTAAACTCGCGGCTCTATCGGTGAAGGTGGGGCCTTTATTGGTGGCCTAAAACGGCCATGCAATTCCACGACATCCACGACAGGAAACCGCCTTAAACCACCTTAAGCCAAAAACTAAAAAATCCCCTCCCGCCAGCGTTTTTGCTGGTAGAAGGGGGGTAGATACACTGCTCCTCCAACTGGGCTCGAACCAGTGACCCTTCGATTAACAGTCGAATGCTCTGCCAACTGAGCTATGGAGGAATGTCCATGTTGTACGTCGAACGTGCCGTTCTCTGTGCAACGAGAATTAACTATATAGGCTAACGCCGTTTTCACACAAATCGCCTGGTTAGCCGGAAAAATGAGAAGCTCAACGAGGGGCGAGGCGGGAGGCATCGGAAAGCGTATGGCCTGTGTATTCCTGTGTGGGAAGCGCCGCCTGGAGCCTGGCCGAGGTTGGCCAATTTCCTCTTTTCCTGAACACCGTTCAATACGTCCGGTACCCTCAGATTATGACTTATTTCTCAGTGCGAATGCGGTCTGATTCCGCAGGCCAGCACATTTCGGGAGCAGAGCGAATCGTCAGGGAACACGAGGTTCCAGCAGTCTGTGCGGCGCTATCCGAGCGTGCTTTGGCACACCCGAAGGGAATGGCGGAAAATACCTTCATCACCGTGGAGGCTTTGGCCGAGTCCGATATTCTGCACGTCCCTTCCGTAGGAGTAAAAGAAGAAGCGGTACAATCGCCCTCGCAGGCTAGGGAAGTCATCGAGGAACTATTGCGCCCCATGACCGCTCATTCCCAGGTAGTCATTGAAGAGACGTTTACCGCCAGGAATATGCGCGGTGCGATGCTCATTGCGGCCGATACGGGCATGCGCTGTGAACCAGACGCACAGCGCGGCGTCCGCGTGAGCCACATGGACGCGCACAACGCTCAAGACGCGGATTTTAAAGGCAAGGATGCGGCCCGTGAAGCCATCGTTTTGGCGAGCAAGGTTGCCGCGCATCCCGACGTTCTAGCAGAAGTCTGTGTGTCGGATGACCCGGCCTATACCACCGGTTACGTCTGCATAGATGGCACGTACCACCGCCTTCCGCACATTAAAGAACCTGGATCGGACGAGGGGGCGAGGGCGTTCATCATCAAACCAGGGGCCGATGTTGAAGCGTTGATAGATTATCTGGAAAACCGCGCCGTGCTCGTGGATTTTGAGGCAGAACAGTGAACGAGAGTCTAGAGAAAGCCGCATCTGCGCGCCTGGATAAGTGGCGAGAAGACGGCCTGTGGCGCAGCCCTTCGGTCTTTGGAAGTGGGCAAGTGCCGGAAAGCTCCTTGCGGACGGCCACCGGGAAGACAGTCCAAGACGCGGTGCTTTTTAGCTCGTCGAATTACCTGGGCCTGGCGGAGCATCCGGAGATTAAAAGCGCCGTAAAGGATAGCGTTGATCACTACGGCGCAGGTTCAGGCGGCTCGCGACTGACCACCGGTACGTCTGAATTACACGTTGCGGTAGAAGCCGCTGCGGCCCGCCTGACTGGTTATCCAGACTCGGTATTTTTTGCCACTGGATACCAAGCCAATCTATCGACGTTGCAGGCGTTGGCCTCGCCCGAGCTCACCATTATTTCCGATGCGCGCAACCACGCCAGCATTATCGATGGCTGCCGGCTTGCAAAGGCGAGTGGCGCCTCAGTCGTCGTTACTCCACACCGTGATACCCGCGCTGTAGAAGATGCCTTGGCTACCAGGGCCACCAAGTTTGCCTTGATTGTTACCGATGGCCTCTTTTCCATGGACGGGGTGCTCGCGCCCTTGCCTGAGCTATCGCGATTGGCGCGTGATTACGGCGCCTGGCTTATGGTCGATGATGCTCACTCGTTTGGCGCCGTCGGCGACCGCGGCCTTGGCTTGCCAGAATATTTCGGCGTTCAGCCTGATATCCAACTTATTACCGCTAGCAAGGCGCTTGGTGCTGAAGGCGGGCTCGTTGCAACGAGTAAGCCGGTGGCGCAGCTCTTGCGGCAACAAGCCCGGTCCTTTGTATTTTCTACCTCGCCCACGCCAGCCACCTCTGCCGCCGTGCTCGCGGCGTTAAAGCTCATTGAGTCTGATCCCAGTCTGGTTAACCAACTGCAAGGCAATATTGCTTATTGGCACAACGCGCGAGGGACTACGCCACAGCAAGGGCCGATTATCCCCGTGCATGTGGGCGATGAGGCCGCCGCGATGGACGCTAGCGCTGCACTGCTTGACCGTGGATTTATAGTCCCGGCAATCCGGTGGCCAACTGTTGCACGTGGCGCTGCGATTCTCCGCGTCACCCTCATGGCAACCCATACGCGCGCACAAATCGATGCTCTCTGCACAGAACTTGAACAGTTGGGTTTATAAGTAAATCGCTCGGTGAGTGCGTTCAGAGAGTGGGGCTCTCGTCGCATACACTGGCAGGCGTTATGAGCAGCTTTATCATTGATTATTCGTGGCTCCACGAGCTGGTGCTGTACGGGCGTGACGCTGAGCTGTCCGCTGCAATTACCGGCAACTGGGACATTATTGAAGCCGTGTGGGACTTGGAGGAAAAGCACGCTATAGAAGAGGACTCCAGTTTCTTTGGCGGTGATAATTGGACTGCGCGCTTTGTCTCCGGCCTCGATGATGGCGGCCCCTTGGACGTGGGGCTATTGGACGAAGAAGATACTTCAGTGATGCTCGAGCTCTCCGTTACCGGTGACGATGAAGAGACAATGGAGCACGCGCTTATCGATGCCACCGAGACCATCACCTGGCACTTCTCCGACTGGGGCTTTGAGGACATCGAGTGGACTGCGATGCCTTGAGAAATGGAGACGCCGCCGCAAGGTTTTACTAGCTGAGGGCTCAACAGGTATTTTTACTCGCGTTCGTCTTGCTGCTGCGGAGAAAGAAGAATACGGTAACAACTAGCAGAGGTTCTAGTTCGAAAGCTTAGAACCTAGCGTTGAAACGTAGATTGAATCGCGTCAGTGGCATGCGCGAATGGAATCCGTTCTTGTTCAATTCGCAGCTTGCCCTCGGTAAAGAGGAGGCGGGAGGCGCGCTGCTCTTCGGTGGTGAGGTGGCTAAGCATGGCGGAGCCATCACCAGGATCGGGGACCGCGAGGTGGCGGAACGCGGTGACGGTGGCGGTATCCATGAGGAGAGACTCCGTGTGGGGAAAGTGGGCGCGCACGCCGTTGAGGATGCTGAAGCCGGCGGCATCAAGATCGCCCCAGTAGGTGATTTCGACATCGTGGAGCCAGTCGAGGGCGTGGAGCTGACGGGCGGCATTGCCGGCGCCGAGGATGGCGATGGTGGGTGGGGCGGCATCGGAAAGCAGGGGCAGGGCTAGGAAGGTCTGCTTGTTTTCTACGATGAGAACGCGCGGGGGAGCGGTGGGAAAGAGTTGTGCAGCCTGGGAAAGGGGAACCTCGATATCGGACAACGCGGGGGCGTGGTTGAGGTAGCGCAGGCGCAGGCGGGCATCGGTGCGGCGCAGCCCCAAATCCGTGATGCCGAAGGGCGAAAGCAGCGCGAGCAGCAGGCGGCGGTGGGTGCCTATCCACTTGCCATCCACGCCTTCGACCGGTACGGCGCGCTCCCACTCGCCGGAATTCGGATGGGCGCGCAGCCAGGTCAAGCATGGCTTTAAGCAGCGCAGATCGTATGCAGTTAAGTCCTTCCACTGGGGATAGGTGCGGTGCACGGTGTCGGTGAATGCAGGGGAGTCGGGGAAGAACGCGGCGATGTCGCGTGCGCGCTGTTGCGCGCGGGAGTATTCGCCGCTGAGGCCTGTGGCCGCGGCGATGCGGGGAGCACCGGTAAGTACCGCGCGGGTAGGCACGGAATTGGTGCCTAGGCCCGTGCGGGACCAATTGCGCTGTTCGTAGTGGATCTCTTCTTGGTGCGGCCAGCGCTGCCAGGCGCGGATGAACTCCTGGGTCGCGGGGACATCGCGCGCGGCGGTGGCGGCCGTAGGCGGGTGCAGCGGCCAGTCGATGCTCAACGAATCCGGGGCGGCCAGTGCCTCCGCAAAGTGGTTGCGCAGGTATTTTTCTGCATGCGTGTGCAGGTCACTAGGCATCCGCATTGGGGGACTCCTGGGATTCCTGGGGATAGGAAGTGGCATCGATAAGCGAATAGCCCGTACGCGCCTGCGGGCGGCCCTGGATAATGGGCTCGTCGTAATTGACCACGATGGTGCCATCCACGTACGGCGATAGCGTCTGGATGAGTTTGAATGGCGTTGCCAAAATCATGTGGAAACCAAAGGATGCAAACACGGACATGGCGGTGCGCGTAAAGGCTGGGTCGGCGCGGTCGAAGGCCTCATCCAAAATGATGGAACCGTAGGTAGGAACGTCCTGATCCGGCTCCGCCAGGCGGAAGCGCAGCGCCGCAGCCAAACAGAAGAAGACCAACTTTTGGGCCTGGCCGCCGGAGAGGGAGGCGGAATCCTGATAAGTATTGGCGGTCGTACCATCGGGGTAGCACTCGCGGCCGATGAAGCTGACGTGCTTGCGGGTATCCAGAACCAGGTTGCGCCACCGAATATCCTCTGGCTCAGACGAGCCCAAGCGGCTGAGAATCTTGTCCAGGGCGTGGTAGCGCGCTACCGCAGCTTCAGGATCATCGGCGCTAATCTCCGCCAGGCTATGGGACGTTGCGGCATCAAGATCCCGCTGGAAGTCTTGCACCAACTGGCCCCGGGCATCCTTCACATCAATGCGCAGGGTGCGGTCCCCATTGAAGGGCGTGCGCTCCAGTGACTTATTAATAAACTCCATGCGCTGTTCGATATCGCTACGGGCATGGCGAAGCGAAGAGGCGAGGTGCGATAGGTTTTGCACCGTCGTGCCATTGAGCAGCTCCAAGAAATGAGCGCGAAAATCCGCCAGGCGGTCCGCGCGCAGGAACTTCAGCTTCTCCATGCCTTCGCCGGCGAAGCTCGCCTGTGGCTCCAAATCCGCCGCTTCCGCCGGCCACTGCGATAGGTACTTGTGCAGGACGGAGACAATCTTGGCATTCGTCTCCTCGATGCGGCGTGCGGCCCTACGCGCGGTTTCTTGCAAGCTGGCCTGCACCTCATCGCGCCGGGCATCGATGTCATCGATGGTGAGTTTTCTCCTGCCCTTGTGCAGGGCCTCTTCGACCGCCTTGGCGATGCCCTGATCGGCCACCGTGGGCACCGTTCCGATGCTTTGGCGCCGCTGGGTGGAGCGGTTCAGCTCGCCCTCCACGTTGCCGAGGTGTTTTTGTGCTTCGTTTAGTTGGCCGCGGGCGGCGGTGAGTTTTTCCTTTGCCTGCTCATGCGCTGTGGCTAGGGCCTGCGCCTCTGGAGAGGAAGCCAAAGAATCGTACTGTTCTTGCAAATCGCGTTTGCGCGCCTCAGCAGAAGCGGTATCAATATCCTGGAACTTAGTCTCCAGTACGCGCTGCGCTTTATCGCGCTGCGTGCGCAGGATATCCATCTTCCGGTTGAGCTCGTGGACCTGTTTGGCCATGGCGCGAGCATTGGCTTTCGCTTCCGTCAATTGGGAACGTAGGAGCTCAATCTTGGCGGTATTGGTGGAACCCACTCGGTACCACCGCGTGCCTTTAAAGCGCGTGCGATCATCCTTGATAAAGCGCGTCGAGCCATCCTTATCCTTGGGCCGGCTTTCCAAGCCATCGCGCGTGACGGCCGGGGTCTTGGTTACCTGTTCGAGCGCTGCCACCGAGTTGACGCATTCGTAGTTAAAACGGCTCGAAATATGGTGGCGCACCCACTGCGCCATGGGGTGATCTTGGAACTCCAGTTTGTGGATGAGCTGTTGCGGGCTGCGCGCGGGCGCGGGTGTCGGTGCAAACTCCGGGATAGTGCGGTACTCGAGCCGGGTACCCACGTTGCGAGAATTGACCCACTGGTTAATGGCTTCCCGCGCGGTTTCCGGAACGAGCAGGGTGGCGGCGAATCCGTGCAGCAATTTTTGGATCACCGGTTCCCACTCCGCCTGCTGCGGGGCAATATCCAGTAGCTCGCCAGCGAAGGGAAGCTCCGATTCGGCATAGCCAGTATCCCGCGCGAGTTGGGTGCGCAGCTCCACAAGGGCTTTATCGATATTGGTGCGCCGCGAGCTAAATGAGTGCAGCTCACTTTCTAAGGACGCGGATGCTGTCGCGGCATCGCGGGCGGCCACTCCGGCTTCTTGTTGCTGCTCAGTAAGCTGGGCTGAGTCGGCCTCGAAGTCCGCGATGCGCAGGCGGGCATTTGCTTGCAGCTCAGCAAAGCCGTGCGGGTTGAGCTCAAAGTGATCGGTCCACTGGTCGGCGGCAGCGGCAAGGTGGTGGAACTCCTTGGAGCGGTGCTCAATTTCCTTCTCCGCGGTTTCTATCTTGGCTTCTAGGGCGGCCAGCTCGCCGGCACTGAGTTGGGAGACGGCTACGGCGGCGCGGCGCTCGGCATCGTCAAGGTGCGTGACCTCCGCTTCGAGCGCCTCGGCAGCAGAGTGCGCCTCTGCCTGCTGGGCGGTCAGCGCGCGGATGCGATAGTCCAGTTCTTCTGCCACCAAGCGGGCGCGCACCGCCGGCAGCACCTCATTCATCGCCTCGGCCTTGTGCTTATCCGCTTCCGCGGTGGTGCGCCGGGAATGCAATTGGGGCAGGGGTGCCAGCGTCTCAATCTGGGCCTTGACGTCCTCTACCCGCAGGTATGCCTGGCGCAGATCCTCAAATTGCTCCACCGACTCCTCCGCCCGCTCGAAGGTAGACGGCGTATCCAGCATATAGTCCCGGAAGAGCTGGTCCAGGCTGGATAAAGACTTAGCGGACTGCGTGCGGTGAAGCAAGATCTGCCCCTGCTCGCTCTTGATGCCCAGGCGTTTGCGAAAGCGATCCGCAAACGTATTGTACGTCGGGGTAAATGACGCGCCAAGCCCCTTGTACATGGCCTTAATCTTGCGGGTATCCAGGTTGCGGGTGAGTAGGGGGCTGAGCTTATCGATGTCCTCATCTCCCTGCACCACCCCATAGAGCCGTTTAATTTGGCTCACCGAATTTTCACCGCCGTTGAGACGGAAGATGGCGATGAGGGTGTGCTGCGTGCCAGCCCCATTATCGTAGGTCAACGCCACCACCGAGTTAGTCGCGCCCTCACGCAAATACTCCGGGGCGATTTCACCCGTGTGCGCATTTTCTTGCTGCCGCCACGCCCCGCGAATATAGGAGACGAGGTTGCGCCCATTATGGCGCCCGAGGTCCTGCTGCGATGCCGCGTTGAACTTGAGGTCCTTCTGCGGTACCAAGACTGCCGACATCGCATCAAGCAGCGTGGACTTGCCCGAACCGGATCCGCCGGTGATGAGGAAGCCCTTGCGGGCTACCGGAATGGAAAAGTAGCCGTGGAAAGTACCCCAGTTAATGAGCTGGATACGGCTGATGCGGAATTGGCCTGGATACAGGTTAGTCATCGGAAGCCTCCTCCTGGTCGCCCTCGGATTCTGCGAGGCGGGCGTATTCATCCCGGATAGCGGTGACCGTGGCGGCATCGAAAAGCTGGCGCAAGACGGGTGATACCTCGTAGCGCCCCTCAGTCTCGGTGGCACTCAGCAGCGAGTATTCATTGCGGATGCGTTTAATCGCCGCATTGAAGCGGTTATTGAACCCGGCTTCATCGCGGTTATCAACCGCGCGGACGTAGCCAATGCCCTCCCGGAGATCTTCTACATCCACAATCACGCGTTCACCGGGCAGCGCCAAACCAAGTTCCTGGCGCAGGTTCAGCAGGATGGCGGTATCGATGTGCTTAAGCTTATCCGTGCGCAGCACCTGCGGGATAGGCAGAGTTTCCTCTTCTACCATCCGGGTAAACGCAAACCCTTCTCCTTCATCGACGACCAGCTCGAGGAATACCTCATGCAGGCGGGCGCGCAGGTTGTCTTCGTCCGAGATGATGGCGGACCATAAGACAGGTTCCTTGTGCGCTCGCACGAGCGGCCCCTTCAAGAGCTGCACCAATGCGCGGCGCGAGTTATAGGTCAGCGATCCTTTATCGCTTTCCCACAGCGGGGGCTCATGCGCCGAATCGACGCGGTGATTATCAGTAGCGCTCACTACAACTCCTCAACGGTGGTGCTATCGAAATACATAGTAGGGATATACGCCGCGCGAATGGTCCCATCTTCTTCGGTCCAGGTGACCTTTTCATGATCATCGTGCAAAGCCGGTAGCGGGTGCTGGTCTGCAATGTGTACCAAACCCACGACGCTGGCCAGGCCCTGCGTGGGAGGGCACGCCTGTAATACCTGGCCAATCGTGCACGGGCCCGCCTTGCCGACGGCCCCGCGAATCGCCCCATGCAATTCCTCAAAATCAATTTCTGATTCGCGCACCAGCTCATACAACGCCTCCGCATTCTCCTGACCTGGCTGGAAGGCTTCCGGTGCTTCCTCCACGACCTCGCGTCCTGGGTTGGCCAAGTGGATGCGCGATACGGAATGAATGGACATGCCGATGCGCTGCAGGGGAGTTTCCATACGGTGAAAGGCTTTCAGCTCCGATGCCTGCGCTGCATCAATGGCCATGCCCCGTGCCTCACGCAGTAGCTCAATCATGCGCCGGTCTTCTGCGAATTGTTCCGAGGAGACATAGTTGCGCAAGCTGCGCGCCAGGCCAGTCATCGTTTGATTGACCTCGAAGCTCGTTTCTTCCATATCGCGGAAGAGATTCCGCAGCTGCCGCCGGTTTTCTGCTGCCAGCTCTTGGCCGACCTCGCTTTCTAGAACTTGGTTAATCCACTGGTCTAGCCACGCACTGCGTTCTCTATCCATGAGGTAGGAATAGAATCCGCGGAAGCTGCGCCCAGCGTCCGATTCCGCGATGTGGTCTACACCGCTGAAAATTTCCTCTAACACCTCGCCGCGGTAACCCTCTGGATCCAGCAGCTGCCGGCGTAGCCTGTGATTGAGGGCTTCGAGTTCATGGCGCACCCTGGCGAAATCGCTTGGCACCGCCATGGCCATGTTCAGCACGTCTTGGACGCGCTCCTCGGTCTCTGCCGCAGTCAGTCGTTCAAACTGACCCAGGTGGGCCTTTTCAATTTCGCGGTCAATGCGGTCTCGCTCCGCCTCTAAGCTGGCGACGCGGCTCGAAATATCCTCATTCGTATCCCGCGCCAAGCGTTGTAGCGCCGAGCCGATAGATTCCACGCGCGATGCCGTGACCGTAGTAACCGGCGTTTCCCAACGCTCAACGGCCTCGAGCGCGGACAGTGCTTCCTCGCTCGGTTCCAACGTTTCCCCGCGCGAGCTCTTGCCAGATTTACGGACTAGCCAACCAGCTTTTACCCAGTCATTGCAATAACTTTGCGGTGTGCGCGGCATTGAGAATTCACTGGCAAGCACCTCGAAATCGGTGACCATCAGCTCATATACTTCTGCCGCCGGCCGCGCCCGAGTGCCGCGGGGAAAATACTCAGCAATCAGCGCCAAAATCACCGGGGCATTATCGGCCGCCAGCAGCCGCACTGCCGCGGAATCATGTAATAACCGCCGCAGTGAAAGGGCGCGAGCTTCAACAGGCATGATTCGATTTTGCCAGCTACGCCGGACTCGTGCAGCGTAGTTTGACTCACTTATTCGAATCGGTGGATTCGCCCGCGCATGGTGGCCCTTGCGGACCGAGGACTAAGAAACTGTATTAGTCCTGCTTAGTCCTGCGCAACGGTGACGTTGACGTCAATATTGCCGCGGGTGGCATTGGAGTAGGGGCAGACCTGGTGGGCGGCATCGGCAAGCGCTTGTGCCTTGTCGTGGTCTTGGGCGGGGATGATGACCTCAAGTTCAACGGCGAGCTTGAAGCCTTCGCCCTCCTTGCCAATGGACACACGGGCGCCCACGGAGGAATCGCCCAACTCTGCCTTCTCGCTGCGGGCTACCACCTGCAGGGCAGAGTGGAAGCACGCGGCATAACCAGCGGCGAAGAGCTGCTCTGGGTTGGCGCCGTTGCCATCGCCGCCCATTTCCTTCGGAGTGGCCATCTTGAAGTCAAGGTCAGAATTTTGCACTACGGCGCGGCCATCGCGGCCTGCCCCGGTAGCGAGTGCTTCAGTGGTGTAGAGGGTATCCATGATTACTCCTTTTTCTAAAGTAGTTTTCGTACTAGCGGTGAGTACAGCCGCCGATTGTACTCAGAATTGCTAACGGCGTTTTTCGAGGTCAGCGACCTAAGAAGTGAAAGGACGCGCTAGGAAAAGGTGGTACGGCTCAAGTGAGTGTCGCGGGCCTACTCAACCCGCGCCGGGGGAGTGGGCGCTCCTTCTGGTGGAAGTACTTTGGGGTAGCGCTTGGATTGGCTGGCAAGCTCAACCCACCGCGAGGATGGAGGTAGAAAATAATCCCCGCTGACGCGGGGAACTAGTCAATTGACTATTCAAATGAGCACTGACGTGGGCTCATCCCAGCTTTAGCTGGGAGTTTGGCGTTTCGCCTCCTGTAATCTTACCGCAAAAATTGATGCAGGTTTTAGGCTCATTTCAAAAACTGCAACACGTCAGTGCTCAATGATGTATAGTTATGAATCATTAGTTAATAACTCAAGTTCACCATAGAAGTTGGACTTGGTGAAGGCTGTACTGGAGATAGAACCATGAAATTGCCAGCGAAGACAGTGGATTTTTGCACTCGTGCAGATGGTTGGGCTGGTCAACGCAGCCAGCAGGCGCGGAGCTTGTGGGCGAAATCGGGTGACGGTGTAGACCATCTCAACCTGCCGCAACATATGGTTGATTCCGCTTGTGCTGCATCCTTGGTGTATAACTCTTGGCTTTCTCGTTCAGTAAAGGAGTTCCTGAAAGCCGAGTTGCGTGTCTCAGAGACGGATATAGAAGTTCTCTACGTCTTTCTTGCTGGGTCCCATGATGTTGGAAAAGGTGTTAAAACTTTCCAGCGGCTTCTTCTTGACCGCAGTGACGTTGCGCATTTAGTCCACGCCGTTAGCGACGCGGGACTGGATATCGAATTGAGCGCCTCAGAGGCGAATATGTCCAAGCTTCCGCACGGTATTGCTTCTGGTGAAATTCTAGCAATCTGGCTTGAAGAACAGGGGCTTACCCTGCCAAAAGCTAACTCTGTGGCCGCGGTTGTCAATGCGCATCATGGTGCGGCAAGTGGTCCGAATAAAGCGGTCCGAGAGTTGATTCAGGATTACCCTTCGGCGTGGCGAATGGTTCATGGCGAACTTCTTGATGCCATGGCTCAACTCTGCGGGGCAGATGAGCTTGCGCGGGTCTTTGCCAAGCTGCCGAAAGTCTCGCCCGCAGCTGCCCAAATGCTTACCGGTTTAGTGGTTATGGCGGACTGGATTGCTTCCAATGAAAAGGCTTTCGGCTTACGCGTGCAGGGAACTCAACTAGACCGAGTGGGACGGGCTGCGGAGCTCATTGACTTGACCTCGCCTTGGGAACCGGAAACTCGATTGCATCAAGACATCGACGAGCAATTCCGGCAATCGTTTGGGTGGCCGGCCGAGTTTAAGGCGCGACAAGTACAGCAGAAAATGGTAGAGGCTGCCAGAGCGATCAATGAGCCAGCGCTCATAGTCCTGGAAGCCGAAACAGGCGTAGGTAAGACTGAAGCTGCCTTAGCGGCAGCGGAAGTGCTTGCGGCGCGTAGTGGGGCACAAGGAATCTTTTTTGCCGCTCCGACCATGGCCACCGCGAATGGCCTATTGCAAAGGACCATCGAATGGAGTCGAAATATAACGACAGATTCTGTTCGATCGATGTATCTCGCGCATTCCAAAAATGCGTTGGCTAAACCTTATACAGATTTAAAATTTACGGAAATCAACCGTTATGAAGAAGAAGGCGGCAACGTAGTTGCATCGCAGTGGATGTCTGGACGGCGCCTCGGCATTCTTTCCAATTTCGTGGTGGGTACGGTTGACCAAGTGCTCATGATGGCGTTACAGCAGCGGTTTTCCATGCTGAGGCACGTCGGCCTGGCAGGCAAAGTAGTAATTTTTGATGAGGTTCATTCCTTTGATGTGTATTCCTCCGATTACCTCCGCAGTGCCATCGAATGGTTGGGGTTTTATGGTGCCAGCGTCATCGTCATGTCCGCCACGTTGCCGGCGGACAAGCGACGCGCATTGGTCAGCGCGTACTCCGACGGTCAATGGCCAGAGGAAGAGCCGACTGGCTACCCACTGATCACAGTGGCGACAGAAGACGAAATTCGTTCTCTAGAGGTCCCAGCGTCTCCAACAGATCTTGAAGCCACAATTAGTTTCCTTGCGGAAGGTGAAGATTCACTGCACGAACTTCTCGGGAAATGGCTCGTTGATGGCGGGTGTGTTCTTATTATCTGCAATACTATCGCACGAGCTCAGGCCGCGTATTCGGAACTCGCCGAAAGCTATGGTGATTGCGTGGAGCTTCACCATGCGGGATTTGTGGCTTGGGAACGCGTAGAAAAAGAAGATTCACTACGGCGACAACTTGGCCCGGATGCCCACAGGGGAGCAGGTCGGCCGAAGCAAAAAATTGTGGTGGCTACTCAGGTGGCGGAACAGAGCTTGGATATTGATGCCGATGCCCTGATTACTGATATCGCACCTATGGATCTGCTCATTCAGCGCATCGGGAGGCTGCACCGCCACGCGCGTCCTTTCAGCGATCGACCCGAAAAACTGCGCGAACCACAGGTTGTTATTCGCGGGCTAGAAACTTCCTCACCAGTCCCGGAATTTGAATCAGGTGCCGAGGCTATTTACGGCCGTGCGATATTGCTATCAACCTATGCAGTCTTGCCAAATGAGATTCGCCGTCCAGATGACATCGCTCCGCTTGTAGCAGCTGCATATGATCGCAACTTTAAGCCGCCAGAGGCGTGGAACGAATCGTGGGAAGAGGCCATTGCGACGCGTGATTTTGAGGAATCGACAGCGCATTCAGCGTCCTCAACGTTCCGATTGCCAGATCCATGGAGTACCAACGGCCTGGACGCTCTATTTGCACGGCTGCAGGATGATTCCGCAGACGATGCCGAGATCAAGGGTGCGGCCCAAGTTCGTGACGCAGAGCCCAGCGTTGAGGTGATCCCCATCATCGAGACTGATTATGGCTATCGCCCGTGGGGTTGGGATGAAGAAGTCATCGAGGCTGCCGATATTCCGTATAAGCTGGCCTTTCATCTTGCGTCTAGTACAGTACGACTGCCTGTGCGAATGACCCGTTATGACTCGGACTTTGATGCAGTGGTCAATGACCTCGAAGGGGCAACCCCGGCCGAGTGGGGGGCACATTATTTACTGCGGGGACAACTGGCTTTGCCGTTAGATGAAGGGGGAGAGACGCAGGTAGGACGCTTTGTTCTGCGGTATACGAGCCAGCTGGGAATCGAAATTATGAGTGATGGGCGTGAGTGATATGTCCGAGGCACTAGTTAGGCTGAGAGCACCTCCTTTTACTAGGGGCAGCCACATCATCCACCAAATCACTTTTTAAAAGAAAGGAGGCGAAAGATAATGACTGATACAGAAACCTTTAACCTGCTCGATGAGCCATGGATTTTGTGCATGGACAGTGCGGACAATCGCAAGGCGTTGAGCATCCGGGACATATTTTCTGGACAGGGCGATGCCCATAAAATTGTGGGCGATTCACCGACCCAGGATTATGCGGTCATAAGGCTGTTATTGGCTATATTTTGGCGTGCTCATGCGCAAGAATTAGCGGAAGCAGCAGGCGGAAGGCGGAAACGCGCCAGCTTTGACTGGGGCGAATGGTTCGCGGAAAAGCGTGAAGAATTGTGCGAGACGAAGCGGGACCAAGTTGTTTTAGATTATCTTGATGCCTTTAGAGACCGATTCGATTTACTTTCTGACACCGTTCCCTTCATGCAGGTGGCAGATCTTCACTCGAAGAATATGGAAACACGGCCCATAGTCCACATCGTTCCGGAAGCGGCTGATGATCATTTCACCATGCGCACAGCTAAAGGGCGACAATCGGTTTCCTTTGCTGAAGCAGCCCGTTGGCTCGTTCACTTGCAAGCTTATGATTACTCCGGCATTAAAACCGGCGCGGTAGGGGACCCCCGAGTGAAAGGCGGAAAAGGTTATCCCATCGGCACCGGTTGGACTGGTCGAACGGGCGGAACTTTAGTACTTGGAACTGAAGGCCTCCTAGAAACACTTTTGCTTAATACTCCTATGGCAGCTGTTATGACGGAGCAGGGAACTAACCCAATTGAGCTGGATAAACCGGTATGGGAAAGAGAACCTGATACCGCTGCGCAGCGCCGTGGATCGGATGACAAGCTTGGTGCTGTGCCCCAAGGAGCGGCTGATTTGGCAACTTGGCAGGCACGACGAGTGCGCCTAGTAGCTGAAGAAGGCCAGATTACTCGTGTCCTCGTATCGAATGGTGATCGCATTCCGGATGCGGGAAAGAATGTCATGGGTGATCCCATGACGCCGTATCGGTATAGCCCTAACCAGTCGAAGGCCGGCCAAGATGCTTACTACGCGCGTCCCTACGATTCCACTCAGACTATGTGGCGCGCACTTGATGCGTTGGTTGCTGTCGAAGACGACCCAGGTTTCGACCAAAAAAAGGCAAAAGCTCCGAAGAGACCCGCCAATCTCAGCAATCTCGCTGCGCTTGACGTTGATGGATACCTAAACCAAAGCGCCTTTGATATTGCCTTGGTTTCGATGGAATACGGACCGCAGGAATCTTCAGTAGCCACCACTTTCAGCACCACGATCGGGCTTCCCCTAGTGGTATTGCGCGAAGATGATCTCGGCAGGCAAGCGCGTAACGCTGTCCGCACTGCCGCCCAAAAGACCTATGAAACAGCCGTGAGCTTGGGCTGGTTTGAAGGTCAACTGCGGGTAGCCGCGGGCGATGATTATGAATTCGGCGTTAAGTCTAAGGACAGGTTTTATGCCCAGTTGGAGCCGGAGTTTATTGCGTGGATGCAGACCATTTCTGCTGAAAATGCAGACAGCGCTCAAATCAACTGGCAGGAACGAGTTCGAACAGTAGCTGTCTCTCACGCAATGGAACTGCTGCGCGGCGCCGGGATGAAGGCGATCGTTGGCAGGGAAGTAGATACAGGAGAAGACGGAAAGGGCCGAATCGTCTCAGCTGGATCCCTTTTCCAGCAGCTACAGCGGCGTTTTGATAAGAACCTGCCGTTAACAGGCAAGTCCACACGAAATCAGAGTCCTAGCTCACCTATGAAGGAAGGTGTTGCCCATGCATGACACCAGTCATCCGCAGGCAGGAACTACTGCGGAGTACACGGGCCCGCGTTTGCGAACCTCCGTGGCGCGTACCGCAGAGGCGCTGCAGAATGATTATTTGCATTCGCCACAGCACAATAAACAAGCGCGAGCACGCGCAGTCCTAGCCCAATTGCGAAAGTATTCTGCGGTACGTCTTGAACAACACCCCGTGGCACTTGAAGAGGTCCTCCTTTTATTGGAGCCTGCATTGAGTGAACAAGAGATGGGAAAGGGTGCCGCACCGTCCGCATCAGAGCTCGCGGCCTTTCAAGCCATGACGATGCTAGGTATCCATCTACAAAGCGCTAGCACTGAAGCACATATTAAAGGCCAAAGCTTCGCACGGGCCTGCGGTCGTTTCTATGCGCACAGTCAGTCACAATCCACGAAACCGCGGTTTGATGCGATGCTCGTATCTTCCGATGAGGCTTCCCGCCTTATACATATTCGTTCCTTGGTAACGCTATTGCGCGGGGAAAATTTGGGGTTTGACTACGGTGCATTTGCTCAGGACCTGCGGGTTCTAGGCAGCAAAAACGCTACTCAAAAAGCTCATACACAGCGACAAGGCGTGCTATTGAAATGGGCACGTGACTTCGCACTCGGTTCTTATGCGTCTTCTCAGACCGAACCGACTTCTTAAAATCAATTTTCATATTCTAGAAAGGAATTTTCGCAATGGCTTTGACCATCGATATCCACGCTCTGCAGACTCTTCCGCCTTCTCTGATCAATCGTGACGACACCGGGGCGCCTAAGTCTGCCGTTTACGGCGGCGTACCGCGTCAGCGAGTCTCTTCACAGGCATGGAAGCGTGCAATCCGCAAGTACTTTGAATCTGAAATCGACCCTGAATCCGTGGGTGACCGGTCGAAGCGGCTTCCAGAGAAGATCGCACGTAAGGTTCAAGAACACGAAGGCTGGGATGCGGAGCGAGCTCAAAAGGAAGTTGCTGAGCTTTTCAAAGCTGCAGGAATTAAGACGGAAGTGGACGCGAAGCGTATCAAGGCGCTGAAAGATTCCGAGGAAACCACCGAAGAAGAACTAGCAGCAGCGCAGTATCCGCAGACCAAATACTTGTTGTTCTTGAGCCCGCACCAGATTGAACGTGCCGCAGAGGCGATTATTGCGGCCGACGGTGAAAAGATTAAGAAGAAAGATGCACTGGAGATCCTTGATACCCAGCACTCGGTAGATATGGCGCTGTTTGGGCGCATGGTTGCCGATGATGCTGCGTATAACGTCGATGCTGCGGTACAAGTCGCGCACGCACTGGGAATTCACGCCAGCGCTCCTGAATTCGACTATTTCACCGCGGTCGATGACTTGGCCGAGGAAGGCGAAGAAACTGGTGCAGGCATGATTGGCACTGTACAAATGATGTCTTCTACCTTGTACCGCTATGCCACGGTGAATCTAGATGGATTGACGCAGAATCTCGACTCGGCAGAAAACGCAAAGCAAGCCGCAGTGAATTTCGTTGATGCATTCATCAAGTCTATGCCCACGGGCAAAATCAATACCTTTGCCAACCAAACAATGCCTGAGCTCATCTATATCGCAGTTCGCGATACCCGCCCGGTGAGCCTAGTTACGGCCTTCGAAGAACCAGTAGAGCCAACCGCCGGTCAGAGCTTGCGCGTCGCCGGTGCCGAAGCATTGGCGAAAGAAGAAACCGAGTTTGAAGAAAACTATGGGCTGCAGCCTAAGGCAGCCTTTGTGGTTGGGTTGAGCGAGGCCCGTCAGGCTTTCGCACAAATCGCTGACGAAGTGACGCTGCCAGAGCTTTCGCAGCGTTTGTCTTCCGCGCTTTCGGAGTAGGAGGCTTAAAACGATGACAGCATCATTGTTGTTGCTGCTTAAAGGGCCGATGCAGTCGTGGGGAACGGAATCTCGCTACGCTACCCGTGCAACTTCGTCCTTGCCCTCAAAGTCAGGAGTTCTTGGCATGCTAGCCGCAGCTGAAGGACGCAGGCGCGATGAAGATATGGCTGACTTGGCTGGACTCAAGTTCGCGGTGCGCGTCGATCAATCCGGTAGCCTTTTGCGGGATTATCAAACCGCGCAAAACTGGCAAAAGGATCCGCAGGCATCCGCAAAACTCATTACCCGCTATTTCCTATCAGATGCCGCATTCGTTGCGGCAATCGAAAGTGAGGATCGCGAGCAACTCGAGAATTTTGCAGAGAATCTAAACCGGCCGGTATTTCCGCTCTATTTGGGCCGGCGTTCGTGCCCGGCTCCGCCCAATGTGGTGCTTGGTGTGGTTGAAAAGCCTGCGGTTACGGCATTACAAGAGCACGGCACGTGGCACGCTACCAAGGAGTATATGAAATCCAGTGGTGGGGAAGTATCGCTGCCGATTTACCGGGACTCCCTCCCAGGAGAATCCGGCGTGGCTTGCCAGGATGTACCGAACTCTTTTGATCCGCAGCACCGCAAGTATTCATGGCGCACCGTGGTGCAAAAGGAATTTGCGGATGTGGACAACCCCTTAGATAGCGCAGAGCGGCGCCCGGATCCGTTTTTGGAGGCGGTGATGAATGTATGAGTACGTTAACCAAAATTCTTATCAATCCTCAGCGGCGTCAAGGGCGAAAGCTACTTGCTAATCCACAAGCAATGCACGCGGCGGTCGCCGCATCATTTCCACCGGATGTGGATCAAGAGTCTGGGCGTATTCTATGGCGCCTTGATGAAGGCGCTCATCACCACTCCCTCTATGTGGTGGGGCCTGAAAAGCCAACTGACCATGTGATTGTGGAACAAGCAGGGTGGGATACACGGCCGGGGCAATCGGTTGAGTATGACCGTCTGCTGAATTCACTCACTAAGGGGCAAAGATGGATCTTTGAACTGGTAGCCAACCCAACGTATTCGCAAGCTAATGGAGGCAAGCGAGGAAAAGTGAAGGCTCATGTGTCTGTGGAACACCAGTTGGAGTGGTTGTATCGACGAGCAGAAAATGCCGGATTTGAACTAGCCCCCCGAGCAGGGGATGATGTCAGCGATGATGAGCGTTCTCGGTGGTCCGTGGAAGAAGAAACCGCGATTATTGAGCGAAAAACGTTGGATTTCCGGAAAGGAAATGGCAATAGGCGTGTGCGTATCGCCACAGCCCGATACCGCGGAACCTTGGAGGTCAAAGATCCTGAGGCTCTTCGGCACACCCTTACTCATGGGATAGGAAGAGCTCGTGGTTATGGTTGTGGCTTAATGACCCTAGCCCGGCCGATGGGGTCCTGATGTCAAATCCGAGCGAAGTCCCTGTCACTCGCCAAGCTTTGTCCCGGATGGGAGACCGAATCAGTTTCCTGTACGCCGAGCGCTGCGTGATCAATCGAGATGGTAATTCTCTAACGATCACGGACCAGCGCGGCGTCGCACATGTGCCAGCCACGCAGTTGGCGGCACTGCTGCTTGGTCCAGGAACGAGGATTACTTACGCGGGCATGGCTTTGCTTGGCGATGCCGGGGTTACCACCCTCTGGGTAGGTGAGCGCGGCGTTAGGTACTATGCGCACGGTCGGCCCCCAGCGAAATCGTCCCGCATGGCTGAAATTCATGCGCAGGTAGTGTCTCACCAGCGGAAGCGTTTGGACGTGGCTCGCAGAATGTATGCCATGCGGTTTCCAGGAGAAGACGTTTCTCAGCTGACGATGTCCCAGCTGCGTGGCCGCGAAGGTGCACGCATGAAGCGAATCTATGCGGCTGAAGCCGAGCGTAGTGGAGTCTATTGGAATCGGAGGTCTTATGATCCCAATGATTTCGATTCTTCTGACCCAATTAACCAGGCTCTGACTGCGGGCAGCGCCGCGCTATATGGAGTTGCTCATGCTGTCGTTGCAGCGCTCGGCTTCATTCCTGCCTTGGGGATAGTACATACAGGCACCGATAGGTCATTTGTCTACGACATTGCTGACCTTTACAAAGCAGAGATTTCTATCCCAGCGGCATTCGATGCTGTCGCAGCACAACAGGGTAATCCCTCTGTGGAAGTGCGTCGCTTCGTGCGGGATCAAGTTGTCTCACGTCGCCTCATGCCGCGGATGGTTCAAGACCTTAAAGCACTTTTTGATGTTCCTGATGACGAGCTTGTCAGTGACGCCGAGTTAATGCTGTGGAGTGAACTTGAAGTCATCGCTTCTGGTCTTAACTGGGCAGAAGAGGAAACGTTGTCATGATGGTGCTGGTTATTACTGCTTGTCCCGCTGGACTACGCGGCGATCTGTCCAAGTGGCTCATTGAACTGACTCCCGGTGTATTCGTGGGACGTCCCTCTGCTCGTATACGAGATTTGCTCTGGGATCGCACAACCGAGCTTTGTAAAGATGGCCGCGCACTTTTGGTGTATTCAGCCGCGAATGAGCAGGGAATGGAGTTCAAGACTCACAGACATCATTGGGAACCTACGGATTTTGACGGGATTACCTTGATGACGCGACCGACTAAGTCTAGGCAACCACAGCGAAGGACTGGATGGTCTCAAGCCCGACGTAACCGTATTTCTTATAAGAAACAGAAGGGAGGATATTAGACCGCGTGGAGCTTCGAGGGTAGCTTTCCCCAAAATACAAGTCGTATGTAAAATACGTTTAAGGCTCGAATTTCTGCTGTTCAGCAAGTGTGCTCCCCGCGTGAGCGGGGATGAGCCTTGCCGTTTTGGCCATCGTCATGCCTCACTTTGGTGCTCCCCGCGTGAGCGGGGATGAGCCCTTCGAACTCATCCTCACCCACGACCAACGCTTGTGCTCCCCGCGTGAGCGGGGATGAGCCCGACGAAAAGGCCCCCGCCCCGTGTAGGGTGGGGTGCTCCCCGCGTGAGCGGGGATGAGCCGTAGATATTGTCGATACCGCTACCGGCCGCTTTGTGCTCCCCGCGTGAGCGGGGATGAGCCGCTACTGGGGTTCGACTCCCCGGCAGGCCACTGGTGCTCCCCGCGTGAGCGGGGATGAGCCCCAAAAAAGACGGCGCCTACAAAGACACCATCGGTGCTCCCCGCGTGAGCGGGGATGAGCCCCAGCCCAAAACACAATAGCCCGACTAGCAGGCGTGCTCCCCGCGTGAGCGGGGATGAGCCGCCGCCCGCCGCTCCGGCCTCTCCGAATCATGGGTGCTCCCCGCGTGAGCGGGGATGAGCCCGGCGTGGAATCATTCAGCGAGATGGGCACTAGGTGCTCCCCGCGTGAGCGGGGATGAGCCCGCCGGATTTGCGGACGGTTCGCTACAGCAATTGTGCTCCCCGCGTGAGCGGGGATGAGCCCCGACGTAGATGCGCTGAAATTCCTCATCAACAGTGCTCCCCGCGTGAGCGGGGATGAGCCCCTCAATTGCTTGTAGAGGGCCGCACCATGGCCGTGCTCCCCGCGTGAGCGGGGATGAGCCCCCAAGCAAAAATAGCCACATTCCCAGACCACGGTGCTCCCCGCGTGAGCGGGGATGAGCCCTCGACCAAGCTGTCAGGGACGCCGGGTGTTCCGTGCTCCCCGCGTGAGCGGGGATGAGCCGTCAGCGCCCGGCACAGCACCATAGGCGTCGGCGTGCTCCCCGCGTGAGCGGGGATGAGCCCCGCCTGGTGCTTGTGACCCTAGCCGATAGGTAGTGCTCCCCGCGTGAGCGGGGATGAGCCCCCGCGCCGCGTCAGCACACTTCCAGACCGAATGTGCTCCCCGCGTGAGCGGGGATGAGCCCCGCGCCGAGCCCGGTGTAGATGACAGCTGGGAGTGCTCCCCGCGTGAGCGGGGATGAGCCGTTGCTGGACGAGTAAGGGGATAATGAATGTTTGTGTGCTCCCCGCGTGAGCGGGGATGAGCCCCTCGGCCAATTCGGCCTGCTGCGTATCCCCTTGTGCTCCCCGCGTGAGCGGGGATGAGCCCCAGCCCACCAGCACCCACATCGTCACCATCAGGTGCTCCCCGCGTGAGCGGGGATGAGCCCGCACCGCCCCCGCCGCCGGATTCCAGCGCCCCGTGCTCCCCGCGTGAGCGGGGATGAGCCTCTAAGAAACATGCTCGCGGGGCCAGTATCATCGTGCTCCCCGCGTGAGCGGGGATGAGCCCCCGCGTTGCCTTCCCCGCCACTACCAATAGTCGTGCTCCCCGCGTGAGCGGGGATGAGCCGTCAGCCGGCGCCACGGCAGGCCAAAAGGCATCGTGCTCCCCGCGTGAGCGGGGATGAGCCGCACACAATTTCCTTCCCACCAGTAGTAGGTGAGTGCTCCCCGCGTGAGCGGGGATGAGCCCTACAGCCCGGCGACAAACGCACCGTCACCAACGTGCTCCCCGCGTGAGCGGGGATGAGCCGCAGCTGCAGAATCGTGCCAGCCACGGCCGCGAGTGCTCCCCGCGTGAGCGGGGATGAGCCGGCCGTTTAAGCCTGCTATCGCCGCAGGGGTGAGTGCTCCCCGCGTGAGCGGGGATGAGCCGAATCTAGCGCCCCTGCTTCACGTTGATGTGAAGTGCTCCCCGCGTGAGCGGGGATGAGCCCTGACTGCCCACATGAAGTGAATGCCGATACCCGTGCTCCCCGCGTGAGCGGGGATGAGCCGTCCGTGAGCTCAATCAATCTACCCGTGATGCCGTGCTCCCCGCGTGAGCGGGGATGAGCCTCAATGAGCTTTTCGCGCAATTCCTCCAGCGTGGTGCTCCCCGCGTGAGCGGGGATGAGCCGCCACGCGTACAAGGCCAGAGCGCGGGAATCGCGTGCTCCCCGCGTGAGCGGGGATGAGCCCTCGCAGCCACGTTCCGAGACCGGTGGTTTCGGGTGCTCCCCGCGTGAGCGGGGATGAGCCGCGATGCTGGACGAGCATCGTGAGGCGCGGCGTGTGCTCCCCGCGTGAGCGGGGATGAGCCGTGACCTTCCTGCCGGGCATTGTTCCGCATCGTGTGCTCCCCGCGTGAGCGGGGATGAGCCGTGGTGGACATCGCAGCGTGCCCATATGTATCGGTGCTCCCCGCGTGAGCGGGGATGAGCCCGGCTCCTCCATCACGCTGGACTATTCAGAGGCGTGCTCCCCGCGTGAGCGGGGATGAGCCCAGCAGCCCAATACTTCCGGCGGGTAGTCTCCAGTGCTCCCCGCGTGAGCGGGGATGAGCCGACCAGGCAGTCCCCGGTGGTCACTACTCGTGCGTGCTCCCCGCGTGAGCGGGGATGAGCCGAAATGTGCACAACATATCGCATATAAAGCTTGGTGCTCCCCGCGTGAGCGGGGATGAGCCCGGCGCGGACTACGCGCCACTAGAATCGCCGTGGTGCTCCCCGCGTGAGCGGGGATGAGCCCAATTCTTTCAGCGGAACGCGCCGGTCTCGATGTGCTCCCCGCGTGAGCGGGGATGAGCCCGTTCTTCCCCTCCTCCATGGTGTACGGGTTCAGTGCTCCCCGCGTGAGCGGGGATGAGCCCCGGCGTCAATATCCGCGATGGCAAACGCATTCGTGCTCCCCGCGTGAGCGGGGATGAGCCCACCCGCAGGCCAACAGTTTCAGTACTCGAGGTGTGCTCCCCGCGTGAGCGGGGATGAGCCGTCGCAGGAGTCCTTAAAATCACGCGCAAAACCGTGCTCCCCGCGTGAGCGGGGATGAGCCGATTTTTCGGATGTCGCCGCGGTCATCTTCGATGTGCTCCCCGCGTGAGCGGGGATGAGCCCTACTCCAGCAAGCCCGCGAACACAGCGGCCTAGTGCTCCCCGCGTGAGCGGGGATGAGCCGACCCGCAAAACCACCAAGACCACTGAGGAGATGTGCTCCCCGCGTGAGCGGGGATGAGCCCGCTGCGAATCGGTTAGGGCGTAGGCACCGGTCGTGCTCCCCGCGTGAGCGGGGATGAGCCGTTACGTATCTACCCAGGCGCAGGGCCTGATGGGTGCTCCCCGCGTGAGCGGGGATGAGCCCGGGCTCGCGATTGCATTCGGGTGATAGAGCGCGTGCTCCCCGCGTGAGCGGGGATGAGCCCCT
Organism: Corynebacterium accolens; assembly: GCF_023520795.1. Classification (NCBI taxonomy): domain Bacteria; kingdom Bacillati; phylum Actinomycetota; class Actinomycetes; order Mycobacteriales; family Corynebacteriaceae; genus Corynebacterium; species Corynebacterium accolens. Next base: position 1,775,881 of record NZ_CP046605.1, on the reverse strand, counting down.
CGGCCAATTCGGCCTGTTGGCCATCCTCCCGTGCTCCCCGCGTGAGCGGGGATGAGCCCGGCCACCAAGAGTGCTGTTAAGCACACCACCGGTGCTCCCCGCGTGAGCGGGGATGAGCCCGAGACTAATCGCACTATCCGCAATTCCATCAAGTGCTCCCCGCGTGAGCGGGGATGAGCCGTTTTCCTCATTGTCCAGGCCCGCGGTGGTGTTGTGCTCCCCGCGTGAGCGGGGATGAGCCCCACGATTGGGCGCGCAAGGCGTTTGCTACAGAGTGCTCCCCGCGTGAGCGGGGATGAGCCGCTCGACCGCGTTCATTTCGAGCTGACCCACCGGTGCTCCCCGCGTGAGCGGGGATGAGCCCCGAAGAGGAAGCACACACCATGAACGAGACTAGTGCTCCCCGCGTGAGCGGGGATGAGCCTCAGTACCCGCAGCAGACTAACCCCCAGCAGCAGTGCTCCCCGCGTGAGCGGGGATGAGCCGCGCATCCGAAAGCGAAGAGTCCTAGTCATGGCGTGCTCCCCGCGTGAGCGGGGATGAGCCCCGAAGAGGAAGCACACACCATGAACGAGACTAGTGCTCCCCGCGTGAGCGGGGATGAGCCCCCGGCTGGACACCTGTAGGCAAGGCAATTTCCGTGCTCCCCGCGTGAGCGGGGATGAGCCTCAGCCCGCGCCGCTGGTGACCTAGGACAAAAAGTGCTCCCCGCGTGAGCGGGGATGAGCCCCAGATTCCATTCATTACGTGGAGACTCCTCCAGTGCTCCCCGCGTGAGCGGGGATGAGCCCGCACACCACTTAAGCGCACCCCGATGAAACGCGTGCTCCCCGCGTGAGCGGGGATGAGCCCCGCAGCACCACTCCCATTACCACCACCGATGGGTGCTCCCCGCGTGAGCGGGGATGAGCCCCGAGGAAAGCTGAATAATCCGCCAGTGCCCGCGTGCTCCCCGCGTGAGCGGGGATGAGCCCCGCAGCAGAATGGTTCACCTGGCTCGAAGAGGGTGCTCCCCGCGTGAGCGGGGATGAGCCGCGCACGATTCCTCCCCACCAGTAGTAGGTGAAGTGCTCCCCGCGTGAGCGGGGATGAGCCACGCGGGCGACGATGACACCATCGGTCTAGCCCCGTGCTCCCCGCGTGAGCGGGGATGAGCCCCCCCACCTCCGAGGACTGCCACGCCGAAATCGGTGCTCCCCGCGTGAGCGGGGATGAGCCCACCTTGTCTGCGAGGTGCTTTTCATCCGCCTTGTGCTCCCCGCGTGAGCGGGGATGAGCCCCGGCCCGGGCTGACGAGGTATGTCTAATCCCCGTGCTCCCCGCGTGAGCGGGGATGAGCCCAGCAACGGTTAATGCTGGGTCAAGCACGCGCTGTGCTCCCCGCGTGAGCGGGGATGAGCCCGCCTAATGCGCTACCACACCTACACCCCTCCGGTGCTCCCCGCGTGAGCGGGGATGAGCCGGCACGCCCGACCGGCAAACTGAACCTCAGAGCGTGCTCCCCGCGTGAGCGGGGATGAGCCGTCCAATCGCAGGAAGCGCAGGATACCGTAAAGGTGCTCCCCGCGTGAGCGGGGATGAGCCGCGTGGGGATCTAATCATCCAGTGGGATGAAGGGTGCTCCCCGCGTGAGCGGGGATGAGCCGGTGACGTGGTTGACCGCAATGAATACCGCGCCGTGCTCCCCGCGTGAGCGGGGATGAGCCCCCAAGCCGCCGAAATCGTCCTCGTAGACAACAGTGCTCCCCGCGTGAGCGGGGATGAGCCCTCGTCACCGCGATGGACGATAAGGGCAATCCGGTGCTCCCCGCGTGAGCGGGGATGAGCCGGGCGGCCGCCGGTGGAGTATCGACGTGTATGCGTGCTCCCCGCGTGAGCGGGGATGAGCCTGATGGCAAAACCGTCACCACCTGCGCCAGAAGGTGCTCCCCGCGTGAGCGGGGATGAGCCTGATGGCAAAACCGTCACCACCTGCGCCAGAAGGTGCTCCCCGCGTGAGCGGGGATGAGCCCATTCTCGTTATCCGTGCGCCAGTACTCTGCCCGTGCTCCCCGCGTGAGCGGGGATGAGCCCCCGCCCAAGGAAGACGCGCCGGAAGCCCCGACGTGCTCCCCGCGTGAGCGGGGATGAGCCGCTCTCGTGAGATTCCTCTAATACCAGTGCCAGGTGCTCCCCGCGTGAGCGGGGATGAGCCCGCGGTCGCCGCTCGACTGTCACAGAACGACATGTGCTCCCCGCGTGAGCGGGGATGAGCCCGCGGTCGCCGCTCGACTGTCACAGAACGACATGTGCTCCCCGCGTGAGCGGGGATGAGCCGAACACGCCGTTAAGCACGAGAAAGCCCTTGAAGTGCTCCCCGCGTGAGCGGGGATGAGCCCGCCGTCCATGCAGCCGGGCGCATCGGACAGCAGTGCTCCCCGCGTGAGCGGGGATGAGCCTACGACGGGTGCATCGGCCGGAATCATCTTCTCGTGCTCCCCGCGTGAGCGGGGATGAGCCCGACGCCCGTACCCTGGGGGAGTGACCCGACTCGTGCTCCCCGCGTGAGCGGGGATGAGCCGTGCGGGCGGTGAGCACGAGCACCAGGTCCGCCGTGCTCCCCGCGTGAGCGGGGATGAGCCCCATGCTGCTCGCAATCTTGCCCACTGACAGCAGTACTCTCCCCTTGAGCGGGGAGGCCGCCCTCAAAGTACAGAAAGGAACCAAAAGATGACAATCGTCGTCGCGCTTATCAGCGCATCATTCATCATCACTAAAGCACCAGCATGGGCTACTACCACTGCGCTAGTAGCCATGATCGTTTGCTTAGCTCTGGACACACGCGAGCAATGGCTAGAAAGAAAAAATCATGCAGCTTAAAATCATTGGCGCAGGCACAGAGAAAGGTGCTCCTCGCATGAGCACGGATGAGCCTACCAACCCTCGAAAGGACTTATCATGGACATCATGTCTAAAATTTCAAGCGCACTAATAGTGATCGCCGTGCTTATCGCGCTTACTCTAGGGGATACCCCAATATTCTGGGTAGTCATGTCCCTCACTGCGGTTACGCTCACAGTTGAGACCGTCCAACTCGTGCAGAAGTGGCGGAAAAACGCAGCCTAAAATTGTTGGCCTAGATACTGGTGATGAATGCGCGCTCCCCGCGTGAGCGGGGATGAGCCGTCTTGGATGACATATATGGGAACGCCGACATCGTGCTCCCCGCGTGAGCGGGGATAATTTTTTCTTGATTTAATGCCTCAAATTTCCTGCTACCCAATAATCAAAACATCGAAAGGACATCCAACAACGACGAGCAGCACTTCGGCTATGAGGGGCAGAATTCAACTTCGCTGAGGCTCTAACGTGGGTTCCAGTCGCAGCACGGACATCCACTGTTGGGCGTCGCGCACTCAACTGGGGTTATTCTATGAGGGGCCGAGAATTGGTCTTTTGGGAGCTATTGACTAATCTTTTGGGAGCGGAGTGTCGTAATATACGACATGGCATCCGTGTGGGGCTATAGCTCAGTCGGTTAGAGCTCCGGACTCATAATCCGTCGGTCCCGGGTTCGAGCCCCGGTGGCCCCACGGTAGAAGGAGGCGTCGGCAAGCAATGCTGGCGCCTCCTTTTTAGTATTCGGTGCGCACGCGCTCGGAGAAAATCGGCCTGGCGGTCAGCTCGATGCGGGTGCCGATATTCTCGTCTTCTTGGGACCTGCAATGGACGGATTTTTGATTCGTGGCCATGATGCAGTGGAGATCGTAGCTCTCACCAGAGCTCGGGTTCTTTACAGTAATGTCGCTCTGCCAGGCTGCAGTAACGGTTGGATCAGGAGTTTCGAGCCTGTATGTGGCATCCATTGCGTGCTTATAAATGTCCAGGGCAAAGGCGCAATCGGTGGCGTCGTCGGCGATGATTTGTGCGTAATCGCGAATGCCGCACATGCCGTCTACCTGCGCAGCGAGTGCGGAATCATCGTCTTTCTCCGCTTTCTGCGGCTTGGAAAGCTTGGCAGTTGCGGAAGGCGCGGAATCGGTATCGAAGTCGGCATCGGCAAGCGCACCGCTGTCTGAATTGGTGCTGTGCGGGCTGGTATCGGTGAAATTGGGCTCGTCGTCAGCGGGGGCGGACGAGCACCCAACCAGCAGGAGCGCCGGCAAGAGCGAGAGAATCTTTTTCATGCGGAATATTGGGGGGAGATAGGAGGGCCGTAGAACAGGAAAAGTGTAGCACCGCAGCGCATGTGGGCAGGCGAATTGCGCGCGGGTGAGCAGTGCAGTCTAATAAACGGCATGACAGAAGTAGATCCGCTCATTGAATCCCTCTATCGCTGGTCCGATGTCAGCGGTGTATTGCTGATGGGAATTATCGGCGGCACCATTGCGCGCAAGCGCGGGTACGACATCATCGGGTTTTTCTTCATCGCGATGTTTTCTTCCCTGGGCGGGGGCATGGTGCGCGATGTACTTATTAATCGCGGCACCGTGGCGGCGATGAGCGAGCCGGAGTACCTGTACCTGGCGTTTACTGGCGCGTTGATTGCGCGCTTTGTCTACTTTAAGGGCAAGACCTGGGATTATATCCAGGCGCATGGCGATGCCGTGGTTTCCGGCCTATGGGCCGGCACCGGCGCCGTGAAGGCCATTACCTATGGGCTTCCGCCGATTCCGTGCATCATGATGGGTGTGTTTACCGCTACTGGCGGTTCCATGATTCGTGATATTGCTATGGGGCGCGAGCCCGCGGTCTTTGGCGATAATCAGCCGACGGTAATTCCGGCCATCGCTTGTGCGGTGATCGTGCTGGTGGGAAACCACTTCGATATGTTGGCCGTCGGCATGATCGTGGGGCCATTGGTGTCTATTTTCTTGGCGCTGCTGGGCATTTGGGCCGGTTGGCGCGTGCCCGCGAAACAGGAGTGGGCGCCGATTAATGATACGGCTGCGCAGGTTAAGGCGCTGGCGAAAAAGGCTGAGAATAAGAGCCGCGCGGTCGGGCGCAAGCTGGAGCCGCACCGCGTGCGCTCTTGGCGCCACCGGCAGATGGAAGAGGCGCTGCAGCGGCGCATCGAAAAGGAAGTGCGTTCCGGCAAGCGCCGCCAGGATGCGGCGGAAGAGGCCAGCGAGTTTTTGCAGTCCTTTGAATCGGACGTCGATCAGTTCAGCTCGGCGCCAGCGGAGTCCGAGGACATGGACTTTGGCGTGGACTTCAGCGGCGATTCCTATGAGGAAGAGGAGCAGACCTCAAGCGAGGAATCCCAGCGGCTGCTCGATACGATTTTGGAAGATGACAAGCTTACTGATGAGCTGATTGATCGCCTGATGGACCGCTACCAATCGCGCGACTAGGTTTCTAAGCAGCTGCTTTCCGATGCCCCCTAAATTCCGGGTCTGGATTTCTGGCAGAAAACTGGCATCAATTTTTCAGCTAGGTGCCATATCCTAGAACCATGAACTTGAGGTACTTCTTTTTTGAGCTGTGGGGCCTCATCGTTGACCACGGCTTGCCGCTCATCGCATTCGTGATAATCGGCATTCTCCTGCCCCGCATGGGGCGCCTAGCCATCCGGATTATTGAACATAATTTGGATGAGCAAGAAGAATCCACGAAGGCGCGGCTGGCGCTGACCGGCGCATTGGTCTACATCGTCCAGGCGGTTGCGTACTTCCTATTGGTCGCGGCCGCGCTGACTAATCTCGGCGTTCCGGCGCTGGGCGCTGCGGTGCCTGCGACGATAGTGTCTGCCGCGGTAGGTTTTGGCGCCCAGTCCGTGATTTCGGATTTCCTCTCCGGATTTTTCATCCTTACGGAAAAGCAGTTCGGCGTGGGAGACTACGTCTCCTTTGCCGGCATCCCAGGGGTAGAAGGCGATGTGGTGACGCTGACCCTGCGCACCACGAAGGTGCGCACCCCAAGCGGCGAGTTGGTGACCATCCCCAATAGCTCCGCCGGCGTGGTGACCAACTATTCTAAGGAATGGTCCCGCGCGGTGGTCAATATCAATGTCCCGGTGCATGAGGGCGAGTCCCTGCCGGAGATTACGAGTCGCGTCAAAGAGATTTCGGGGCACGCTATTGAAGCCCCTGAGATCTCCGTCGACGTCGCCGGCGAGCTCACAGTCCTTCCCGCTACGCAATTGGTCAGCCCGCAGGTAGCCGGCCAGCCGTGGCAGGTGGGCTACCGCATCATGGTGACGGTGAATCCCGCCCGCCAGTGGTCCGTGGAGCGCGCCATCCGCTCGGCGCTGCTCTCGGAATTCTGGGATCACTACGGTTCCGCCATCGACTTTGATGAACTGCAGGAACAGAAAAAGAAGAAACCTGCGGACCCAAAGCATGCCGCGGCGCAGTCAGCCAAAGACGCCTTGGACGCCGGGGAAGGTTCTCGTCCCAATACGCCAGTGGATGACCCCACGGTGGAAGAGGAACTGGTCCCAGAGGAAGTCGAGCTTGCTGAGACTAAGCTCGATGAACAAGCGGTCACGGATGAAGCCAGCGAAGAGGCTGCGGAAGACGATGAGAAATCGCGCCGGAAGATCTGGCGCACCATCCCGACCAGTACCCAATTCCAAAAGGTTTCCACCATCGGCGGGCGCGTGCGCGCCTCCACCACAGGCCTCGTGGCGGCCCTGCTTGTCGTTGGCCTGCTCATCCTCGCGGCAAGCAACCCAGAGGAAGGGGAAGCCGGCTGGCTGTCGCCGGACTATTGGAAGGATCGCGATACGCAATCCTCTTCTGAGGCTCCAACGGAATCTGGGGAGAATGTGCCTTCGGAAGACCCCCTTACTACCGGCGCTCCAACGGAACCGACGGACGCTGACTCAACGCCCACGACCACCAATACGCCGACCGTTCCTAGCTATCCCAGCCAGGCGCCCAACTCCACGCCTAATTCCGGGGACGGGCACGGTAGCAGTCAGGATGGGCCCGCTGACTCAAACGGCGATGCTGGCGATGGCCAGGGGAATGGAGATGGAGACTCCGGTGCAGACGGAAATAGCGGGGCGGCGAATAGCCAGCAGACCGCGATTCCTTCAGAACCCCACTAAGCATCCCCACTAGGAGCTCATAGACGCCGCCTCATAGTCCGAGGCGGTGTCTTTTTCATTGACCTTTAACGGGTGCGGTGACCTCTAGTTTCTTTATTATTTCTATCGCAGGTGGGGCAACAACAGAATAAAAGGTGGAACAAATTTCAACCGCGAGCTGTTTCAGTAGACATGACATCATTATTTACACCTTTGGAACTTGGCCGTTATACGTTGAATAACCGCGTGACCATGGCGCCGCTAACGCGTCAGCGTGCAGGTCACAGCGGTGTGCCCAGCGAGCTACACAAGAAGTACTATTCCCAGCGAGCTAGCGCCGGGCTCGTGGTGACGGAGGGAACCTTCCCCGCTTGGACCAACCGCGCGTTCCCGGGGCAGGCGGGCATCGTTGATGATGAGCAGGCAGCTGGTTGGAGCGAGGTAGCCAACGAAGTGCACGACAAGGGCGGCGTCTTGTTCATGCAAATCATGCATGGCGGCCGCACCAGCCACCCAGATCTCATTGATGGCGCCCAGGCAGAGGCCCCGAGCGCGCTGGATTGGGACGGCCAGGTTCGCGGCTTTGCCGGCAAGATGGATGCACCGGTACCGCGTGCACTAGAAGCCGATGAGCTTCCACGAATCGTTGAGGAATTCCGCGCCGCCGCACGCCGAGCCGTCGACGCGGGCGTTGATGGTGTAGAGATCCACAATGCGAATGGCTATCTGCTGCACGAATTCATGGCACCGTCTGCTAACCAGCGCGACGATGAATTTGGCGGCAGCCCCGAAAACCGGTGGCGCCTGCCAGAGATGGTGATCCGTGCCGTCGTGGATGAAATCGGTGCAGACCGCGTAGGTGTTCGTTTTTCTCCGGCCCACGTCGTACAGGGCATTGTCGAAGACGATGAGACAGACATGTTGGCCACCTACGGCGGCCTGCTGGACGCCATCGCCCCGCTGAACCTGGCTTATGTCTCCTTCTTGCACGCAGAGCCGGAAGGCGAGCTCATCTCGGCCTTGGCACAGAAGGCCCGCGCCAATGGCGAAACCAAGGTTTTGATGAATGACGGTTTTGGCACCGTGACCACTAAGGAAGATGCACAGCGCGAGCTGGACCTCGACTATGTGGATGCCATCGTGGTGGGCCGCCAGCTCATTGCTAACCCGGACTTGGTGCGCCGGTGGGAAGAGAACCTGGAGCTCAATGAGCCTGACCAGGCAACGTTCTACGTCGGCGGCGAGCGCGGCTACATTGATTACAAGACTGCCGCGGACCAGTAAATAGTCCGCGGCAGCTGTAGGGAGAGAGAAGGGGGAAGTAGAGAACGCGAGTGATAGGGAAGGGGCGAAATATCCTTGAAAAGAACCTTTCACTTTATATATCGATCGTGCACGCATAGATCGTTAACAAGCACTCGCTAATTTTTTAAAAACTACTTCCTTCTTCTCCCACCGCAGCCATGCCCATGCTTGGTCCCAGTAGGCTAGTGGGCATGAGCGAGTTAGAACTTTTACGCCAGTGGCCAGTAGACAATGTCGCCGGCGCGTTATTGAAATGCGGCGATGTCCTCGATGAGATAGGAGATGTTACCCGGGAATTTCCGGTGGCATCAGTAACCAAGCTCGTCTCCGCCTACGCCATTATGTTGGCGGTCGAAGAAGGCGCGGTAGAACTAGAGCAACCTGCTGGTCCCGAAGGCGCGACGCTAGAGCACTTGCTCGCGCACGCTTCAGGTGTGAAATTCGATTCGCGCGAGCAACAAAAGCCGGTAGGCGAGCGGCGCATCTATTCCTCTGCCGGTTATGAATGGGCCGCAGAGATTGTTGAAAAGGCCACCGGCATCGAGTTTGCGGAGTACCTGCGCGAAGGCGTGTGCGAGCCGCTTGGCATGTCCTCCACGCGCTTAGAGGGCTCGGCAGGGCACGGGCTGGTTTCTACCGTGCAGGATCTCGCGGCATTTTCGGCCGAGGTCCAGGACCCGCAGCTCCTGCACCCCAGCACCGTGGCCGATATGCGCCGCGTTCATTTCGGTGGCTTGCGCGGCATCGTGCCAGGCTACGGAAGCTTTAAGGATTGCACCTGGGGCCTTGGCTTTGAGATCCGCGGCGAGAAAGACCACTGGATGGGTGCCCTGCCTGCCGATGCCACCGGGCACTTCGGCATGTCCGGTACCTACCTCTGGCTGGCCGGCGACTACGCCATGGTCGCATTGACGGACCGAGAGTTTGGCGATTGGGCTAAACCGCTGTGGAATGAAACCAATACGAAGATCTGGCAGGCGCTGTAAGAGGCTCCTTCGAAGATTTCCCTTAATAGGAAAATGGGAAAAGCTCCCCATTCCAATGGAGTGGGGAGCTTAAGTTGTTCTATTTAGAACAGGGTCAGACCCGTGATCTGCTCGATGATCATAGCGCCGTAGGAGAGGACACTGGAAACGACGGACAGGAGACCGAGACCGAGATCGGTCAAAGAGGACAGACCAGACATGGTTGTACCTTTCTTTTTTGGGGATGGGTTCAAACCGGATTGTTTGAATTTATCTCAGTATAGGCATAGCTCAGGGATCGTGTCAAACTATTTCTTACCCTAAATTAAATTTATATTAACTGCCTGTTCGCGGGTGACGATCTGCTCCTGGAGAGGGTGAGATGCGGGTGTGGGTATATGGCGGCTGGCTACCCCCACAGGGGTCTTTGCGGGCAGGATTTTTCGGAGCTCTTCGTTCCTAGAGGGGTGGGGCGCGATTTTCTTCTGCGAGTGTTGAATGTGGGCATTGAGGTCACTGTTTCTGCTGGTAGCTGCCCCGTGCGTAATTCTTGTCAAGAAGTCGCTTCAGAAAAACAGTTTAAGCGAGAAAACCTCACAAATTTCACTGTTGTAACTCCAATTTCTTCGGACACTTTAATCACAGTCTGGACTTTGGGTTGAGGTTTAGAACTTGGGGGTTGAAGTGAAAGTTGAGGGTTGTAGAGGGTGGTGTGGCGCAGGAAAATTGGGTGCAGACGCAAAAGACAGTTCGTTGGGGAAGACGAAGCTCGTCTTGCACTGCGCCGCACGCCACGCGTGTGCATCGCAGTGGTGATTTGTCGAGGGAGATATCGGCTATGAATACTTGCGTCAATACAGTGCCGGTTGATCAACCGGCCTCCAACTACACGTGGCCCAGCCGCAATGGTGCGGCCGTCGTGGTCACTGGTGTGCTGAAAATTTCTGGGATGCCGCGTGCGTTGCGCCCAGAAGTAGAGCGTGCCATGGATCGGTGCATTCGCACCGAATCGGAGTTCATCGTCCCAGGCGATGACCCGCTGACCGCCCAGTGGTGCACTCGGTGGTACCGCGATGAGATCTCTATGGAGGCGCTCGTGCGCGGTGAGGCTACGGGCCCGGGAATGGATTCTGGTGTTGGCATCGGCTGCCACCAGGTGCTTACCGGAACCGAGGCGGAGCTTGCCGCGCTCGAGAGCGCGGTGTGCTACCTTGCGCAGCGCTATGGCTTTAGCGCCAACGTGCGCTTTAGCTAAGGCGCTCGAGCGAGTCGGCTCGAGCGCGGCCAAGTAAGCCAAGCCGCACGAGCTAGGTCGCGCGGCGGGGAACCGTTTAGGACTCCTCCTCGGCGAAGGGATCCATGATCTTATCGGGAATATCCGCAACCGATTTAAATACGGCGGTGGGGCGGTAAGGATAGCGGGAGATTTCGCGGTCATCGGAAATGCCGGAGCGCACCAGAATGGAGCGCATGCCGGCCTCTAGGCCCGCCTTGACATCGGTATCCATGCGGTCACCGATCATGACGGTGTTTTCAGAGTGCGCGCCGATGTGGTTAAGCGCCGAGCGCATCATCACCGGGTTGGGCTTTCCCACGTAGTAGGGTTCGCGGTGGGTAGCGGCGGTGATCAATGCGGCCACAGCACCGGTTGCCGGGAGCACACCTTCGGGAGCAGGCCCCGTAACATCCGGGTTGGTGGCGATGAAGCGGGCGCCATTGCGGATGAGGTTGATAGCGGTGGTAATCGCCTCAAAGGAGTAGGTGCGGGTTTCACCGAGGACCACGAAGTCTGCGTCATCATTTGTGAGGATCCAACCGGCCTCGTGCAGGGCAGTGGTCAGGCCGGATTCGCCCACGACGTAGGCCTTGCTGGAGCTGGCTTGGGTGGCCAGGAAGTTTGCCGTAGCCGTGGCGGAGGTCCAGATGCGCTCGGCCGGAATATCCAGGCCGGTATTGCGCAGCCGCGCCGCCAAGTCGCGCGGGGTGGACATGGAGTTATTGGTCAGCACCATGTACTCAATGTCATTATCTTTTAGCGCCTGAATAAATTTATCGGCGCCGGGGATCATTTCCCCTTCCTTGATGAGTACGCCGTCCATATCGGATAGGTAAGAAATCATTGGTGGTCCTCCAAATAGTCAGCGATATCGCCGATGGTCTCGCAGTTAAGCATTGTTTCCTCAGTAAGCCGCACCTTAAAGAGCTCTTCTACACGCACGGTGAGCTCTATATGCTCGAGGGACTCCACTCCGACATCGGAAAGCGCGCTGTCCCTGCCAAGTTCGGCCTCGGTTCCGGTGACTTTGATAATGAGGGCGATGAGCTCGCCCAGCGTATCCCGATCCGGGTCGTGGTCCTTATCTGGGTCAGAACCCTGAAACTTTGCCTGCAATTGGGCACTGAGGTCATTTGCCATAGTGCCCAGTGTAGTAGCGATTGGAGCGTGGCATTGGAGAAATAGGCGCACGCGGTACTGGGTAGGGGGAATAGGGCAAAAATAATAAAGGCGCTCCCAGCACAAAGCCGGAAGCGCCAGAATTAAATGCCCGTTGCGAAGGCGGGGGCGAAATTACTCGCCGCTATTAGGTGCAGTTGGGTCATCCAACTTCAGCTCGGATGCTGCCTTTTCCACAACGGAGCGTTCAATCTTGCCGTCGCGGGCAAGGCCATCGAGCACGGCGACGGCGATGGATTCCGCGTCGTTGTTGAAGAAGCGGCGGGCACCCTCGCGCGTATCGGAGAAGCCGAAGCCGTCTGCGCCCAAGGTGATGTAGGTACCTGGGACGTAGGGGCGGATCTGCTCCTGCAGCTCGGTGGTGAAGTCCGAGACGCCCACGAATGGACCCTCGAAGTCCTTGAGCTGGGAGGTAGCAAATGCCTCGGAAGGCTCCTCGCCCTTGCGCAGCGCTTCCTTATTGCGGCGAGCACCATCGCGGGCCAGCTCGTTCCAGGAGGTCACGGAGAACAGCGATGCCTTGACATCGTAGTCCTCAGCCAGCATCTCCTGTGCGCGAAGAGCCTCGTGCACGCCAACACCCGAGGCCAGGATATTGGCCGGGGTGGAACCCTTCTCGGCGGTATTGAAGTGGTAGATGCCCTTGTGCAGGCCCTCCACGTCCAAGTTCTCCGGCTCGGCCGGCTGGTGGACCGGCTCGTTGTACACGGTGAGGTAGTACATGACCGGCTCGTTGTCCTCGCCGTACATGCGCTCGATACCGCGGGCTACTAGGTGTGCAGCCTCGAAGCCGAAGGCCGGGTCATAAGAAATGACCGCAGGGTTGGTGGCTGCCAAGACAGGGGAGTGGCCATCCATGTGCTGCAGGCCCTCACCGGTCAGGGTGGTGCGGCCTGCGGTAGCGCCGATGATGAAGCCGCGGCCCATCTGGTCGCCGGCGGCCCAGAAGGCATCGCCAGTGCGCTGGAAGCCGAACATCGAGTAGAAGATGTACAGCGGGATCATGGCCTCGCCCTGGGTGGCATACGAGGTAGCGGCGGCGGTAAAGGATGCTGCCGCACCGGCCTCAGAAATGCCCTCGTGCATGATTTGGCCATCGGTGGCCTCGCGGTAGGACAACATCAGGTCGTGGTCCACCGGCACGTAGTTCTGGCCGCGCGGGTTCCAGATCTTCATGGTGGGGAACCAGGAGTCCATGCCGAAGGTACGAGCCTCATCCGGGATGATGGGCACGATGCGCTTGCCCAGTTCCTTATTGCGCATGACCTCCTTGAAGGTGCGCACCAAGGCCATGGTGGTAGCCACTTCCTGCTTGCCAGAGCCCTTGCGCACGGAGCGCAGCTTGTCCAAGGAAGGTGCTTCCAATGGGGTGAAGTCCGTGCGACGCTCAGGCAGGAAGCCGCCGAGTTCTTTACGGCGCTCCAGCATGTACTTGATCTCCGGGGAGTCCTTGCCCGGGTGGTAGTACGGCGGCAGGTAGGGATCCTTTTCCAGCTCTTCATCGGAGAAGGGGATTTCCTGCTTATCGCGGAAGTTCTTGAGATCCTCCAGCGTCAGCTTCTTCATCTGGTGGGTAGCGTTGCGGCCCTCGAAGTTGTGGCCCAAGCCGTAGCCCTTAATGGTGTGGGCCAAGATGACGGTCGGCTTGCCGGAGCCCTTGTTCTCTAGGGCGCGGGCGTACGCTGCGTAGACCTTGCGGTAGTCGTGGCCGCCGCGGCGCAGTGCCCAGATTTCGTCATCGGAGAGGTCTTCTACCAGCTTTGCGGTGCGCTCATCGCGGCCGAAGAAGTGCTCGCGCACATAAGCGCCGTCATTGGCCTTGAAGGTTTGGTAGTCACCGTCAGAGGTGGTGTTCATGACGTTGACGAGGGCACCTTCGGTGTCCTTGTCCAGCAGCTTGTCCCAGCCGCGGCCCCAAATGACCTTGATGACGTCCCAGCCGGCACCGCGGAAGAAGGACTCCAGCTCCTGGATGATCTGGGTATTACCGCGCACTGGGCCGTCGAGGCGCTGCAGGTTGCAGTTAATCACGAAGGTGAGGTTATCCAGCTCGTACAGCGCAGCGGTTTGCAGCAGGCCGCGGGACTCTGGCTCGTCCATCTCGCCATCGCCCAAGAAGGCCCAGACGTGCTGCTTGGAGGTGTCCTTGATGCCGCGGGTTTCCAGGTACTTATTAAAGCGTGCCTGGTAAATGGCGTTCATCGGGCCAATGCCCATGGACACGGTGGGGAACTCCCAGAACCATGGCATCAGGCGCGGGTGCGGGTAGGAGGGCAGACCCTTGCCTTCACCGAGGGAGACTTCCTGGCGGAAGCCGTCGAGGTCTTCCTCAGAGAGGCGGCCTTCCATGTAGGCGCGGGCGTACATGCCCGGGGAGGCGTGGCCCTGGAAGAAGACCTGATCGCCGCCTGAAGGATCGTCCTTACCCTTGAAGAAGTGGTTGAGGCCAACCTCGTACAGCGGGGCGGCACCCGCGTAGGTGGAGATGTGGCCGCCGACACCGATGCCGGGGCGCTGCGCGCGGTGCACCATGATGGCAGCGTTCCAGCGGATCCAGCGGCGGTAGCGCTTTTCTAGTTCTTCATCGCCAGGAAATTCCGGCTCCATGTTGGTGGGGATGGTGTTGACGAAGTCCGTCGACGTCAACGAGGGAAGCTCCACGCGCTTGGCGGTGGCGCGCTCCAGTAGGCGCAGCATCAGGTAACGCGCGCGCTCTTGGTCAGAATGGTCCAGCAGACCATCGAGGGAATCCATCCACTCGCGAGTTTCTTCTGGGTCGCTGTCGTGAAGGTACGATGCAACACCATCGCGGATAAGCGGGAAGTTGGAATCGCCCTTGGCGGGGTCCTTCTCGGCCATGTAAACCTCCTAATTAAGGGTCTGCAGAGTTTATCTCCTACGATACGCGTTCCCAGATCGCGAGTGGGAGTCTATCCCGGATAAAACGCCGCGCTTGCCGATGCACCCCCTACCACCTGCGGTTTGCTTCCCTCACCCGGTGTGCAAACGTGGGTAGTAGGTCCCTAAACGGCGCTAGTTCTCCCACAAAACAGGCGCCGGTGTGAGCAGAAAAGGGCCTGCAAATTGGGGGAAAGGGGTGCTATAGCAAGTAAAAGACGGCCTGGGACGTTAAACTACATGTAATAACACACGCCCTCTGTGCCAATCATGGGCCGGGCGTGAGTAAGAATTCACCGGATAAGGAAGGAAATGCATAGTGGCTGACGCTGCAGTCAAGCTCGGAATCAAGGAAGGGCAAATCGCTCTAGAGCTTGGTTGGGACGAGGATTGTGACAACACAATCTCTGAATCGATCGAAGCCGTACTCGGTGAGGATTTCCTCGAAGAGGAAAATGATGAGCTGTGCGATGTAGTCCTTCTCTGGTGGCGCGAGGAAGACGGCGACCTCGTGGACGGCCTGGTGGATGCCAGCCGCCCCCTCGCGGACAACGGCTCCGTCTGGTTGCTGACTCCGGGTGCCGGCAAGCCGGGCACCGTCGAGCCTGGTCTCATCTCCGAATCGGCGCAGCTAGCCGGTTTGGTGCAGACCAAAGCTGAGCGCTTTGGCGAGTGGCAGGGTTCCTGCCTGGTACAGCGGGGCTACACCAAAAAATAGCCTTCACCAGCTGATTTGTGTAGCTTCACAATCCTGCGCTACTGTACATAACAGCGCAAGGGCGCATGCGGCTTTAGCTCAGCTGGAAGAGCAATTGGTTTACACCCAATAGGTCGGGGGTTCGATCCCCTCAGGCCGCACCATTTTTCAAGTCTCGAGGCATCGTTTTTAAAACGGTGGCTCGAGATTTTTTGCATGCGTGGCCGAAAGCAGGCCCGAGACGGGCCCATAATCAGCCAACGAAGACGGCTAGTAGCGCTCGCGGCGGCGCTTTTTCAGCTTGGCGTAGTGGTCTGGCTTGGAATCGCCGTAGCGAGAGCGGTTGCGCAGCTCGGTGGCGAGAGGTGCGGGATCGGTGTTGGCATCGGTAGCGCCAGTGGCATCGGCATCGGCATCGGCATCGGCAGCCGTGCCAGGTTCGCCGTTGGAGGCGGGGGCATCGGCAAGCGATTCTGCGTCCGCATTGAGGGCCTGCATGGCGGCTTCTTCTTCGCGCAGGCGGCGGCGCTCGCGAATCTCGGACCAAATAAAGTAGCCCAATCCCAGCGGGGCCATGATGCCAAAGGCAATCCACTGGTAGCCGTAAGAAAGGTGGTTGCCGCGGTCGAGCTGCGGGATGGGCATGGCGTTGAGGACGCCCGGCTGGTCCTCGGAGAGCTGGATATAGTCTTGGCCTAAGTCAGCACCGATAAGCGAGCCCACCTGCTCGGTGTGGATGGAATAGACCTGCTGGTAGCCCTCCTGCGTGATGGGGGCGGTTTTGTGCTCGGCCTCATTTGAGCGCACCATGCCGGTAATCGTTACCTCCTCGGAGGGAGCGGGCGGAATATCCGGCACCGCATTGCCCTCCTCGGCGCTGACCCAACCGCGGTTAATCAGCATAGTCAGGCCCGCATCGGTGCGGAAAGGCACCAAGGATTGATAGGACGGGCCGGAACCGGCGGGGCGCAGGCGGAGTAGCACCTCATCCTCGGGCAGGTAGTGGCCCTTCAGAGTGGTGCGGGACCATTCATCGCCAGAGATGGCCCCATCATCGTCTACGACCTGGTCAATCGGCTGCGGATCGGCCTCGTAGGCGTGGGTGATGTTTTCATTGCGCTCCACAATGTCATCGTCCTTTCCCAACTGCCATGGGGCAAGGACACTAAAGGCCAGGTAGGAAAATGCCACCACGAAAAGCAGCATGAGTACCCAGCCAGGCTTGAGGAACGTCTTTAGCATGCCCCCAAGTCTAGTCGTGGTTCTCGCGAATCCAATCCAGCAGGCCGGGTACCGCGGCTTCGATATTCTTGCGCGCGGTTTCGAAGTCTTCTTCGGTGCCGTAGTAGGGGTCAGCGACCTCTGCGCCTTCCGGGGAATTGGGATCGAAGCTGCGCATCAGGCGGACCTTGTCAGAGTCGATGCCCAGATCGATGAGCGAATCATAGTGCCCGGAATCCATCGCGATGAAGAGATCGGCATTCATGTGCTCTTCGCCCAATTTGGATGCGCGGTGGGATGCCCCATCGTGCCCGGCGCGGCGCAGTTCTGCCACGGCCCGCTCATCCGCGCCTTGCCCCACGTGCCAGCCGCCGAGCCCGCAGGAATCCACGGTGGCGAGGAGATCGAGCATGTCATCTTCCATTTCATCGCGAACGATGATTTCGGCCATGGGCGAGCGGCAAATATTGCCGGTGCACACAAAGACGAGGTAGAGACCCGAGTGAGAAGAAGATTCAGTCATGCGAAAACCCTTTGCGCAGATAGTACTGTAGTGCGGGAGACAGGATATAGCACTAGCGTAATTTACAAGAATCGAGCATAAAGGAGTATCCCCATGTCTGCTGTGCGAGTGGACGATGTGCGCCGCGTTTTGGACAAGGCCTATCCGCCCCGTTTGGCCGAAAAGTGGGATGCCGTAGGCCTTATTTGCGGCGATCCCGCAGACGAGGTGCGCAACGTCGCCTTTGCTTTAGATTGCACCCAAGAGGTTGCGGACCGCGCGGTTGAGCTCGGCGCGGATATGTTGGTAGTCCACCACCCGCTGCTACTGCGCGGCGTGGACTCAGTGGCGGCCGATACGCCCAAGGGCAAGGTCGTACACACCCTGATTAAAAATGGCGTGGCGCTTTTTGCCGCCCACACCAACGCCGATAAGGCCCGGCCAGGGGTTAACGATAAGCTCGCGGAGCTCGTGGGCATTACTCCGGGTCGGCCCATCGTGCCGGAAGCCCCAGAGACCATCGATAAGTGGGGAGTGCATATTCCTGTAGGCAGTGCTGAGCAGGTAAAGCAGGCGCTTTTCGATGCCGGCGCGGGCCACATCGGCGCCTATTCCCACTGCTCCTTCGATATCGCGGGCAAAGGCCAATTCAAGCCGGAAGAGGGGGCGGACCCGGTAGAAGGGGACATCGGCAAGCTGCACCGCGGCGACGAGGTACGGGTGGAGTTTGTGGCTCCCTCCTCGCTGCGGTCCACGCTGATTGCGGCGCTGCACGAGGCGCACCCGTATGAGGTGCCCGCCTATGACATCGTGGAAACGGCCGGAAACGGCGACCTTGATACCGCGCTGGGCCTGGGGCGTGTGGGCGAGCTGCCCCGCGAGATGACCCTGCGGGAGTTTACGCAGCAGGTGGCCAATGCCCTGCCGGAGACCGCATGGGGCATCCGGGCCGCCGGGGACCCAGAACAGACCGTGCGCACCGTGGCGGTATCGTCCGGCGCCGGGGATTCCTTCCTTGCGGCTGCGGCAAAGCTGGGAGTCGATGTCTATGTTACCTCTGATCTGCGCCATCACCCGGTGGACGAACATTTGCGCGCCGGGGGACCGGCCGTCATCGATACAGCCCACTGGGCCAGCGAATTTCCCTGGACGGCGCAAGCAAGCGATATCGTAGAAGCAGCATTAGAACTAGATACGGAAATTATTAGCCTGCGTACTGATCCGTGGACTATCTCCGCGCACCCAAAGGAGTCATAAGTGAAACTATCGCAAGAACTACAGCCGGTACTGCTGGAATTGGCCAACCTGGAACGCTCGCAAGGCATTGGCGGGGAAAAAGAGCTGCCAGAAAAGGTCGAATACGACAAGGCGCAGCAGGAACACAAGCGCTTGCTCGATGCCTCCGGTTCCGCGCAGATGGCAGTCGATGACATGGAAAATGAAATCCTGCGCATCCAGGCCGATGAGCGCAAGCTGCGCCGGCGCGAACGCGATGACAAGGGCCAGCTCGGTGCCGAATTGGATACCGAAAAGCGCAAGGACATCGAGCACGATCTCTACGCCACCAAGTCCCGCATCGCGGATCTAATGAGTGAGCTACAAGAAGCCCACAACGAGATCCACGCGCTGCGCTCCAACTTGGACGTCCACGGCGCGCGCGTCTCGGATTCCGAGCGCAAGCTGGACATGCTGCGCCGCGCCGCCGACGCGGCGCAGGAGGCCGCGGAAAACCAGCCCGACCCCGCCGTGCGCATCGCGGATTTGCGCGAACAGCTGCCCTCCGATGTCCTCGAGGAATACGACGCGCAGCGGCAAGAAAACGGCGTCGGCGCCGCGCAGTTTAAGGCCAACCGGGCCTGCGGTGGCTGCTTTATCGTCTTGCCGCCCGCCGATAAAAACGCCGTGCGCAATGCGCCTGCCGATGAACTGCCGCAATGCAGCGACTGTGGTTCCTACCTGGTGCGCCTGGCATCATGAAGGTCATCATCTACGCCGATGGCGGCTCGCGCGGAAATCCCGGAATCGCAGGTTCTGGCACCGTCGTCTACGCCGCCGATGGTGAGACGGTGTTGCGCGAAATCGTCTATGTCGTCGGCAAGAAAGCCAGCAACAACGTCGCCGAATATCACGGGCTGTTGCGCGGGCTGGAAGCTGCAGTCGAGCTGGGCGCGGATGACGTCGACTTTTATATGGACTCCCGGCTGGTCGTCGAGCAGATGAACGGCCGCTGGAAGATCAAACACCCAGACATGAAGCAGCTGGGTGTACAGGCGCAGAAGCTCATGCAGCAGCTCGGAAGGGTGAACCTGAGCTGGGTGCGGCGAAACGACAACAAAGTAGCGGATGCACTGTCGAATGAGGCTATGGATGCTGCTGCCGCCGGCCACGCGCCGGGTGTGGTGGACTGCGGCGATGATTCTGGCGATGATTCTGACACTGGTGATACTGCCGCTGGCGCTGATGAACAGGCCGTGTCCGATACTTTTTCGGATGCTGGCGCTGCGAAAATTAGCACCGGCTCGCATGCCTCGTGGACGGGCGTGACCTGCCAGCCGACCACGTTGATTCTGGTGCGGCACGGGCAAACGACCTACTCCGCTGAGCACCGGTACTGCGGGCACAGCGATATTGAGCTGACCGAGACCGGCATGCAGCAAGCAGAAGCTTCGGCTGCCGCCGTGGCCGAACGCGGCGAGATTGATCTGGTGGTGTCCTCGCCACTGCAGCGCTGCCAGGTGACGGCGAAAAAGATCGCGGAAAAAACCGGTGCCCAGGTAGAAACGCACGACGCGTTGATCGAGGCAGATTTTGGCGACTGGGAGGGGCTGACCTTCCAACAGGCCCAGGATGACGATGCCGCGCTGCACGATGCCTGGATTACCGATGCGTCGCTAGCACCGCCAGCTGGGGAATCACTCGCACAGGTGCACCGCCGCGTACGGGAATTCCGAAAAGAACTCGTCGCCAAGCACCCCGGTAAAACGATCGCTGTGGTCAGTCACGTTAATCCGATTAAATCGTTGACCCGCCAGGCGTTGAATGCTGGGCCAGCGACGTTTAGTCACCTGTTTTTGGATCTTGCCAGCATTGGCGTCGTCAAGTTTTATGACGAGAACTCGCCGGTGGCATCGGCGGTACTCAGCGTGAACGAAACCGCGCACCTGCGCTGACGGTGATGTGAACTTAGTTTTTACGCAGCTAGTACCGGGAACTCGATAAGCAGCGGCTACAGTTTTTGCCGCTGCCTTTCTTTCGCTTACTGCCTCCACCGTGTGCACCGTGTTCGGCTTGTACTAACCCCTCGTTGGTGAGCCTTATAAGCCGCCGAGGGCGTTAGGTGCAGCCACTCTTGATGGCAGGACAGGTGCGCAGCGAAATGAAAACAATACCCAATAAGTGATTTGCTTCACATTTTATTATTTTGTTTCTATACTGAAATTCGGCAGTTTGCTCATTAACCAGAGCTCATTGCTTGAGCTCACCAACCAGAGGAGGAGAAGCAATGACTACACCAACCAGAACCGCACAGTCCACACAACCACCGAAGGAATTCACGGCAGCAGTCGTGGAAGAATTCGGCCCTAATGTCACCGTCCGTGCAGAAAAACTCCCAGAACCCGGCGAGCACCAAGCACTCGTGAAACTCGAGGCATCCGGGATTTGTCACACCGACCTGCACGCTGCAGAAGGTGACTGGCCCG
Organism: Corynebacterium accolens; assembly: GCF_023520795.1. NCBI lineage: Bacteria > Bacillati > Actinomycetota > Actinomycetes > Mycobacteriales > Corynebacteriaceae > Corynebacterium > Corynebacterium accolens. Next base: position 1,755,125 of record NZ_CP046605.1, on the reverse strand, counting down.
TAAAACCAGAACCACCGTTTATCCCCGGACACGAGGGAGTAGGGCGCGTCGTCAAGCTTGGGCCGGGTGAACAGTTCGTGAACGAAGGCGACCTTGTCGGCAACGCCTGGCTCTGGTCGACGTGCGGCGAATGTGAATCCTGCTTAACTGGCTGGGAAACCCGCTGCGTGAAAGCAGAGTACGGCGGCTATACCGTCGACGGAAGCTTCGGCGAATATATGCTCGTTGACACACGCTACTGCGCACGCATCCCGGAAGGTAGCGACCCGGTAGAAGTCGCACCGATCCTATGTGCAGGCGTGACCGTATACAAAGGTCTGAAAATGACCGAGACCAAGCCCGGTCAATATGTCGTCATCTCCGGTATCGGCGGCCTGGGGCACCTGGCGGTGCAATACGCCGACGCGATGGGCATGCGGGTTATCGCCGTTGATATTTCCGATTCCAAGCTGGAGCTGGCCAAGCGCCACGGCGCAGAATTTACCGTGAACGCCAGCGAAGTTGACCCGGTACAGGCGGTGCAGGACTTTACTGACGGTGGCAGCCACGGAGTGCTGGTGACTGCGGTGCACCCGGATGCTTTCGGGCAAGCCATCGAGATGGCTAAACGCGGCGGAACCATCGTGTTCAATGGCCTGCCATCAGGGGAATTCCCGGCGTCCATCTTCGACATCGTGCTGAAGGGGCTGACAATTCGTGGCTCGCTCGTCGGCACGCGTCAAGACCTGGCCGAGGCCATTGATTTTTATGCGCGCGGCAAGGTGAAACCAGATGTCACCGAATGCAGCATTCACGATGTCAACGACGTGTTCAAACAGCTGCACGACGGCAGCATCGATGGACGAAAAGTCATCCGTTACGACTAAGCGCCTTGCAGAGTGTTCCAGCAGATTTGCACAGGTGCGCGGCTATCGACGAAGATGGAGCGGGTGAATGAGCCGGCCGGGCGATCGCGGCTGACAAACTGTGCTGACAGCTGGTGGGCGCAAGTGAAAGTCGAGGAAAGTCCGGACTCCACAGAGCACGGTGGTTGCTAACGGCAACCCGGGGTGACCCGCGGGCAAGTGCAACAGAAAGTAGACCGCCTTGTGCCTCCACTTGCGTTTCGGCTCAAGTTGGGGACACAAGGTAAGGGTGAAACGGTGCGTTAAGAGCGCACCAGCATCGTCAGTGATGGCGGTGGCTGGGTAAACCCCACCGGGAGCAAGGCATCACGGCCCTGCCACGTTGCAGGGCCCGATCAGGCGTTTTAAGGCTGCTCGCCCGAGCCTGAAGGTAGCTGCTGGAACCAACTGGCAACGGTTGGTCTAGATGGATGTTCGCCGCGCGGCGTTCCGCTTAATGGGGCGCTGCGGTTAGACAGAATCCGGCTTATAGGCCGGCTCATTCGCCCTTAATCTTCTACCTTGGCGGGCTCGCCAGCGGCCAGCTTCACCAGCAGGAAGCCATCATCTGCCAGATCTGCCGCGAAGTTTTCCGCGCGGTTGCTGGGGACATAGGCAATAACAGCGCTAGATAGCCCCGCATGCGCCGAGCGCGCGGCCACCGCGCCGCGGACCGTGACCAGCTCCGCGAGCTTTTCTGCGGAATCGAAACCATAAATATTGGTCAGCGAGGCCTGCGACTGCAAGACAATGGGGAAAAGCTCGTTGCGGCGGTGCGAGCGCAGGTAGCGCACGAAGTGCTCCACGCGGGAGGTCTCTTCCTCATAAAATGCCATCCACTCAGTAGCCGCATTGATGCTGGGGCGGCCCTCCTCGCCGTAGACCTTGTGCACCGCCTTGAGCCACTCCACCACGCGCTGTTGTGCATCGGGCAATAAGCGCAGCGACTCCGTGCCGAAGGAATGGCAGGCATCATCGATAAACTGCTGGCGCTGGCGGATAGCGTCAATTGCCTGTGACTGTTCTTCCGCAGTGTTCCCGGGCACCGCCACGGTGAAGGCCACCACGTCTTGGTCCACGACGTGGGGCGCGTGGGTGACCGAGCCATCGGCATAGTCGATGATGCAGACACCGTCGCCACTGCTGCGCAGCGCGGCGGTGTGGCGCGCGCGAAGGGCGGGCTTATGGGCAAAGGTGGTCACCGCCTGGGTGCAGACATCCGCAACGCGCACGCGCAAGGGCGCGTCGAGGTTATCGGTTGGGCCCATTAAGGCAAGCGCTACGGCAACATCCGCCGCCGATGCGGCGCCTAAGCCGATATCGTTGGGGATATCGCTCACGATGGTGATATCCGCCCCAGCCGTCTCCCTGGACAGTAACTGGCGGTTGACCATGGTGTGCACGATGCCGCCGATGCGCGCGGCCAGCCCACCTTCTGGTGCGGGCGGGATGACCGGCTGCCCCTCTGAGTCCGTCGTGGGTTGTTGCGCCGCAGCGAGCGCAGCTACCTCCTGCAGGCCAATGGAATCGTGTGCAGGCTCCCCGATTGCCGGCACGTAGTGGACGGAAACGATGCCATCCTTGCGCGAACTGACGGCCGCCGCCGCGCGGAGATCCGACAGGCTTGCGGCGACGATGCCCCCATAATGATCGATATGCTCACCAATGAGCGGCCAGGTCGCGGGCGCGCTGGCGACATGGGTGGGCTCCGTTTCCACGATAGAGGCGTGTTGTTGTGCAACGCGCTCAGCAATAGGGGATTTAGGCGTCGACCACAGTGGCATGAAGGCAAAAGCTCCTTTTCCAATTCGGCGGATAAAAATCACGCGGCTACGTGGCGCGGGCTAGCGCCATGGACAAAGTAGCCGATAAAGCGGCTCCCTTGCTCTGCTTGACGGTGCAAGGGAGGCATGAAAAGAAATACTGCCCTCATATTCTAGCGGGCGCGTGTTTTCATGCATGGGTAGTGTGGGCACCAACCACAGGCGGGCGGCGCACACGTGCTGTCCAAAGTATATAGACGAAAGGGACTACCGTGGCGACTACAGCAGATGAGAAGTGGTATTACGACCCTTCCACCAAGGAAGTCAGCAAGGGCAAAGTATTCGGCTGGGAAAACCGCATGGGACCCTATGGCACCCGCGAGGAGGCCGAGCACGCCATAGAAATTGCGCGCGCTCGCACCAAGGCCGCCGATGCCGCAGATAAAGAAGATGATGGCTGGGACTAGTTTATTTCCCAACCATCACCTGGCAGCTACCAATGCGGCCTAACGCGCCACAACTGGTGTCACGGCCCGTTACTTCTTCAGCTTTTTGCGCAGCGGCTTAAATGCGGCCTTGATGTCCTTGAAAGACTCGTTGTAATCATCCAAGGCGGCCAGGCCGATGGCGCGTTCGCGCTGGTACAGCAGGCCGTAACCAAAGGTATCTTCCCCGCGGCGGTGCGCGTTCTGGGATAGCTCGAGCAATTTATCCCGCGAGGTAACCGAGTCTTGGAAATCCCCCAAGACCGATTGCATCTTTTTGCAGGCCTTGTACAGGCGCTTGGTCTTTAGCTTCGTTGCTGAACCAGCTGCCTCTGCTGCGTAACGCAACTTCTTGGCCGCCTTGCGCATATCGTGGAAATAATCCTCGCGCTCGTGCAGTGAAAGCTCCGCGTTATCCCAGTTCTCCACTGCCTTCTTGTGTCGCTTGACCAGCTTCTTATAGGCCTTTTCTAGGTGGCGTGCCATAACGGCATCGACGTCCTCGGCCTCCGCATCGCCGGTGGAAGGTGACTTTTCCGTCTTCTTTTCAGCGGTCGGTTCTTCCTCTGCGGGGTGCGTTTCCGCGGATTCTTCGGCTGAATTATCGGTTGCATCTCCGGGCGCTTTCTCAGTCGCGTCCACGGCAGCGGAATCGTCATCACCGTCGGCATCTTCTGCGGATTGAGAACCGGCAGTAGGGGGATCTGCCAATAGGCGGTCGAGGGACTCGAGCAATTCGAGGTATTCTTCAGAATTTAGCGCGGCGATAACCCTGCGGTGCGCCCGCCGGTAGGCCGTTCCCATATCGCGGGAGATGTGTTCGCGGGTGGCAGCATCCAAGGTATCGGAGTCCTCGGACTCCAAGAGCTCTTGCCAGCGCTCTTCCACAACCTCTGCATCGCGGGCTACGCCCAAAATGCTGGCGAGCTCTTTGAGATCGGCTTCGATCTTCTCAATCTGTGGGCCGACGACAATGCCGTGAAAAGTCTGCAGGTGGCTGCGCAGCTCGCGGGTGGCCACGCGCATCTGGTGCACCGAGTCCCACTCATCGCGGCGAACGCGCGGATCGTAATCAATGAGCTTGTCCCGGTTGGCTTGCAGCGCTGTAATCACTGCGGCTGCTGGGGAATCCTCATCAACGTCTGGGGTAATGAGCGCGGGCGGTAGGGGAGCATTGTTGTAGGAATCTCCCAAGGCCGACTTCAACTTAGACGGAGACGAAGAAACGCGAGCCCCAGCGCCGATGAGAAGGGAGGTGGCGCGGCGAATGAAGTGGCTTCCCGCTTCGGTGCCTGGAAGCTCACCGGCAAGCTCTACCTCCCATTCGCGCCAGGATTGCTGCTGCCCGCCGGGCAGGAAGGAAAAGGCGGTGACGTGGTCATCGCAGAATTCCGCGACCGGATTATTGTGTTCGTCTGCAAGCAGCATCTCGGTGCGGTTATTATCCACCTGCGCAATGGGGTTTAACTCGTTGTGACGAACGATGGAACGCACCTGCCGTACCAGCTCTTGGGGCACCTCGTACTTGCCGTCTACCGGTTCTCCCAGCTCGGCATGGATCTCGGTCCGGCCACCCTCGCTGGGGATCTTGATGTGCCAGCCATCGTCATTGCCGCCGGTGCGGCGGCGTAAGGTGATTTTGGCGTGCGTTAGGCGCAAATCTTCCGTGTCGTAATAGATGGCGGATAGAGCGTGGTGGCGCGTTTCTGCAATATGGTCAACGGATTCGAGTCGAGTGAGTTCAGGTAGTTGAGTCGATTCTGCTACGGCGAATTTCGCTTCTACTTCCAGGAAAGTCTGTGTTGACATTCACATACCCTTAAGCTTTTACAACAATTAATTTCACCTGTGATCCTACCCGTGACGCGCAGCGACCGCCTGAAAAATTTCGCAGCGTTTGCTGTGCGCACTGGTAGAAATGCGCAGCCGACACCTTGGGCTGAAAGCGGGTAGAAGAAGCCGCGGGGTGAGGGGCTGCCGGTATTAAGAATCGATGCCAGTGGCAGGCCCACCCAAGTGAGACTTATCCGCGGCCGTGATGCCATCAGTGATGCCATGCAGGCTATTCATGGATAGCGAGGATGTGGTCAGGTTGGGAAATAGGCGGTCTCGGGTTTCCTCAGCATGATCGGTGCGCGCTTGGAGCGCAGGTAGCGTCTGAGTGGCGATGAGTTCTGCGTGGTGGCTGCAATAGGGAGATTCATCGAGTTTTTCTTCGATCCCGTCTTCATTGGCCAGCTCCAGCAGCTCCCCGATCCGGGCGGCATAGGAAAGCCGAAAGCTCCGGCGATAGGACGCGGTGGTCTGTGTCGCGCGTGCAAACTCGGCACCCTCGCTATTGCGCATGTACCAATCGCATTGGCGGTTCAGCGAGGAGAACAGATCGGCACAGTGGGCGGCGTCTTCGGGCGCGCCGATGATGCAGGCAAGGCCCTTTTCGTGGATGAGGAGGGTGGTGCACCCATTGGCATTGGCGATGGTGCCTAACAAGGTGACCTGGTGTTTGATATATGGCGGGTGAACGTGCACGCGGTGGGAAATGAGGCGGGGCTGGTCCACGGTTAAGAGATCTTCGATGCGGTATTTCTGCTGCAGCGACTGGGCCTTAGAAATAAGCACCTCTGCCTCTTCTGCAAAGGACGTGGACTCGGCCTTGCGCAATAGCCCCAAAACCTTGTGGCGGATTTTATCCTGCTTATCGCTAGAGTCACCAGCCTGGCTCAACTCGCCGCCTGCTAAAAGTTCGGTATCGCGCAAACGCGGCAGGTGCACCAGCTCTTTCATGATGGCGCGCATTTTATCGGGGGGAATGAAACTTTCTTGCGGTGCTTCTAATTGCAGCCACGCTTTGCGCAGCGCGGGTGAGGTGATGCGGGCAGGTACGTGCGGGCTAGCGCGGTAGATGAGGGGATAGGAATAAGCGCCCAGGACGTGGCGTAAATCGTCCGGGGACCACCCGTATTGGGCGGCAGTAACTATGGCATCGATAACGCTGGCAGAAAGTTCATCAACGTGGGAGGTCATACTAGTTTCTTCCTTTAGAAAGGTTGTACAGGTGTTCGCTTGCCCCACTAGCAAAGCACGTGCGCGCAGCCGTACCTGCTCCTATAACCCCCGCTAGCTACCCCCTGAATACTCTGGCGACCTGCGAATCTGACCATGTGGAAATTGACTAATGAACTGCACACTGCCTAGCGGTGAGCCGGTAAGGTTTAGGGCATGAATAGCCAACACGAATTCGTCTTACGCACCGTTGAGGAACGCGATATCCGCTTTATCCGCTTGTGGTTTACGGATATCATGGGCGCCCTCAAATCCGTAGTGATGAGCCCCTCCGAACTCGAATCCGCCTTTGAGGAGGGGATTGGCTTTGATGGTTCTTCGGTAGAGGGATTTTCCCGCATCTCGGAATCAGACACCATTGCGCTGCCGGATCCCTCCACCTTCCAAATCCTGCCCTTTGATGACAACGAGCCGGACCTACAAACGGCGCGCATGTTCTGCGATATTGCGCAGCCAGACGGCCAGCCCTCCGTGGTAGATCCGCGCCATATCCTGCGCCGCCAGGTCACCGAGGCTGCCAACGATGGTTTTACCTGCATGGCCTCGCCAGAAATCGAGTTCTACCTGCTGGAACACAGCAAGGAACTGACAGACCTGGTCCCCACCGATAATGGCGGGTACTTCGATCAGGCGACGCACGATACCGCGCCGCTCTTTCGCCGCCGCGCTATGTTGGCATTGGAATCGCTCGGCATCGCCACCGAATTTAGCCACCACGAAACCGCGCCGGGCCAGCAGGAAATCGATCTCCGCCATGCCGACGTGCTGACCATGGCGGATAATATTATGACCTTCCGGCGGGTGATTAAGCAGGTTGCCACGGATTCCAATGTGCGGGCAACGTTTATGCCCAAGCCCTTTGAGGATCTCCCGGGCTCCGGAATGCATACGCACTTTAGCCTTTTTGAAGGCCAGTCCAATGCCTTCCACGATCCGGACGATGAATTTTCGCTCTCGCGCACCGCTAAGCAATTCATCGCCGGAATTTTGGAGCACTCCACGGAGATGAGCCCCATTATCAACCAGTGGCCCAACTCCTATAAGAGGCTGATGTTTGGCAATGAAGCACCGGGTTCGGCCACCTGGGGCGTGCAGAACCGCTCCGCCCTGGTGCGCGTACCAACGTATCGCCTGACCAAGGAGGAATCGCGCCGGGTGGAAATCCGGTCCATCGATGCTTCCATGAACCCATACTTGGGTTATGCGGTCATTCTCGCAGCCGGGCTGCGAGGCATCCGGGAAGGCTACGAATTAGACGAGCCCGCGGAAGACGATGTCCACCAGCTCACCCACCGCGAACGCCGCGCCATGGGGTATAAGGATCTGCCCTCCAGCATGGACCAGGCCCTGCGCGAGTTCGAAAAGTCCGAATTTATGGCGGAGGTCTTGGGCGAGCACGTCTTCGAGTTCTTCTTGCGCGCCAAATGGGAAGAATGGCGCGATTACCAGCGCCAAATTACCACAGTCGAGCTGCGCAACAACCTGAACTTCTAGGAGAATAATGCGTCCTGCCACGGTGCCTTCGCCGGCGTCGCTGGGCCTTAGCCGGTCCCATGCCGCACAAGACTTAGAACAACTGGGATGGAATAATCCGGAGTCCGTTGATCTCTTATGGACGCTGGCTGCGGTCGGTGATCCAGATTTGGCGCTTAATAACCTCGTGCGCATTTACGAGCAGGCCCCGGAGCTCGATGCGGAAATCCGCAGCAACGAGCAAGTGCGGGTGCGCCTTCTCGCGCTCTTGGGTGCGTCGACGGCGTTCGGGGATCACCTCGCCGCCCACCCGGAGCTGTGGGAGGAGCTGAAAAAGCCCCTCCCAGAGCCAGAAGAGATGCTGACTAGCCTGCTTGAAACGGTGGGGGCGCAGCCGGCAACGTTCGCTGCAGAGCTCGATGCTCCTGATCCAGCGAGGGACGATCTCAGTGCGCCGGGTACGTACCGCGCGAGCGAGGGCGAGCATAAAAAGGAGATGCGGACCCAGTACCGCACGCTGATGATGCGGCTTGCCGCGCACGATGTGGCGGGAACCTTCCACTCCCGCAAGGGGCAATCCCGCCCGCAGCCGGAGGTAAGCTTCCGGCAGGTCACCACGCTGACGACTGCGCTTGCCGATGCCGCCCTTACCGCCTCCCTTGCCGTTGCGGTGCGCAAGATCTACGGCGATGATCCGCTCGATGCGCAGCTTGCGGTCATGGCGATGGGCAAGTGCGGTGCCGGCGAGCTCAACTACATTTCCGATGTGGACGTTATCTTCGTCGGCAGCGAGGCAACGCCCAAGGCCACCAGGCTAGCTGCGGAGTTTAACCGGATTGGTTCCACGACATTTTTTGATGTCGATGCGAACCTGCGGCCGGAGGGTAAGTCTGGGGCGCTGGTGCGCACGCTGGATTCGCACGTGACCTACTACCGTCGGTGGGCAGAAACCTGGGAATTCCAGGCCCTGCTCAAGGCGCGGGCGATGACCGGCTACCTGCCGCTGGGGCAGGACTATCTGGAACAGATTCGGCCGATGGTGTGGACGGCCTCGCAGCGCGATTCCTTCGTGGAAGACGTCCAAGCCATGCGCCGGCGCGTATTGGACAATGTGCCGGATGAGCTCAAACATCGCGAGCTCAAGCTGGGCGTCGGTGGGCTGCGCGATATTGAATTCGCGGTGCAATTGCTGCAATTGGTGCACGGTCGCTCCGATGAATCCCTGCGCGCGTTGTCGACGGTAGATGCCCTCGATGCGCTTATCTCTGCAGGCTACGTGGGCCGCGAAGACGGCACGCAGCTCATCGAGGCCTATGAATTCTTGCGCCTTTTAGAACACCGCCTGCAATTGGAGCGCTTCCGCCGCACGCACACCCTGCCGGCAGACGATGATGAAGCGGGCCTGAACTGGCTCGCGGTGATTTCCGGATTCTCCCCGCAGGGCACAAAGTCTGCGGTGCAGGGCATGTTGGCGCATTTGCGCCGCATCAGGATGCGCATTTCCGAGTTGCACTCGCGCCTGTTTTATCGCCCACTTCTCAATTCCGTGGTGACCATGTCCGCCGATGAGCTCAAACTTTCGCCCGAGGCGGCAAAGCTACAGCTTGCGGCATTGGGCTATAGCTCGCCGGATCGCGCCTTCGAGCACCTGACCTCCCTGGCGTCCGGGACGTCGCGCAAGGCACGCATTCAAGCCATCTTGTTGCCCCCCTTGATGGAGTGGTTGGCAGACACCGCGGACCCGGATATGGGGTTGCTCAATTACCGCAAGCTCTCAGAGGCCGCCCGGGATAAGTCGTGGTTCCTGCGGATTTTGCGGGATGAGGGGATCGTCGGCCAGCGCTTAATGCATATTCTGGGAACCTCGCCATTTACCGCGGACCTTATCATCAGCGCCCCGGATTCGGTAAAGCAGCTTTCCGATGGCGCGACCGGCCCCAAGTTGCTCGAAACCAAGCCTGAGCAGGTATCTAAGGCGCTGGTTAATTCCAGCAAACGCCATGCGCACCCGGATAAGGCGGTGGCGGTCGCGCGCTCGCTGCGCAGGGTGGAGCTGGCGCGCATCGCCAGCGGCGATCTCTTAGGGATCATCCCCGTTGAGCAGGTGTGCCAAGAGCTGTCGACTATCTGGAACGCCGTTCTGGAAGCCGCCCTGCGCGCGGAGGTGCGGGCATGGCGGAACGACCACGAGGATGCGGAACCGCCGGCGCGCATTGCGGTGATTGGCATGGGCCGGCTCGGCGGCCGTGAGCTTGGGTTCGGTTCCGATGCGGATGTCCTTTTCGTGGCAGAGCCTGACGCAGCAGACGATGAAGGCGAGGCCATGCGGTGGGCCATCGGGATCGTCGATAAGCTGCGCCGCCGCCTTGCCAAGCCCTCTGGGGATCCTCCCTTGGACGTTGACTTGGGCCTGCGCCCGGAGGGGCGTTCGGGTGCTGTGGTGCGCAGCATTGCCTCCTACAAGCGCTATTACCGCGAGTGGGGCGAGGCCTGGGAAATGCAGGCGTTGCTGCGCGCGGCCTTCATCGCCGGGGATGAGGAAGTGGGCGAGCGCTTTATGGAGATGATCGATGAATACCGCTACCCGGATAGCGGCGCGAGCCAATCCACCATTCGCGCCATCCGGCGCATGAAGGCTCGCGTGGATAATGAGCGCCTGCCGCGGGGAGCTGATCGCACCACCCACACGAAGCTGGGGCGCGGGGCGCTGACCGATATTGAGTGGACGGTGCAGCTGCTGATTATGATGCACGGGCACGAGCATCCAGAGCTGCGCCAACCAGGGACCCTGCCGGTGCTCGATGCGCTGGAAGAAAGCGGCGTCTTAAGCACCGCGCAAACCAGCGACCTGCGAGATGCGTGGTTGATGGCAACGGATGCCCGCAACGCATTGGTGCTGGTGCGCGGCAAGCGGGTGGATCAATTGCCAGGTCCTGGCCCACAATTGGCCCAGGTAGCTGGCGCGGCCGGGTGGACGCCGGAGAATAACCAGGATTTCCTGGATACGTACCTGAAATTGACCCGGCACGCGCGCAAGGTGGTCGATGAAGTCTTTTGGGGAGAGGAGGAATCCTTCGAGCATTCTTAAAGTTGCCGCATAACTTGGTCTATACAGCGCTCATTCCCTTAACTTTTGAAGTATCGGGCCCTAAAGTAGGAACAAGTTAGAGAAAGGATCTTTGGTATGTCATTTCAGCTGCAGCTTGATGTGGACTCCGCCACCGTTGGAGAATTGGCCGCCTTGCTTTCCGCCGCTCGCGCGGCAGGGGTACGCGATGATGACGTTCTAAAATTAGATGGCTCCACCTTGACCATCGCGGTATCGGCCCCGCAGACGGGTGCGTCCCGCGCCGGGCAGAACCTCGATGCATCGCATCGCCAAGACGACCTTGATCGTGAGGGCGGTGCGGACTCCCGCTCGCGCGGGCGCGGCGACGGCATTGGGGAGGCCACGATCCGCTCGCTCATCGATATCTTGAATGAACGCGGCACTGGCAATTCCTCGCGCGGTAATGGATACGGATTCTTCGGGGGAAGTTCGGATTAACATGGCTAAATCACCGGAAGCCCACCGCAGGAAGCTTATCTACCTTTGGGGTTGTATCGCCGTGGCGGCAATTATCGCCGTCGTCGTTGGCACGTGGGCAACCAGCCGCCATCAGCCGCCTAAAGGGACGATGACCGTGGGCGATGCCGTAGCCGGGGGAGTGGTACAGGAAGAAGCGCCCGCTCAGGTTAATGGTGCAGTAGGAGGCGATGCGTCTTCAGAGGCCAATCGGGTGATGTCGCTGGCGAAGGCGTTGGGCATTCCCCTGGAATCGGTGCCGCGCGATATTACCCAGAATAAATCCGGAAAGTCTGATGTCCGGCAGTATCTCGAGCGCGAATTAAAGAGCGCCGTGGCCTCTGGTGAGCTGGATGAAGACGATGAAAAGGCCATCATCGGCGCCTTTGAAAAGGGGATTGTCATCCCTGCCAGCGATGGCATCGTGGCCGAAAGCGCCCCGGCGAATTAGACCAGGCCGTGGCCACGGATTGCCTGCGAACGGCCCCAAGAAGTTTCAGGAAACCGGCAGACTGACGGCATGGCCTTAACAGCTCGTCTCCCTAGAGTTATCCCATAACGAAACGGTAACGAATAATGGTGTTCGTTACCGAGGGACTGGAGGAGACGATGACAATAAGCAATAGATTATCTACAACCTTGGCGGTGGCCGCAGCCATAGTATTTCCTATTAGCGGGGGATTGGCGATTGCCTTTGCGGTGAATACGGTTCCAGCAGAGACCATTGCCCAAGCCGCAACCGGGGATCCATTAATCCTGCACCTCAAGTCCGCACTCGAGGTAGCAACAGCACTAGCGAAGAGATAGCGTGCATACCCCAACTGTGCACCGCCGCTGCTGCTAAAGTGCCAGGCATGTTGGTTGATGCCATTCGCCTGAAATCCATGCCGCGAGATTATCGCCGCAGCCTGCCTGCCTTCGATTACCTAGGGGATTTAAGGCGCTTTTCCTTTACCCGCCCGGTGACGATTTTCGTTGGCGATAACGGCATAGGAAAATCCAGCCTCTTGGCCGCCATGGCAACGGATCTTGGGTGCTCTCCCAAGGGCGGCCGGATGGGGGATCCGGAAGCAATCTTGCCAGTAAGCCCGGTGGCTTGTGAGTGCACGGAGCTTATCCAGCGCGCCTATTTCCTGCGGGCGGAAACCCATGAATACCTGCTATCGCGCGAGCAATCCCCCGAGGAAACCGGCGGGCGTTCCACCCTGCCCACCCAGGTGGATGTGCAGGCCCGCTCGCACGGCGAGTCCGTCTTCGATGTGCTCTATGAGCGAGTTGACGGCGCTGGGGTCTATATTCTGGATGAACCAGAATCGGGATTGTCCGTCGTCCGGCAATTGGCATTGATAGCGGAAATCGCCCAGGCCGTTGACCGCGGTGCGCAGGTATTTATCGCCACGCATTCACCCATCCTATTAGGCTGCCCCAATGCCGATATCGTGGAATTAAATGACACCGGCTTTCAGCGCATTTCCTTTGACGAGGCCGAGGCCGTGGCCGCTACCAGGGAGTTCCTCGAGGACCCTGAGGGGACTATCAACTTTATCTTGGACCCAGACGCAGAAGATGCAGAGGCGGCCGACACCGCGGTGGACGAGGCCGAAAGGCCCGAATAGACCGCTAGGTTACTTCTACGATCCGCACGGATGGCCCCGCGTAGCCGCCGCGCCGGCGCAGGATGTGGGTGATGACGACACCAGCCATGCCGCACAGCCATACGGCGAGGACGGCGAGGGCGGCGGAGGTGAAATCGGGCATAGAGTAATTGGGGGCATCGGCAGAGTGATCCAAGACCATGCCGAATAATTGCGCGCCCAACATGCCGGAGGTAAACCCGCCCATATTACCCAAGCCGGTAGCGGTGGCCACGACAGAGCGGTCCATGTTCTCGCGGATGATGTCGAAGCCATAATTCGACGTCGGCGTGCACAGCGCCAAGATAAAGGAGACCACGGTGATGGCCGCCAGACCCCCGCCGGTGCCGAAGGCGAAGAATAGTACCCAGGTCAGCACGTGCAGGCACACGAACCCGAGCGCGACCCATGGGCGGATATTCTGCGCGCGGGAGGAAATCCGGCCGTGTAAGGGCCCGACCAGAACCAAAAATACGGCCAAGAGGGTCAGCACGAGGCTGGCCTTGCCCTTGGATAGTTCCATGCCTTGGGTCATCATGGGCATGCCCCACAGCATGACAAAGACAATCAGCGGCAACATGCCGCTGTAGTGAATAAAGTATGCTTGCCAGGCGATGGGCGAGGTAAAGACCGCCTTTAAGCGGGCACCGATGCTGCTGCCCTGGGAATTGGGCGGTTCTTTTTCTAAAGGGATAACCCCGAGCTTCTCTGGGGAGTCAGCGACCGCGACGGCGGCGGCAATGGCAACGAGGATGCCTACTGCGCCCAAGGTCACGAACGCCGCGGTCCATCCCGCAGTTCCTAGCAACCAGAGGAAGGGGACGGCGGAAATGAATTGGCCCATCTGGCCAATGGAGGAGGTCACCTGGGTAAACATCGGTGTGCGGTGCAGCGGGAACCAGTAAGGCAGGATGCGCATCACCGATAAGAAGCCCGTGGCATCGCCGGCGCCGATGAGCACGCGTGCGAAGATAGCTACCCCGTAATTGCTGGTAAAGCCGAGTATGACCTGGCCAACGCCCATAATGACCGCGCCCACCACGAGCAGGATGCGGGGGCCAAATTTATCGATCAGCATGCCGGTGGGGATCTGCGCGATGGCATAAACGCCCAATTGCACGGAGGTAAATACCGCGATGCGCCCGGCATCGACGTCGAAGCGCTCGATGGCATCAAGGCCGGCGACGCCGAAGGAAGACCGCCCGGTAATGGCTACGAGGTAGACCGCTATTGCCGCGATCCAAATCATTAACGCCTGGGTTGTGATAACTTCTCTGGGATTTGGCTGCGACATGGCTGATACCTTACGCGTTAACTACTAGGATTCATCTTGTGAAGTATATTTCGACCCGTGATACCACCGGCCAGCCCGCATCCTTTACGGATATCCTTTTAGGAGGGCTCGCGCCCGATGGCGGCCTTTACCTGCCTGAAACCTACCCGCAACTAGATTCCGCCACGTTGGATGCGTGGCGCGATGTGGTGAAAACCAACGGCTATGCCGCCCTTGCGGCCGAGGTCATCAAGCTGTTTATCGATGATATTCCAGACGAGGATCTGGATAAAATCGCAGCCCGGGCATATACCAACCCGAAGTTTGCCTCCCCAGAGATCGTGCCGGTCACTGAGCTTGGCGATGCCCTCTTTATCGGCCACCTGTCCGAGGGCCCCACCGCTGCATTTAAAGATATGGCCATGCAGCTTTTGGGCGAGCTTTTTGAATACGAGCTTGCCCGCCGCGGGGAGACGCTGAATATTTTGGGCGCTACCTCTGGCGATACCGGCTCTTCTGCTGAGTACGCCATGCGCGGGCGCGACGGCATCCGCGTTTTCATGTTGACCCCAGCCGGGCGCATGACCGCCTTCCAGCAGGCCCAAATGTTTGGCCTGGATGATCCGAATATCTTCAATATCGCCCTCGACGGTGTCTTTGATGATTGCCAGGACGTGGTAAAGGCCGTCTCCAGCGATGCGGAATTTAAGGCCAACTACCGCATCGGCGCGGTCAACTCCATTAACTGGGCGCGCCTGCTAGCCCAGGTGGTTTACTATATTTCCTGCTGGATCAAGGTCACCGATACTAACGAGCAGAAGGTATCCTTTAGCGTTCCTACCGGTAACTTCGGCGATATCTGCGCTGGTCACATCGCGCGCAGCATGGGCCTTCCCATCGATCGCCTCATCGTGGCGACGAATGAGAATGACGTCTTGGATGAGTTCTTCCGCACCGGCAACTACCGCCCGCGTCCGGCCGCGGAAACCATGGCCACCTCGTCGCCGTCTATGGATATTTCCCGCGCCTCGAACTTCGAGCGCTTCGCCTTCGATCTTTTAGGCCGCGATGCTGCCCGCGTTGCGGATCTCTTTGGCACCAAGGTCAAAGAAGGCGGGTTTAACCTGGAAGAAGAGCTCATCACGGCCGCGCGTGAAGACTACGGTTTCTTTTCCGGTTCCTCCACCCACGATGATCGGCTCGCCACCATCAAGGACGTCCACGAGCGCTATGGTTACCTGGCGGATCCGCACACGGCCGATGGCATCAAGGTGGCGCGTGCGGCCCAAAAAGAGGGCGTGACGACGCCCATTATCTGCCTGGAAACGGCACTGCCGGTAAAATTCAGCGAAACCATTACCGAGGCCATCGGGAGCGCGCCGCAGCCACCGGAGCGTTTCGCTGACATCCTAGATGCGGAGCGCCACGTGGCGGATCTGCCCAACGATGCCGCAGCGGTCAAGGACTTTATTACCTCGAGCATCAAGAACACGGAGGTGTAGCAACCACATGGCATTAGAAAACTTCGCCGGGCCGGAGCACTATACCGAATTCGATCCGGAAAAATTCATCCGCGACTTAAAAGCACAAGCAGAGGCGGATAAGGAAGAACAGGACAAGGACTCTGCAGGTGACGCGGGTACGGATAGTCAGTAGCCTGCTGGCAGCAGCAGGGCTGTTTATGGTGGCATCGTGTAGCACCGATGCCACCCAGCAGCAGGATGGGGTGGTTGCACAATCCACCGACACGCCACCGCCGGCGCCGCCGAACGAGTTTTATGAGCCCGCGGTGGTGCCGGTGCCCCCAGGCGCCGCGCTGAACTTAACCACGAGTGACCCGCAGCCGGGCGAGTACTTTAACTTCCAGTCCTGCACCGCGGCGTGGTCCTTCGCGCTTGCCGATGGCCGCACCATCGCCGTGACGGCCTCCCATTGCGGCAAACCTGGCGATAAGGTCTGGGCCGGAACCCAAGAGGGCGATTTCGCCTACCCAGCCGATCCAGTAGGCGAGGTGATCTATTCGGACTTCTTTGCCGAGGAGACCAATCACTTAGACGTTGCCTTCATCGAGCTGTACCGCGATGCGCAGTACTTCACCCCAGGCGAGGTAGCCACCACCGTAGCCACGCAGCTGGACAAGCTGCCGGACGCGGTATGCAAGCTGGGCAGTTCTACCATCGTGACCTGCGGGAACGTGAAAAACGCGGTGGATTCCACACAACTGAATTACCAGGGCCTAGAACACGATTCCAACGCCGCCCTGGCGGAGATGTGCAGCGCGGTCGGGGATTCCGGCGGGCCCGTTTACGGCGATGTGGATGGCCGGCAGACCATCGTGGGGCTGGTCTCTGGAATCACCGAGCCTTTGGACGAGGGGCATAGCTGCGAAGACACGCAACAAAACATCGACGTGGCCTTTACCACCGCACCGGATATCCAGGAATTGGCACTGAAGGTCCTCGGCCCCGTGGCATAGGATCAGGCACAATTGGCTACGCTAGGTGGTATGCCAACGCCTGATTATATTGTGAAGCTGCGCGAATCCATCGGCCACGATCAGATCTTCGTCCCCGCGTGCAGCGCCATCATTCTCCGCGATGTACCAACCGGTGCGGCCCTGTGGGAGGTGCCGTCCGTACTGCTAGTCAAGCGTGCCGATAATGCCGTGTGGACCCCGGTCGAAGGCATCTGCGAGCCGGGCGAGGAGATTACCACCACCGCCTTGCGCGAGGTCAAGGAAGAGGTAGGCCTCGATGCCAAGGTGGAAGCGCTCCTCGGTGTTGGCCAATCCGGTCCGGTGACCTATCCCAATGGCGATGAATGCATGTTCATGAGCACCGCGCTGCGCCTATCTGTCGCCGACGGCGCCGAGCCCGTCATCAGCGATGAAGAAAATACCGAAGCGCAGTGGTTCTCGGTGGCCCACCTCCCGGATAGCGTGTCGCGCCGCCATCGCCTGATGATCGCGGATGCCGTGGCGCACCTCAAGCACCCGCAAGGCTTTTCTCCCCGCATGGGCTGGATGAAGCGCAGCGAGCAGCCCGGGCTCTAGCGCGTTTCCTCCGCGCCTATGAGCAGTCGCTTTAACTCCTGCGCGCTGTTCGCTACGACCAGCTCCTGAGCGATGGACTCCTGAGCATCCGCCGCGTCTATATCGGATCCGCAGCAAATGACCGTGGCATCGATAGTCATCAGCAGCTTTCCCCGCCGCGCGAGCTCAAAAAATAGCTCGCAATTTTCTGGACCCCATTCCCAGGCAGTGCCATAGAAATCCTGGGCGCCCTCGCCAAGCCAGGAGGTTTCAAGCGCTAGGCCTGCTCGGTATAAAAAGATTCCGTCGCGCCGCAATCCGGCGAGCACCTCCCGCACCCCGTCAAGGTCCGCGGCATCCCAGGCGATGAAGGTAATAGGCGAAGAGCTCATGGCTCGATGATAGACGAGGGAAGACACCTCCTAGTGAGTCAGTTCTTTGCGCGTGCGGCCCTCCCAGATCCAGCCTAAGAAACGCGCTGAGCACAGGCACCAGTGCGCGATAAGGAGCAGGGGAATGCTCAGCGCGATAACGTCAAGCCATTCTGAACCATTGACCAATGCGGTCTGGTGCCCGCCCATGCTCACGGTGCCAGGCGGAAAGGTGCACGCCCACCACGCAGGGGAATAGGGAACCCAGCGGGCTGCTTGCGGATAAAAGTTCACCATCGCATACAGCGATAACGGGATGGCGATGGCGAGCGCGATAAGCCCGTAGTACACGGAGACACTGCCGGGGTAGAGGATCTGCATTGCGGTGGTAGATTGCCCAACCACGCCCAGTGGCACCCACGCGGTGGCGGATTTTCCATCGCTAAAATCCACTTTGCCGTGCCACGCCGCCCAGTAGACGTAGACAAATACCGGGACTGCCGTCAGCAAAGACATAGCGAAGAGCGCGGTGCCCATGATGTGGTAAATCTGCCCGTAATCGCGGGCCAACCACCCGGCTACCGATGCCGAAATCATTGGCCCAACCAAGGGGAGACCCCAGGTAAAGCGCGGCTCTCCATCGAAGCGGGTGAGCTGAATGCCCCACGTGATGACGGTGACGGGACCACCCACCCAAAAGCCGACGAGGCGGAATATTCCAATGCCCGTCAACCCCGATAATGCCGCACCAAGCGCGAGGACGCCGATGAAAAACATTGACCATTCCGCCATGGTGGTCCGCTCAAATCGAGGACTGCGGTAGCGGGCGTAACCGGCAGTTAGCACGACGAATATGGCGCATGCAAGTGCAGCAAATACTCCAGCGGCAACGAGCATGTCTTCTTCAACCAACATGCGTGAGACGATGGAGGTGCCCATGAGGCTGCCGGCCCATGCAGGACCAGGAGGGGGAAGTTGGCGGATTTTATCAGTCACTATCCAGATTCTAATTTCATCCGAAGCCTCATACTAAGACTGCGCTACTTTTTACCTGGTGAAAACCCTCATGTGTGCTGCAGAGAGCGTCCAGCCTCAAAGTGGGCTACGACTATGACGAGGCCCTCAACTGGAAGCACGGAAGAAACGCTAGCTTCGCTCAGCCCGGCATTCCTCCTCTGATTTTCCAGACTCAATACAGTTGTGCCAATCAATCTGTCCCTGCACCCATGGCGAGGGCGTGCGCACCTCTGGTTTATTTAAGGCGCATTCTGGATAAGGGCGAACGCTGCCGTCGGTGAATTGGGCAAAGCCATTTTCCCAGCACGAGTTAAAAACGGCGTCCTCAGGAGCATCGGGGTAACCGTTTGTGGTGGCATTACCGGTAGGTGGTGTGGTGTCTTCCATTCCTAATTCTTCGGCTGTCTGGGAGTACCACTCATCACTAACTGCCTGGAATTTTTGGTTGGCGCCGTTGTAATCGTACGGGCCGTCGCACGCACCTGGGGCTACATTGCCCCAGGTTACCTGGGTGGTATTGCAATAGTAGTAACTGCCATTGTCTGGATTGAGGTAGACACCATGGCCGTTAATGTTTGGCTGTGCCACCGTTAGCTGGTCTGGGCTTACGGTTGGTCGCGGCTCGGCGCTCATCGTTTCCTCGGACGAGGGCTTCTCACTTGATTGTGTCGTACTGCTTGAAGTGGAGGAGTGAGTGCTGGAGGTGGCTTCAGAAGTGGTGCTATCGGTGGGCGCCGCTTCTTCAGTGCTACTGGAGCACCCAGCAAGAATAAGGGTTGCTGTCAAAAGAGGGAATAGCTTGTTCATGGTGTTGTCTTTCGATAGAGAGATTGGCTGGCCTAATAGGGAAGGGCGGAGAAAAGGGTGAAGATAGCGCAGTGCCAAAAGAAGGCAGCCACCTAACTAATGCTTAGGTGGCTGCCTTCTATCCGGAGCTAGCTGAGAACTACCGGCGATTTAGCAGTCGAAGTAGAGCTCGAACTCCTGCGGGGTGGGACGCAGGCGCACGGGGTTGATCTCGTTTTCGTACTTGTAGTTGATGTAAGTCTCGAGGAGATCCTCGGTAAAGACATCGCCCTCGGTCAGGAAGTCCATGTCTTCCTTCAGCGCCTCCAGGGAGGCCTCCAAGGAGGTTGGTGCCTGTGGGATGGACTCGGCCTCTGCTGGCGGCAGCTCGTAGAGGTCCTTATCCACTGGGGCGTGCGGCTCGATGCGGTTCTTCACGCCATCCACACCGGCCATCATCATGGCGGCAAAGGCCAGGTATGGGTTGCTGGATGGGTCCGGAGCGCGGAACTCGATGCGCTTAGCCTTCGGGTTGGAACCGGTGATCGGGATGCGGATCGCAGCCGAACGGTTGCGCTGGGAGTACACCAGGTTGATAGGCGCCTCGAAGCCAGGAACCAAGCGGTGGTAGGAGTTCAGCGTTGGGTTGGTAAAGGCGAGCACGGCGCCTGCGTGGTGGAGGATGCCGCCGATGAAGTAGCGGGCGATATCGGAAAGCCCTGCGTAGCCAGCCTCATCGTGGAAGAGGGGCTCGCCATCCTTCCACAGGGACATGTGGGCGTGCATGCCGGAACCATTATCGCCGGCCAGCGGCTTAGGCATGAAGGTCGCGGTCTTGCCCCACTCCTGGGCGGTGCGCTTGACCACGTACTTGAAGGTCTGGATGTCATCGCCGGCGTGCAGTAGGGAGTTGAAGCGGTAGTTGATCTCGTTTTGTGCCGCGCCCACCTCGTGGTGGAAACGCTCGATCTCAAATCCGACCTCTTGCAGGTTGGCCACGATGTCATCGCGGACCTCGCTGTGCTTATCGTACGGCGGGGTGGGGAAGTAGCCACCCTTTACGCGGGTCTTGTAACCGGTATTGGGGGTGCCGTCCAGGTTGGTCTCGTTATCGCGGTTCCACCAGCCTTCATCGGAGTCCACCTCATAGAAACCGTGCTGCATATCGGTGCCAAAACGTACGGAATCGAAGAGGTAGAACTCGGCCTCGGCGCCGAAGTTGCAGGTATCGGCGATGCCCGTGGACTGCAAGTATTCCTCGGCCTTGCGGGCGATATTGCGCGAGTCACGGGTAAAGGGCTCAAAGGTAAAAGGATCATGGACGAAGAACTTGATATTCAGGGTCTTCGCCGAACGGAAGGGATCGATATGCGCGGTGGCCGGATCCGGCAGCAGCGTCATATCGGATTCCTCAATGGTGGTAAACCCACGAATGGAAGAACCATCAAAGGCCAAGCCATTTTCGGCATCTTCTTCAGTAAATTCGCTGGCAGGGATGGAAAAGTGGTGCTCGGTGCCGGGGACGTCCGTAAAGCGGACATCCACGAACTTTACGTCCTCATCCTGAATATATTGGACGATGTCCTGCACTGTCTCGAAAGACAAGATTGCCTCCTGTTTGTTGGCCGATGAATTATCTGCCTATAGCCTACTAGTTTTATCCGGCCGGCATGGCCAATAGCCTCGTTTCACTTCTGAGTGAGGGGCAACTAAATTGGTGAGCATGGCAGACAAGCGCACGTGGCTCGATGGGCCCAATATTCCGGGCGAATATGACGATGCAGGAACCCCCGGACGGTGGCCCGGTGAAAACCTGGGCCTGCCGGAATCCGGACCCGGATCCATGGCGTCGGTAGGCCGCCGCGCAGGCGCCGTGGCCATTGACTGGATCATTTGCATGCTCTTGGCCAACGTCATCCACATGGTCACCACGCAGCTTGGCGGCGTGTCCTTTTTGGGCTACGCGCTCTGGGCATTAATGGGCATCGTATGTGGCTGGCTATTCGCACGCACTCCCGGAATGCTCATCCTTGGTATGGGCGTGGCCCGCCTGGATGTGCCTGGCGCGCAGGTGGGGCTCTGGCGCGCGGCAGTGCGCACGCTGCTGACCGGCGTCATCTTCCCGGCCGCCATGGTGGATGCGGACGGGCGCGGCATGCACGACCGTGCGACGGGCACCATCGTTATTAACTCTTAGCGGCGCGCGGGGATAAGTCCTGCGCACCGTATAGCCACGAAAACCACGACAGTCCCTGCAACCTTTCCCAATCGGGTGGTTGCAGGGACTGTTTGTGTTGTAGAGCAAGGCGAGAGCCGAAAGCCTAGCCAAGGCGAAGGGCTAACGGTGTGTTTAGCCCTTGCCCTTGCGTTGTTGCGCGCGGCGCATGCGGCGGTTCATGCCGGACATGTTCTGTGCCTGCTGCGGCATTGGGCCCTTGGGCATGCCCGGCATCGTCCCAGGCATCGAGTCCATGGCCTCAATGCGGCGGATATTGTCGTAGGTGGCGTTCTTATTGTAGTTGCGCGGCAGCTTCATGAGGCGGTTGCGCAGCTTGGATACCGGCACCTCGTCTTCGCCGGTGCCGACGTAGACTTCATAGACCGGCACGCCGCCGGCAATCTTGTCCACGCGCTTTTTCAGCTGGTTAAGGGTGGGGCGAAGGCGGTTCTTATTGCCCTCGCACACGAAGATGACGCCCGCATTGCCGATGACCCGGTGGATAAGGTCCTGCTGGCGGGTGGCGGCGATGCCGGACTTTACGGACCACACGATGCCGACGGTATTGCGCAGCTGCTGCTCCAAGGCCCAACCGGCGGCGCCGGGCTGGTCTTCGACGCGCTTGTACATATCGCGTTCCAAGCGGCGGGTAAACAGGAACATCGCCAAAAGCGCGCCCAAACCCAAGCCGATAATCAGCATGAACCACTGGCCATTAAAGAGCGTGCCAATGAGGAAGAATAATAGGCCGACGCCGAGGAAGGCGGCCAGCATGATAGGGATGAGCGCCTTATCCTGCTTGCGCTGCAAATTGAATGCCTGCCACAACTGTGACCAGGTTTGCTTACGCTTTTGGCGCTTGGCCGCGCGTTCTTGCTTCTTGGCAGCTTTCAGGGCTGCTTTGTCATCTTTCGCCATGGTTCCTACTTTAAAGGTCAGGTGACATAAATGTTAAACGGCCCCCGCAGATGGCGAGGGCCGAATAAGAATATTCCGAGGTTTAGCGCACGGTTGCCGCGACCGAATTAGCATTGGCCGGAGTCTTGGCCATGCGGGTGGTCACCGGGGTTTCCTTGGAGGGGCCGTACTTATCCAGCAAAGTGGATGCCTCCTGGGCGGTAGCGCCCTGGGACGTTTCCTTCAGGTGCTGGAGGTTTTCCGGCAATTCCAGGCCGCGCTTTTCCATGGCCTGCACGTACAGGCGGCCGGCGCGGTAGGAGGAGCGAACCAGCGGGCCGGACATGACGCCGCCGAAGCCCAGTTCCTTGGCCAGCTTGGAGTGGGCCACGAATTCCTCCGGGCGCACCCAGCGCTCGATGGGGTGGAAGCGCGGGCCGGGGCGCAGGTACTGGGTGATGGTGATGATGTCACAGCCAGCCTCGCGCAGGTCGCGCAGTGCTTCCTCGACTTCGTCCTCGGTCTCGCCCATGCCCAAAATCAGGTTGGACTTGGTAATAAGGCCGTAGTCGTGGGCCTGGCGGATGACATCGAGGGAGCGCTCGTAGCGGAAGGCCGGGCGGATGCGCTTGAAGATGCGCGGCACGGTCTCCAGGTTGTGCGCGAAGACCTCCGGTTGTGCCTCAAAGACCTCTTCGAGCAGGTCTGGCTTGCCAGAGAAATCCGGGGTGAGGTTCTCCACGCCGGTGTGCGGGTTGAGCTCGTGGATCTTGCGCACGATCTCCGCATATAGCCACGCGCCCTCATCTGGGAGGTCATCGCGGGTCACACCGGTAATGGTGGTGTAGTTAAGGTCCATTTCCTGGATGTTTTCGGCCACGCGGCGCGGCTCGTCGCGGTCAAGCGGCTCCGGCTTGCCGGTAGCGATATCGCAGAAGTCGCAACGGCGGGTGCACTTATCGCCGCCGATGAGGAAGGTCGCCTCGCGGGATTCCCAGCATTCGTGGATATTCGGACAACCGGCTTCTTGGCAGACGGTGTGCAGGGAAGCGCCGGCCACGCGGGACTTCATGTCCTCATAGCCCGGTCCGGTGCGTACCTGGTTGCGGATCCACCGCGGCTTTTGTTCGATGGGCGACTCCGCATTTTTCTTTTCAATGCGGAGCATCTTGCGTCCTTCAGGCTTTACAGTCACAAATACTCACTTTATCGATCAAAGATGGTGATGGCTAATAGCTCTTCTAGGTTCAAGGCGCGCGGGCGCACAACTATTCCACGCTAGCCCCAAACTAGGGCCACCGGGCTTAAGCCTGCGCTTGCCGACGCCGCTCCCGCGCCTTCTCATTCGCAATCTTCGTGGGATCGGGCGCGGAACCGAAACTGTGGTCGGCGACGATGAGTCGGCCCGAGAGGGCATCATCAAGCGCCCGCAAAAGCGGCTTAGCGGCTTTCTCCATCGTGACCTCGCGGCCGAGTTCTAGCGACAGCGTGGTGATATCTGCATCATCGATGCCACAGGCCACGATGTGATCGTAATACTCCAGCGTATTGCTGCAGTTAAGTGCGAGGCCGTGCATGGTCACCCCGCGGGTAATGCGGATTCCCAGCGCCGCAATCTTGCGATCGCGCTGCGAGGCGGAAGGATCTTTAGCCTGGGTGGTAGAAGGAACCCACACCCCAGAGCGGCCGTCGATGCGGCCTGCGGTAGTCACGCCCAGCTCGCGCACCGCCTGGATGGTGGCCTCCTCGAGGCGGCGGACATAATCGACAACATCGACAGGTTCCGCCAGCTTGATGATGGGGTAGAGCACCAACTGCCCCTCGCCATGCCAAGTAATGCGCCCGCCGCGGTCCACGGTGATAACCGGCAGATCGTTATCCGGCATGTCCTCAGGCTGCGTGCGCTTGCCCGCGGTGTAGATATTGGGGTGTTCGACCACTAAGACCACATCGTCCTGCGTGCCCTGCGCGCGCGCCGCCGCCACCTCTGCCTGATAATCCCACGCCTCTTGGTAATCCATGCGGCCCAAGTGGCGTATTTCAAGAGGATTGTCCGAGGCGCGAATGGAGCGTTCAGCGGGAAAGAAAGGATCGCGTGGTGCAGTCATAATCTCTAGTGTCGTCTTCTTTGGTGGGGAAAAGCAAAGCGGGAGAATGCCATGGCATCCTCCCGCCTTATTTTATGTTCGAGGGTGTCGAACGAACCGCCTTTTAGTCCAGGCCGTTAGCGGAGGCGTATTCGTCAGCCTCCATGAGCTCGCCTGCTTCATCCACCTCGACCTCAAAGAGCCAGCCTTCACCGAAGGGGTCGTTGTTGATGACGGCGTAGTCATCGTGCACGGCATCGTTGACGGCCTTCACGGTGCCGGTGACCGGGGAGAACAGGTCAGACACGGACTTGGTGGATTCGACCTCGCCACAGGAATCGCCGGCGGTGACGGTATCGCCAACCTCAGGCAGCTCTGCGAAGACGACCTCACCCAGGCGGTCTGCGGCCACGGAGGTGATACCGATGCGAACGGTCTTGCCTTCCACGGCGTCCTTGGCGGCGTTTACCCATTCGTGGTCTTCGGAGTAGGAAAAGTCTTGGGGCAGGTTAGACATGATATGGAGTCCTTTCGGGCTGAATATTTAGGGTATGCGGGTGGCTTACTTATCGCGCTTGTAGAACGGCAACGCGGTTACCTCAAAAGGATAACGCTTGCCGCGGATTTCTACTTCGACCGCGGTGCCCGGTTCGAGCTCCGCGCTGGTATCGAGCAGCGCAATGGCCACTGGGTGGCCGAGCGTGGGGGAGGGCTGGCCAGAGGTGACGGTGCCGACCTTGGTGTCATTGAGGAAGACCTCGGCGCCGGCGCGCGCGGCGCGGCGCTGATCCGAGGTGAGCCCGGAGATAACGACCTGTGGGCCTTCCTCGGCGCGCTTGCGGATGACCTCTGCACCGACGAAGTCCGCTTCCTTTTTGGCAAAGGCGCGCGACATGCCCGCCTCTACCGGGGTGATATCGCGGGAGAGCTCGTTGCCGTAGAGCGGCATGCCGGCCTCCAGGCGCAGCGAATCGCGCGCGGCTAGGCCACACGGCTTGATGTCATATTCCGCGCCCGCCTTGAGCAATTCTTCCCACAGCTGCGGGGCATCGGAGTTATAAACGATGAGCTCGAAGCCATCCTCACCGGTATAACCGGTGCGCGCGATGATGGCGAAGGTGCGCGCCACCTTGCCCATCGTGGCGGCGTAGTAGCCCAGCTCGTAGACGGCCTCTTGCTTATTGTCCTCTACCAGCGGGACGAGGATCTCCGCGGCCTTGGGGCCCTGTACGGCGATCATGGCAACATCGCGGGACTCGTTTTTGAGCTCAACGTCAAAACCCTCGGCGCGCTTATTAAGTTCGTCCCAGACGGTATCGGCATTGCCAGCATTCGGCACGACGAGGAACTTTTCTTCCTCGAAGCGATAGGAAATCAGGTCATCGATGATGCCGCCGTCTTCAGCGGTGATCATGGAGTACTTGGCCTTGCCCACCTTCAGCGAATCCAGGTTCGAGATGAAGGAGTAGGACAAGAACTTGCCGGCATCGGGCCCATTGACCCAGATTTCTCCCATGTGGGAGAGATCAAACAGGCCGGCGCTGGTGCGAACGGCGCGGTGTTCTTCCAGTTCGCTGTTGTACTTCAGCGGCATATTCCACGGCCCAAAGGCCGTGAAGGTAGCGCCGAGTTCCTCGTGCTTGGCATTGAGCGGGGAGGTTAGAAGTTCGGTCATTGTTACTCCTCGGAATCGTCGATCTCGAATGCTTCTGGCGGCGGGCAGCTGCACACCAGGTTGCGGTCGCCGTAAGCCTCATCGAGGCGGCGAACCGGTGGGAAATACTTGTAGCTATGCAATAGGGACTTCACCGGCCACGCGGCCTTGTCGCGGCCGAAGGAGTACTCCCAGTTATCGGTAGCCACCGACTCAGCCGTAAACGGTGCGTGGTGGATGACGGAGTCCTCATAGGCCGCCTCACCGTCGATGATCTCCTGGATTTCGGCGCGGATGGTGCGCATGGCTTCGACGAAGCGATCCAGCTCGCCCTTGTCTTCAGACTCGGTGGGCTCAATCATCAAGGTGCCGGCCACGGGGAAGGCCAGGGTGGGGGCATGGAAGCCGAAGTCGATGAGGCGCTTGGCCACATCGGCGGCGGTGACCCCGGAGGCATCGGTAAGCTCGCGCAAATCGATGATGCACTCGTGCGCCACCAAGCCCTCGTTGCCGGTGTAGAGGACAGGGAAGTACTCGTTGAGCGAGGCCGCCAGGTAGTTTGCGCCCAATACGGCGTGGCCGGATGCGGCGGCAAGGCCCTCGGCACCGGTCATGGCCAGGTAAGCCCACGAAATGGGCAGGACGCCGGCGGAGCCGTACTTGCTGCCGGTAATGGGAACACCCTGGCCTACCGGGGTTTCCGCGGTGGCGTCAAGCTCAGGGGACGCGGCATCGCTGGGCAGGAACGGGATGAGGTGCTCTGCCACCGCTACCGGGCCAACGCCCGGGCCGCCGCCACCGTGGGGAATGGTGAAGGTCTTGTGCAGGTTGAGGTGGGAAACATCGCCGCCGAAATCGCCCGGGCGAGCCCAGCCGGTCAGCGCGTTCATGTTGGCGCCATCGATGTAGACCTGGCCGCCGACCGCGTGCACCTTATCGCACACATCGCGCACCTCGGGGTCGAAGACGCCGTGAGTGGAGGGGTAGGTGACCATGATGCCGGCGATGTGGTTGCCGTGCTTTTCGATCTTTTCTTCCAAGTCCGCGACGTCAATGGAGCCGTCCTCGGCGGTCTTGACCACGGCGACGCGCAGGTTTGCCAGGGTCGCAGAGGCGGCGTTGGTGCCGTGCGCGGAGGCCGGAATGAGCACGACATCGCGCTCATTATCGCCATTGGCCACGTGGTAGCGGCGAATGGCCAATAGACCCGCCAACTCGCCCTGGGATCCGGCATTGGGCTGGATGGAGACCTTGGCATAGCCGGTAAGCTCGGCGAGCCAGCCTTCGATTTCTTCCACCAGCGCGCGCCAACCCGTCGTGGTTTCTTCCGGGGCATATGGGTGGATGCCAGCGAATTCTGGCCAGGAGATGGGCTCCATGGCCGCGGTGGGGTTGAGCTTCATGGTGCACGAACCCAGCGGAATCATGGAGCGGTCCAGCGCCAAGTCCTTGTCCGCGAGCTTGCGCAGGTAGCGCAGCATCTGGGTCTCGGAGTGGATAGAGTGGAAAATCTCGTGCTCCAGCGGCTCCTCGGCGCGCTGCAGGTTCTCCGGCAGGTCAAAGTTCGCTTCCGCCGGGCTGGCGCCGAAGGCCTCTGTCAGGTGTGCGACATCGCGGGCCGTAGCGGATTCACCGAAGGATACGGATACCTTGTCCGTGCCAATCGCGCGCACCAAGTAGCCCGCATCCTGCAGGTCGGCCTTGATCTTCTGCGCATCGACACCGGCGACGGTGACGGTATCGAAGAAGTCCCGAGCCGTAATCTCCAGTCCGGTATCCACGATGGACTGAGCGAAGGAGGAGGCCAAGCCGTGCACACGCTCGGCGATGTCCTTCAGGCCCTTCGGCCCGTGGTAGACGGCGTACATCGAGGCCACATTGGCCAAAAGGGCCTGAGCGGTACAGATATTGGAGGTCGCGCGCTCGCGGCGGATGTGCTGCTCGCGGGTCTGCAGCGCCAAGCGGTAGGCCGGGCGGCCATCTGCATCCTTGGAGACGCCGACGATGCGGCCCGGCATCTGGCGCTTGAGCTTATCCGTTACCGCCATGTAGGCAGCGTGTGGGCCGCCGAAGAAGAGGGGAACGCCAAAGCGCTGGGACGAGCCCAAGACGATATCGGCACCCAAGTTGCCGGGGCCTTCCAGAAGCAGCAGGGACAGTGGGTCAGTGACCACAGAGGCCAACGCGCCGCGGGTGTGCAGCTCTTCAATCAGGGCAGAGGGGTCGAAAATTTCGCCTTCGGTGCCGGTGTAGGCGATGACGGCACCGATGAGGTCTTCACCCACCAAGCCCTCGCGCACGTCCACGATCTCTACCTCGAGGTCAATGGCGCGGGCGCGCTCAGCGGCAACGGTAAGCACCTGCGGGTGGAGGCGGGAGTCCAGCACGACGCGGCGGCCCTTCTTTACCGCGCGCGACATCAGACCGACGGCCTCGGCTGTAGCGGAAGCCTCATCCAACAAGGAAGCATTCGCGATGGGCAGCCCCGTCAAAGACTCGATCATGGTCTGGAAGTTGAGCAAGGCCTCCAAGCGGCCCTGGGAAATCTCGGGCTGGTACGGGGTGTACGCGGTATACCAGCCGGCATCCTCAAGCAGGCCGCGGCGGATGACGGCCGGGGTCAGGGTATCCGAGTAGCCCTGGCCATAGAAGGGCTTCAGTACAGTGTTTTGATTGGCGAACTCCCGCAAAGCGGCCTGTGCCCCGTCTTCAGAGAGCGCTTCTGGCAGGTGGGGAAGTTCCTTAGCGCGGATCTTGGGTGGAATGGCGGCATCGACAAGCGCTTGCACGCTGTCGTAGCCCACCGTCCCGAGCATGGCGGACTGCTCGGCAGAATCCGGCCCTAGGTGGCGGGAGATGTAATCCATCTGTGAGGTCTCCTTCATCGGGTGCAATGGTCTTAACCGCCCCTAAGTATATGTTTAATAACCGGTAAAAACAGCGCCCTTGACAAACTTTTATGCAGTAACTCACCGATGAAAATGTGTCGTAGCCCGCTTACCTCCCACTTAGTGAAATATGTCCTGTAGTGCCGGGATAAAACTCCTCTGATATTTGTGCCGGAAGTTCTCCCGCTACACCCCCGCGGAGTACCCCAGGCACGACAAAACCTCCCGTCCCCTTCGCGTTGAAGGAGTGGGAGGTATGCCAGTTAGCTAACTGCTTTTAGATATCGAGGTCAGCCTCGAAGTCTGCAGTCTCCAGACGGTCCTTGATGGTGGTGATGAAGCGACCAGCGTCTGCACCATCGATGACCTGGTGGTCGTAGGTGAATGGCAGGAAGCACATCTGGCGGATGGCGATGGCGTCCTGGCCGTTCTCGTTGACCACGACGGCGCGCTTCTGGATAGCTGCGGTACCCAGGATTCCGGCCTGTGGCGGAACCAGGATCGGGGTATCGAGCAGGGCGCCCTCGGAACCGATATTGGTCACGGTGAAGGTCGCACCGGTCAGGTCATTCGGCTTCAGCTTGTTATTGCGGGCCTTATCAGCCAGCTCTGCAATCTGCTGCGCGATTTCCGGCAAGGACAGGTCCTGTGCCTTGTGGATGACCGGGGTGAGCAGACCCTTCGGGGTGTCTACGGCAATGGCGACGTTGACATCCTCGTGGTAGGTCATCTCCTTGGTCTCTGGGTCATAGGAGGCGTTCACGTTCGGGTGGGAAACCAGAGCCTCCGTGGTGGCCTTCACAATGAACGGCAGGAAGGACAGGTTGGCGCCGTACTTATCAATGAACGCCTGCTTGCTCTTCTTGCGCATATCCCAGATAGGAGTCATGTCGACTTCCTGCACGTGGGTAAGCTGTGCGGAAATCTGCAGCGCTTCCACCATCTTGGTAGCGGTGATTTCGCGGATACGGTTGACCTTCTTGGTGGTGCCGATAAGCTCCTGCTTTTCCGGATCCACGGACTTGGTGGACCAGCGTGCGCGTGGGGAGTCAGCAGTCTTCTTATCGTCGCCTGCCGATGCCTTCGCATCGCCCTCGCCAGCAGCGGCCAGGACGTCTTGCTTGCGGATGCGTCCGCCTACGCCGGTGCCCTCAATGGAGTTGAGGTCCACGCCGTGCTTATCAGCCAGCTTGCGCACCAACGGGGTGACGTATGGAACGTTATCGCCGTTGTTGACCTTGGCGGAGGTGTTCAGGGAAGAATCCTGCTTCGGCTCTTCCTTCTTCTCCTCCTTGGCAGGCTCGCCCTTGTCTTCCTTCTTCTCGTCAGACTTGGACTCTTCCTTCTTGTCCTCGGACTTGGTTTCTTCCTTGTCTTCGGACTTGTCGTCGTCGGAGTCGTCGGAGGATGGTGCGGCGTTTTCGTCGCCGACGCGGGCGATGGCTTCGCCGACCTCGATGGTTTCGTCTTCTTCGGCGAGGATTTCTACCAGGGTGCCGGCAACGGGGGAAGGAATTTCGGTGTCGACCTTGTCGGTGGAGACCTCGAGTAGTGGTTCGTCTACCTCGACGGTG
Organism: Corynebacterium accolens; assembly: GCF_023520795.1. Classification (NCBI taxonomy): domain Bacteria; kingdom Bacillati; phylum Actinomycetota; class Actinomycetes; order Mycobacteriales; family Corynebacteriaceae; genus Corynebacterium; species Corynebacterium accolens. The sequence continues at coordinate 1,724,462 of NZ_CP046605.1, read as the reverse complement.
TCGCCGACGGACTTGAGCCACTGGGTGATGGTGCCCTCGGTGACGGATTCGCCGAGCTCGGGCATTTCGACATCGGTGGTCTCACCGGAGGACTTAGCGGAGGAGTCAGACTTGGACTCTTCCTTCTTGTCCTCGGACTTGGTTTCTTCCTTGTCTTCGGACTTGTCGTCGTCGGAGTCGTCGGAGGATGGTGCGGCGTTTTCGTCGCCGACGCGGGCGATTGCTTCGCCGACCTCGATGGTTTCGTCTTCTTCTGCGAGGATTTCTACCAGGGTGCCGGCAACGGGGGAAGGAATTTCGGTGTCGACCTTGTCGGTGGAGACCTCGAGCAGTGGTTCGTCTACCTCGACGGTGTCGCCGACGGACTTGAGCCACTGGGTAATGGTGCCCTCGGTGACGGACTCGCCGAGTTCAGGCATTTCGACATCGGTGGTCTCACCGGAAGCCTTGGAGCTGGAACCGGACTTCTTCTCGTCCTTGTCTTCCTTTTCCTCGGACTTGGTTTCCTCCTTGTCCTCAGACTTGTCATCGTCGGAGTCATCAGAGTCATCGGAAGAGGAGCCAGCCTCGTCTTCATCACCGATGACGGCGATCACCTCGCCGACCTCGATGGTGTCGTCTTCTTCGGCCTTGATTTCTAGGATGGTGCCTGCAACGGGGGAGGGGATTTCGGTGTCGACCTTGTCGGTGGAGACCTCGAGCAAAGGCTCGTCCACCTCGACGGTGTCGCCGACGGACTTAAGCCACTGGGTAATGGTGCCTTCGGTTACGGACTCGCCCAGCTCGGGCATCTCAACGGAGTTCGCCATGAGTTTTAAGACTCCTCGAAAAGTTGGAAGTATTCTATCGCTACCGCACAATCTTACAGCGTGATGCCCGTCATCGTGCAGTAGTGGGGTTAGTAATACCCTCCATGCGGGTAAACTAGTGGGTTATGTTCAACCTCTTCCGCCGCAATAAGTCCCGATCGCCACTGCGACCGCCCCGCGGTCCGGGAGAAACTATCCGCCCAGAAGATGAACAAGAGCTCAAAATGTGGGCCGCCGATAAGGCATTTATTGAGGCATTTATCGAGCCAGAGACCGTGGTCAATGAAATGTCCGTGGTCGTTGTGGATGAAAAGGGTGAGTTTATTCGCCGGCGCATCGGCGGGCCGAAGGGGATTGGCGCGGTAGGAAAACTGTTGCAATGCGACGTTTTTGATGTCGAAGAAACCGGGTACCCCCAACGCATGCGCGAGCGCATGGAACGCCAACGCATCTTGCGTAAAAGGGAAGAACAGCGCCTTCGCCGCGCCCGCTTTGAGCGCGGCGAAAACCCTGATTCGGGGCAGGACTTAAGTTAATCGGCCTAGACGATGGTGGCGCCGGCCTTTCCTAACTTCGCTAGGGCGGCATCCCCGCGATCTGGATCAACAGGAGAGCAATACTCGCTTAAGACGCGGACGGAAAAGCCTTCCTTTAAAGCATCCGCCGCGGTTGCTTGCACGCAGTGATCCGTGGCAATGCCGACGATATCCACCGCGTCGATATCGTGCTCGCGCAGCCACTCCGCCAGCAATACGCCGTTTGCTGCGCCCTCAAAGCCGGAGTACGCGGCGGTGTATTCGCCCTTGCGGAAATATGCTTGCGCAGGCCCGATGGCCTCGTGCATCTGAGCCCCATAGGAATCGGCGACGCAGTGCACCGGCCAGGAATCGACAAAATCCGGGTCCTCCGCAAAGTGGGAACCCGGATCGATGTGCCAGTCCTGCGTGGCAACGACGGTGTCATACTCGGACTGCAAAGAAGAGATCTTCTCTGCAACCTCGTTGCCGCGATCGGTGCCAAGCGCGCCGCCTGGGCAAAAATCGTGTTGGACATCAACGATGATTAAAGCAGTGTTCATAACTCCGCTATTTTAGGCCCAGGCGGCTACGTGAGGTATTACTTTGATTCAGCAATCTCGCGTAGGGCAGCGATGACGGTGCGGGTGGGAACGCCCGTACCCATCTTTGGCGTATAGCCATAAGCGCCGGTGGTATTGAAGGAAGGCCCGGCGACATCGATATGTGCCCATTCGATGCCCTCGCCCACGAACTGCTTTAAGTAGGTGCCGGCGTATTCCATGCCGCCCTCGCGCTTGGCGTTGATATTGCGGATATCGGCGCTGGCGGATTTCACGGATTCATCGTGTTCTTCCAATAGCGGCATGGCCCAGGCATTTTCGCCGACCTCGCGGCCGATGCCCGCCATGCGGTCACGGAAGTCTTCCGAACCCATGACGCCCGCGGTGCGCTCGCCTAGGGCGACCATCTGGGCGCCGGTTAGCGTGGCGGTTTCGATGAGGAAGTCGGGCTTATCCTCGCTGGCGCGCGCGATGGCATCGGCAAGCACGAGGCGGCCTTCCGCATCGGTATTGAGAACCTCAGAGGTAATGCCGCCGTAGTGGGTTATGACATCGCCTGGGCGGGTGGCGTTATCGCCCGGCATGTTTTCTGCCAGCGGCAGGGTAGCGGTGATCTTCACCGGCAGGTTGAGCTTGGCCGCAGCGATGATGGAGGCGGCCATGGCGGCGGAACCGCCCATATCGGAAATCATGTCCCACATGCCAGAACCCGGCTTCAAGGAAATGCCGCCGGTATCGAAGGTGATGCCCTTGCCCACGAGCGCCACGTGCTTCTTCGCCTTCTTCGGGTTCCAGCTCAGGCGCACCAGGCGCGGCGGGCGAGCGGAACCGCGGCCAACGGCGGTAATGCCGCCAAAGCCCTGCTTCTGCAGCGCCTTTTCATCCAGGATTTCCACCTCGAGGCCAACTTCTTTAGCCTGGGCGGAGAGGAAGTCTGCATAAGACTCCGGGTACAGCAGGTTGGACGGGGTATTGACCAGGTCGCGGGCAATCACCACGGACTCCGCGGTGATCTTGGCCGCCTCGAACTCCTCGCGGGCGGACTTTTCTGCCACCACGGTAAAGGCGGCTGGCTGCTCGGAATCCTTGCCAGGCTTAGAGCGCAGCCCCTGGAATTTGTAGCCGCCCAAGATGAGGCCTTCTACCGTGGGAGCGATTCCGAAATCGCCCAAGGAAGTGGCTACCTCTTCCACCTTGGAAATCGAGCGTGCGGCGCTGCCGGCGGCGCGGCGCAAGGTTTCTGCATCGAGGTCCTCGGCATCGCCAAGGCCGACGGCGATGATGGAATCGACCTCTGCCTTCTTAGGCGCTGGGATGCGGGTGACCTCATTGGCCTTGCCGGTTGCTCCCACGGCGATAAGGGACTCGTATGCTTCGCGCAGCGCGGCCGACTTGAGCAGCGAGGTGCCCGGAAGCTCAATGCCCTCCTCGCCCTTAAATGCGGCGATGAGTAGGGCCTGCGCGTTCTTCGGGGCCTTCTTTTCTAGCTTAAGCTCCGGAAATGCCCCACGTGCGGGTCCAGTGTGCTGAGACATAAAGTCCTCCTTTTTAATTGGTACTAATGAAACTTCTGCCCATGATACCGCGCTAGAGTGAACATATTCCTACCCGGCTATAGATAAAAGGAGTAGATTGTGGGCATGCTTGATTACACGATCACCCGTACGAATCAACCAACGGCGGCAGCAGATTTAGATAAAATCCTGGCCAATCCCGGCTTTGGCCAGCACTTTACGGACCACATGGTTACCATCGATTGGTCCACGGACAAGGGCTGGCACGACGCGCAGGTCCGCCCCTACGGCCCGCTGACGATGGATCCAGCGAGCAACGTCTTCCACTACGGCCAGGCCGTCTTCGAGGGCATTAAGGCCTACCGGCAGCCCGATGATTCCATCGTTACCTTCCGCCCCGAGCAAAACGCGCAGCGTTTTATCAATTCGGCGCAGCGCTTGGCGATGCCCGAGCTACCGCAAGAAGAGTTCATCGAGGCGCTGCGCCAGCTGGTGGACATCGATAAGAGCTGGGTTCCAGAGGCAGGCGGGGAAGCATCGCTCTACCTGCGACCCTTTATGATTTCGACCGAGGTATCGCTGGGCGTGCACCCGGCCAATGCGTATCGCTTCATCCTCTTGGCCTCGCCCGCCGGTGCGTATTTCAGCGGCGGCATCAAGCCTGTTTCGGTGTGGTTATCTACCGACTTTGTCCGCTCCGCGCCGGGCGGAACCGGTGCCGCGAAATTCGCCGGCAATTACGCCGGTTCCTTGTTAGCGCAAGCACAAGCCGAAGAAAAGGGCTGCGATCAAGTGGTCTGGCTGGATGCCATCGAACGCCGGTATATCGAGGAAATGGGCGGGATGAACCTCATGTTCGTCTACGGTACCGGCAGCGACGCCGAGATTGTCACCCCAGCCCTTTCCGGATCTCTGCTGCCCGGCATTACCCGCCAATCCCTGCTGCAGGTCGCCGAAGACATGGGCTACAAGGTAACCGAGCGGCGCATCACCGCCGAAGAATGGCAGCGCGATGTGGAATCGGGCGAGATGACCGAGGCCTTTGCCTGCGGTACCGCCGCCGTCATCACGCCGGTGGGACGCGTGCTTGGTGAGGACACCGATTTCAGCGTCAATAATAATGAGGCCGGCGAGGTTTCCATGGCTTTGCGCGAGCGCCTAACCGGTATCCAGCGCGGCGCCGTGGATGATGCCCACGGCTGGTTGCACACTTTGGTCTAGCACGCCACAGTGAAACGCGGCGTGAGGCGGACCTGCGCCGCGCAGTTAGGCCTCTGCCTGCGTTGTGTCCGCAGTAACTTCTACGCCTAGCAATAATAGGGGTAGGGCAGCCAAGGCGCCGAGTGCCGGTACCGGTTCCATCTGTAAATCCAGCAGGGGCTCTAGCCGCAGCTTCTTTAAAGCCAGCCGGTGAGCCGGCTGCGGCGCGATATTGGTGGCAAGAAGCCAGTCGTGGATCCGCGTGTCGGTAGCGGCGCATGCGGCGGCGGTGGCGGTCAAGGGGGCATCGACAAGCAGGGGCGTGCGACGCCTAGCCGCCTGGGACATAAATCCCACCAGCGCGGCCAATACGGGGGAGCCACAGGCCTTTATGAGCTCCCGCCCAGTCAGGCCGCGCATCCGAAACATGGAATCGCGAATGGCCGCAACCTCGGCCTTCCAGTCCTCGACGCTCGGCTGCTTGCCGACGACCACCACCGGCTCCTCCTGCGCCATCACCCCCATGGCGGCCGCGGCAACCTGCGTGGTGTCGATGCCGCCCGGAATGAGCAGATCCGCACCGCCATCGATTTCCGCATCCGCCGCCTGCACGCCTAAGTCATAGGCCGTGGAGCAATCCGTCACCGTGACAGAAATAATGCTGGCCCCGACCCGCCGCGCCGCGGTCTCCGTGGCCTGGGGGATCCCTTCACCGTCCTCGGCGAAAATTACGGCCCGCACCCGCTGTGGCTCGGAAGCGGGGGATCGATCTTGGCAGGCGGCGAGCCACTGTGCGGCATCGCTTAGCCTGCCGTAGGGATAAAGCTGCGGGGAATCAGCCATGAGCGTGCTTCCTTAAACGTCGGCACCGCGCTCGACGCGCGGGCGAGGAATGCGCCACTTGCGGGGCTGGCTGGCGCGGGAAAATGCGTAGAATCCCAGTCCAAAGCCGGTGGCGGTGGTGCCGGGGAACTTCTTGCGAACCGCATTATTAGCACGGCGGCCCAGCCAGATGCCGTCGATGGCGAAGATGAGGATGACCACCATAGCAATCGCATTGATGAGGCCGGCGATGCTGGGGGCCGCATAAGTCACAAAGACCACAACGATAAGGGCAAGCGCCATCGGCATTACCCATTCCGAAAGCGTGCGGCGGGCATCGATCCAATCGCGCACGTAGGCGCGCTCTTCGCCCTGATCGCGGGCTGGGAGGAAGCGCGGATCGCCTTCGGCCATGCGCTCCTGGCTTTCGCGATTGCGCTGGTTGCGCTCCTTGCGCTCCTGTTTTTTATATTCTTTCCACTCGTCCTTGCTCATGGACTTTTTGAGTTCCTTGCGGCGCTTATAGCGCTGCGCATCGGATACCCCATGTGGATCGCGCTTCACGCCGCGCGCGATTTCTTGTTCCTGGCGCTTTGGCGTGGGACGACCCTTCGGCGGGGTATACCCCTTGCGGTGGGTTTCTTCCTGAACTTCTTCCTGCACGGGAGCGGGTTCAGGGGAGGTCTTGTCATCTTTTTGCCACGGAAGTTTCACGCTGATCAGACTACAAGGTTTCGACCCCAAGAGGGGAATAGGCCCGCCCACGGCGTTGTTATTACTATGGGCTACCTTTTCCCTCCTTGTAGATGCGGGTAGGGTAGTGGCTACGCAACCAAGACACATTTGAGGAGAAGTGATGACCGCTCCAGTTTCCGAAACCGGCGTCATTCTGACCGAGGCCGCAGCCGCAAAGGCAAAGGGCCTGCTTGATCAGGAAGGCCGCGACGATCTCTCCCTGCGCATCGCAGTACAGCCCGGCGGCTGCGCTGGCCTGCGCTACCAGCTCTACTTCGATGACCGCAGCCTTGATGGCGACAAGGTCGACGAGGTGGGTGGCAACAAGCTCGTCGTGGACAAGATGTCCGTGCCGTACCTTACCGGCGCCAAGATCGACTTTGCTGACACCATCGAGTCCCAGGGATTTACCATCGATAACCCGAATGCCACCGGCTCCTGCGCGTGTGGCGATTCCTTCAACTAAACAGAGGGATAAAGAAAAAGGGTGAGTGCTTCGCGGCGCTCACCCTCTTTTTATGTCTTTAAAGCTCTGCGTGGAGCTTTACCCAGTGCGGCTTAAAGCTTGACCGGGTACTCGCGCTGCTCGATCTGCGGGTCGATGCGCTTTTCCACAAAGATACCGTGCCAGATCATAAAGGACAGCACGGTCCACAGGCGGCGAGAGTGATCGGAAACGCCATCGCGGTGCTCCTTGAGCATCTCCAGAACTTCCTTCTTATTGAAGATGTCCTCCGTCTGGGAATCGTTGATGGTGTCTTGTGCCCAGCCGTAGAGCTCGTCGCCAGCCAGCCAGTGGCGCATGGGTACAGGAAAGCCCAGCTTCTTGCGGTTGAGGACGTGCGCGGGAACGATCTGCTCCATGGCCTTACGCAGGGCATACTTGGTGGTGCCGTGGGAAATCTTCAGATCGTGCGGAATGGATTCTGCGACCTTGAATACTTCCTTATCCAGGAATGGCACGCGCAGCTCCAAGGAGTTGGCCATGTTGATCTTATCGGCTTTGACCAAAATGTCACCGCGCATCCAGGTAAACAGATCAAGGTGCTGCATGCGGGCTACCGGGTCAAAGTCTTCCGATTGCGCATAGATGGGTGCGGTGACCTCGCGGTGATCCCATTCGCGCTTGGCCCATGGGATAACGCGCTGCATCTCCTCAAAGTTAAAGGACCGCGCATTGCCGTAGTATCGCTCCTCCATGGTCATGGAGCCGCGGTTAAGTAGGGACTTGCCCTTCATGCCATCAGGCAGTACGCGGGAGAGCTTGCCCAGGCCCTGGCGCAGGGGAGAGGGGATCTTCTCAAATGGCGCGAGGGACAGCGGTTCCTTATAGATGGTGTAGCCGCCGAAGAGCTCGTCGGCGCCCTCACCGGAGAGGACCACCTTGACGTGCTTGCGGGCCTCTTGGGCCACGAAGAAGAGCGGTACGAGGGAAGGATCGGCCACCGGATTATCCAGGTACCACATGATCTTAGGGATCGACTCAGCATATTCTTCCGGCGAGACGATCTTGACGATGTGCTCTACGCCGATAGCTGCCGCCGATTCTGCGGCCACGTCCACCTCGGAATAGCCTTCGCGCTCGAAACCAGTGGTAAACGTCAGCAGATCCGGGTTATGGCGCTTGGCCAGGGTAGCGATGGCGGTGGAGTCGATGCCGCCAGACAGGAAGGAACCCACGGTGACATCGGCACGCATGTGCTTAGCGACGGAATCCTCCAGCGCTTCTGCAATCCGGTCAAAGAGCTGTTGTTCTTCGCCTTCTGGAACCTGCTGGACCGGAAAACGCGGCATGAAGTAGCGCTCGGATACGACCTCGTCACCCGGCTTCAAGGTCACCGTGCAGCCGGATTCCACGCGGCGAATATTGGCGTGCAAAGATTCCGGTTCCGGCACGTATTGCAGGTCGACGTAGTGCTCGATGGCGCGGCGGTCAAGGTTGAGTTCTAGACCAATGTCCTCGGCCATGTCCAGGATGCACTTCATCTCGGAGGCAAAGACCGTGCCGGCGTCCGTAGTGGCATAGTAAAGCGGCTTGATGCCAAACTGGTCGCGCGCGGCAAACATGGTCTTGGTCTTGGTATCCCAAATGACGATGCCAAACATGCCGCGGAGGTGCTCGACGACATCCTTGCCCCAGTGGTGGTAGCCCACCGCAATGGGTTCGCCATCGCCTTCCGTATAGAAGGTATAGCCCAAGGCCTTGAGTTCTTCGCGGAGCTCAACGTAGTTGTAGATCTCGCCGTTAAAGGTAAGGGCATACCGCTCTGGTTCATCCTCAGGGCCCCAGCGCAGGGGCTGGTGGGAATGTTCCAGGTCGATAATGGACAGGCGGTTAAAGCCGAAGGCGGCGTCGCCATCATGCCAAGTACCGGCTGCGTCCGGTCCGCGGTGGTGCATGCAAGGAAGCGACCGCTCCAGCGCGTCGACATATTTGTCCACGTCACCGGTGGCCGCGAGCATGCCAAGAAGTCCGCACATGTAAAGATAGCTCCTTTTAATTAAGCGACTAGTGCTCGGTGTCCTACTTTACGGTGCATGGGGTGGAAACCAGAAAGCGCCACGGCTTGGAAGAAGCTGCGGAAAAGCTTAAATTCAGCTTCCCCGTAAGGGTGCGAACTTTCGGATGATGGCCGGAATTGTTCCCTGTGAGTTAAGGCACATGGCGAAGGCGCAGACTGGGGGTACGGTTGGAACATTGTGCAGGTGGGGCGGTAACCTACTGATTCGTGGATATTAATTGAGCGCGCTGGGTCTCCTTTAAAGCTTCAAAAAGGCTGGGAACCAAGCATTTATCCATTATTCTGATTGGGTAAGGGTGCTCTGTGAGTATTCGAGAAGTTTGTGTGGACAGAAAGGCAGAACACACGTGGGACAGCGTAATAAGCGCACCTTCGCCCGTAAGGCGGGCGTAGCTGGCGCACTTGCCCTAGGCGGTCTCGCCCTGGCTGGTTGTGACGTTCAGGCGCCAACTGCTGTAGAGAACCTCCTGGGATTCGGTTGGCCAAAGGGTGTGACCCCTGAGGCTGAAGCAATGTATAACTTCTGGATCTGGGTCTGGGTTGCAGCTTGGATCGTCGGCTTCGTAATGTGGGGCCTTTTCCTTACTGCGATCTTCCGCTGGAGCGCGAAGAAGGCAAAGCGCGATGGCAAGGGTGAATTCCCGCGCCAGACGCAGTACAACGTGCCATTGGAGATGGTGCTGACCATCGTTCCAATCCTGATCATCATGACCTTGTTCTTCTTCACGGTGCAGACCCAGCAGAAGGTCACCGCATTGGATAAGGATCCAAAGGTCACCGTTGACGTCACAGCATTCCAGTGGAACTGGAAGTTCGGCTACGCCGAGAACCGCGTCAACGGTGAGAACTACAACGGTGCGGACGAAGCGCGTCAGGCTGAAGCAGAAAAGACCGCCCATGACCCTGAGGGTGTGGACAACCCCAACCCAATTCACGGTAAGTCCAAGGGTGACCTTTCCTACCTCAACTACAACAAGATTGAGACCGTAGGCTCCACCGAAGAGGTTCCGGTTCTGGTACTTCCTTCCGATACCGCCATCGAGTTCCGTCTGGCTTCCGCTGACGTTTCTCACGCGTTCTGGGTACCGGAGTTCTTGTTCAAGCGCGACGTATACGCGCACCCTGAGGCCAACGCCCAGGAGCGCAGCTTCCAGATCGAATCGATTGATAAGCAAGGTGCCTTTGTTGGCCGCTGTGCTGAGATGTGCGGTACCTACCACTCCATGATGAACTTCGAGATTCGCGTTGTGTCTCCAGAGGACTTCAATGCCTACATGGACTTCCGCGAGAAGAACCCGAACGCCACCAACGCCGAGGCGTTGAAGGAAATCGGCCAGGATCCGTACGCAGTTACCACCCACCCGTTCTCCGGCGAGCGCGACACCGCCGATGGTGACAACTACGTTAAGACCGCGGCATAAGAGATAAGGACATTACACAATGCGTGCTACATCGAAAGTCTTTTACTCAATCGCGACCTACCTTTTCGTCTCGCTGATTGTTTATATCTTTGGCGTCACCCTCGTGAAGGATGATGGTTACCTCTACGGTGCCGAGTGGGTTGGCATCGTGGGCATGTTCCTCTCCGTCGTGCTCTGCCTCATGCTGGGCGGCTACCTGCACTTCACCGATAACCGCAGCGACGTTCTGCCGGAAGACTGGGAAGAAGCAGAGACCGAAGACTCCGCTGGTATCTTGGGCTTCTTCTCTCCAAGCTCCATCTGGCCGCTGGCCATGGCCGGTGCCATCGGCTTCTTGGGCCTGGGCGTCATCTTCCTGTACTACTGGCTCATCGCTTTGGGCGCCGTGTGCTTGATTGCTGCCTGCACCGGCCTGTCCTTGCAATACGGTCTGCCTAAGGAAAAGCACTAGAAATTATCTAGTCGCAGCCACTGCCTAAACTTCTCAGCCCTCCTCACCATTCCTCGGTGGGGAGGGCTTTGGCGATCTGCGTCGGAAATCGACGGGTAAAGTTCCCGCGGTTCCTAAATTTTTTTAGAGGAGGGGGAGAGGAGTTGCGTCCAGGTTTTAAGTGGGCAGCAAAAGCGCATCCCAGCACGTAAACGGCTATTTCTGCGGGGGTCAACCGAAAGTTGCAAAGCGGCCATTTTCCCCGAAAAGCACCGTGTGATTTATCTCTCTAAGAAACTTGCCGAAACCGGTTGCGGACGAAGGGCAGATCATCGTGCATCGGCTAGGTCGAGTCGTAGGAATTGCGGCTATAGCCGGAGTTTAAGTGTGTCACCTGCGTTGATGTCTCGTCGGATAAGAATACAAAAAGTTCCCAGGTATTTATTGTTGACGGATCTCGTTCGTTTCCTTATTGGTAGCTGGCAATTTGGTGAAATCCGAATAGAGAAAGCGGGGGGAATTGAAGTGACTTTAGGATCCAGAACGGCCATAATTACCACTGTGACGAGCGTAGTTTCTAACCAAGGTATGACAGCACCACGTGTTGCCTCGCTGAACCGACCCAATATGGTCAGCGTGGGCACCATCGTGTTCCTGTCTCAGGAATTGATGTTCTTTGCCGGACTGTTCGCGATGTGGTTCACCTCGCGAGCGAACGGCCAGGAAGGCGATTGGGCAGAGCACACTGCCCATATCAACCTGCCAATGGGCTTTCTCATTACTGCAGTGTTGATTTCTTCCTCCGTGACCTCGCAGTTCGGCGTGTTTGCCGCAGAAAGGGGTGACGTTTACAAGCTTCGACTCTGGTACACCATCACGCTGGTATTGGGTGTTGTCTTCCTGGGCATCATGGCGTTTGAGTGGGCTGAGTTGATTCACGCAGGCGTGACGGTACAGTCCAGCGTCTTTGGTTCGGTGTTCTACATCATCACCGGCTTCCACGCTGCGCACGTAACCGCCGGTTTGATTTCCTTTGCAATCATCCTGGCGCGTATCGCTAAGTCTAAATTCACGCCGGCACAGGCCACCGCCGCGATGGCAGTGTCCTACTACTGGCACTTCGTTGACGTTGTGTGGATCGGTGTGTTCACCGTTATCTACTTGATTCAGTAGTGTCGGCGACCCTCTCCCCAAAACAGTCCTCCCGTGTTCGAGTTATCTAAAGGAAAATGATGGATAACAATTCGCAGTCCGCGGCAGTGGAGCAGACCACTGCCTCGGCTAAGAAGACCCGCCGTCGCCGCAAGGCGAAGCGTACCCTTGCAGGTGGCTTTGCTTTGGCCATCGGTTTGACCGGCGCTGGCATCTTGGCCTCTGCCTTGACGCCTGACGCTCAGGTCGCTACGGCGGAAAAAGATGATCAAGCCCTCGTGCAAGAGGGTAAGGACATCTACGACACCGCTTGTATCACCTGCCACGGTGCCAATCTGCAGGGCATCGAAGGCCGTGGCCCCTCTCTCGTAGGTATCGGCGCCGGCTCTGTGTACTTCCAGGTTCACTCCGGCCGCATGCCGATGATGTCCAACGACGCACAGGCAGAGCGCAAGGCTCCTCGTTACACCGAGCAGCAGACCTTGGCGCTGGCCGCTTATGTCGCTGCTAACGGTGGCGGCGCAGACATTGTCTACAACGACGATGGAAGCATCGCCCAAGAATCCCTTCGCGGCGCCAACTACAACGGCCAAATTCAGGCCGAAGACGTTGCCAAGGGCTCTGAGCTTTTCCGCATGAACTGCGCATCCTGCCACAACTTCACCGGTCAGGGTGGCGCGCTGTCCTCCGGTAAGTACGCCCCGGAGCTGGCACCTGCTAACGAGCAGGAAATCTACCAGGCAATGTTGACCGGTCCGCAGAACATGCCAAAGTTCTCTGACCGTCAGCTGACTGCAGATGAAAAGAAGGACATCATCGCCTACTTGAAGTCTGCAGAAGAGACTCCGTCTCCTGCCGGTTGGGACCTTGGCGGTCTCGGCCCAGTGGCTGAAGGCCTGGCAATGTGGATTATTGGTATCAGCGCACTGTGCGCCGCTGCTATGTGGATTGGATCGCGCTCATGAGCAATGTGAAAAAGAATTACACTGACGCAGAGCTCGATAAGATGAGCAATGATGAACTTGCTGCACTTGGTACCGAGCTCGATGATGTCACCGTAGCGTTCCGCAAGGAGCGTTTCCCGGTTGAAGGTGACCCCGCGGAAAAGCGCGCGGGTCGCAATGTCGCCATTTGGCTCGCACTCTCCGTTATCGGCGGATTGGCTTTCTTGGGCGTCTACCTCTTCTGGCCTTGGCAGTACAAGCAGCTAGGGGAGGACGGCCTTGTCTGGCACACTCTCTACACCCCGCTGCTTGGTATTACCGCTGCATTGTCCATTTTTGGACTCGGCTTCGCCATCGTTCAGTACGTGAAGAAGATCCTGCCGGAAGAAATCTCCGTGCAACGTCGCCACGATGGTCCTTCCGAAGAAGTTGACCGCCGTACTCTTACCGCTCTCTTGAACGATTCTTGGAAGACCTCCACTCTCGGCCGCCGCAAGACCATCCAAGGTCTGCTCGGTGGTGCAGGCGTTCTCTTCGGCCTGACGGTTATCGCACCGCTTGGCGGCGCAATCCGCAATCCATGGAAGGTTCGCCACGAGCTGAACTACGCCGGTGACGGCACGCTGTGGACCTCCGGCTGGACGATGCACGAAAAGGGCGTCAAGCTTTACCTCGCTCGTGACACCGGCACCATCGCTGAGAAGCACTCCGGCGAGTCCGGCGAACACTACACCACCGAAGGCGTTACCCGCCTGGTGCGCGTTCGCCCCGAGGACTTGGCTGCCGGCGGCATGGAAACCGTCTTCCCGCTTGCGGAAGAAGACGTCAACGACGGTGACCAGTACGACGCTAAGCGCGACGTATACGAGCACCACATGCACTCCATCCACGGCAACCGCAACGCGGTGATGTTGATTCGTCTGCGCCACTCCGATGCGCAGAAGGCGATCGAACGTGAGGGTCAGGAAAACTTCCACCACGGCGATTACTACGCCTACTCCAAGATTTGTACTCACATTGGTTGCCCAACGTCGTTGTACGAGGCACAGACCAACCGAATCCTGTGCCCCTGCCACCAGTCGCAGTTCGACGCATTGCACTACGGTAAGCCGGTCTTCGGCCCGGCCGCCCGTGCTCTGCCACAGCTGCCCATCACGGTGGACGATGAGGGCTACCTTGTTGCAGAAGGCAACTTCATTGAGCCTGTCGGTCCGGCATTCTGGGAGCGTAAGTCATAATGAGCAATAAACTCGCCCAAATGGGCAACAACATGGACGAGCGCTACAGCGCCGCCGGCGTGCTAAGGACGCAGCTGAACAAGGTCTTTCCGACCCACTGGTCCTTCATGCTCGGTGAGATGGCGCTGTACAGCTTCATCATTCTTCTACTAACCGGTACATACCTGGCGCTATTCTTTGACCCTTCCATTACGAAGGTCATCTACGACGGCACCTACGCACCGCTGAACGGCGTTGAGATGTCGCGCGCCTATGCAACCGCACTCGATATTTCCTTCGAGGTCCGTGGTGGCCTCTTCGTTCGCCAGATGCACCACTGGGCAGCACTGCTGTTCATGATGTCGATGGTTGCGCACATGCTGCGCATCTTCTTCACCGGTGCATTCCGTCGTCCCCGCGAAGCTAACTGGATTATTGGTTGCACCCTTATCCTGTTGGGCATGATCGAGGGCTTCCTCGGTTACTCCCTGCCGGACGACCTGCTTTCCGGTGTTGGTCTGCGCATTATGTCCGCCATCATCCTGGGTCTGCCGATCATTGGTACCTGGCTGCACTGGGCCATCTTCAACGGCGACTTCCCGTCCGACTTGATGCTGGACCGCTTCTACATCCTGCACGTTCTGGTCATCCCTGGCATCATCCTGGGCCTCATCGCGGCCCACCTGATCATGGTGTGGTTCCAGAAGCACACCCAGTTCCCTGGACCGGGTCGCGCAGAGAACAACGTGGTTGGCGTCCGTATTATGCCGGTCTTCGCCACCAAGGCGATTGGTATGGGCATGATGGTCGCTGGCGTGCTGGCTTTGATGTCCGGTGTGCTGACCATCAACGCCATCTGGCTGCTTGGTCCGTACAACCCGTCACAGGTGTCTGCGGGTTCCCAGCCCGATATCTACATGCTCTGGACTGACGGTGTGGCGCGTGTCATGCCCGCTTGGGAGCTGTACCTGGGTAACTACACGATTCCTTCCGCCTTCTGGGTTGCGCTGTTGTGTGGCCTGATGGTTGTACTGCTTATCACCTACCCGTTCCTGGAGAAGAAGTTCACTGGTGACGATGCGCACCACAACCTTCTGCAGCGTCCACGTGACGTTCCTACGCGTTCCGCGATCGGTGCCGCAGCAATCGTGTTCTTCCTCCTGGTTACTCTCTCCGGTGGTAACGACCACGTTGCGCACTTCTTCCAGATTTCGTTGAATGCGATGACCTGGGTCGGACGCATCGGCCTGATTGTCCTGCCGCCGATTGCTTACTTCATGACCTACCGCATTTGCGTTGGTCTCCAGCGCTCTGACCGCGAGGTGCTCGAGCACGGTATCGCTACCGGTGTCATCAAGCAGCTGCCTAACGGTGCCTTCATTGAGGTTCACCAGCCCCTCGGCCCGGTTGATGAGCACGGCCACGCAGTACCGCTTGAGTACGCAGGCGCTCAGGTGCCGAAGCAACTTAACCACCTCGGTTACGCTGACTCCGAGATTCAGGGCACCTTCAGCCCGGACGATCCGGAACTCATGCGCCGCGTTCACGAGATTCACGAGGAGAACCACGAAGAGGAAGCGGAGATGTTCCGCCGCCTCAACGAGGCCAACCGCCGTGATGACGAGGAAAACGGTCGCATCTAACCTTTCCTTGGGTTAGCTCGATACACGCTCACTAAACGAGCCCGCTAAGCCACCAATACCTGGTGGTAAGCGGGCTCGTTTCAGTTTTGGGACCGTTGCTTTCTTAAGGAGTCCCGGGTTACTTTTGCTGGGCTATTGAGTGAGGAGTCGGCACATAATACAGGCAACCTGGGACCGTCTCTTTTAGGCGAAAATCGAATAATTGCCTAAGTCTTAGCAGAGCGCCTCGCACACGCCAGCGGTCTACCGAGGCAGTAAGAAGCTCGTCGCCCTCCGTATACAGGAATGGAAGTACCGACAAACGCCGGCTCACGCGGAAACGCCTTGTCTAGCGGTAGGGAATAGCGCCAGCCCTGTTAGTTAGCAGTAGGGTAGCCGTCCTAGGAGCATGCTTTTGCCACTGAACCTGGGATGGATGATTTCCGCGTATGGGCCTTTGAGCGAGCCCCATAGTCGGTATTTGTCTTTAAGCGTGGTCTACAGGGCTTCGGAATAGCTATTGCACACCCTCCAGCCCTAATATGTTCTTTTCCCTTTGCTCCACTTTCTTGGACACAGTTAGCACAGTTCTTAATTGCAGCTTTTCTGCTGTAGTCATCACCACTAGAAGCGTGAGCCTCATCTGGGGCCGTCGTCGCAGCTTTCCACTAATGCTAAAACTCTTCGAGTGTATCGTCTCCAAGAGCAGTCGCAGGATCCACGTTTGTATCGGCTTCGCCATTTCGCCTGGGTTAAATTCAGGGCGCTGTGCTTTGTACAGACATTTGGATTGGGAATCACCCAATCCAACAACGAGAGCGTTCCTCGAGGCGCGAGATATAGGCGTTATTCTCCGCCCTTAGATCCAGCAGTGAGGTTTTCGTTCGGGCTAGGCCTTTAAGCAAGCATTGCCGGCCGCTGCAGAGACTAGGCGGACCAAGGCCTTTTTATGGGGACTGACGCCGTACAAGCGGGGGACTGGGCTGGACCAATCCTTACTCGCCCGGTGGGTAGTGGAAGCGGCGTTACCGAACCGGCCCCAGTGCTTGGCAACAAGCCACGGGGTGGCCCCTTGGGGTCAGCGCGCAATTGGCTCGCGGGCTCAGTAGAATTCGGAGGGATAACGCTGGATAGGGCGGCCGGTTTTACGCGATCGGAAGGCGTTAAAGGACGAGGCTGATGGTACGAAAGTGATTGTTACGCATAGTGTGTGTTGAAAGTCACAAATAATAATTTTTGACCTTGTTGAAGCCCTCGTTCGTGGAAGAGCTAACTGCCGGAGGCGGGGTAAGCCTTGGCTATTGTCCCAGTGTAGGGCCCTTAAAAATCAGTAATAGCTTTATTGAATCTTCGATATGCCGGGTTTGTCTCGGCTTGGTCAAAATAAGATAACGAACGTGTAACAAAGCTAGATCCGGGGCAGTGAATGGACATTGATTGTGATGATTTCGTAACCTATTCGAGACATTGAGTTACCGCCCGAAAAGGTGCTCAATACGAAATGAAAATTTATAGCGTCGCATCTGGCTCCTCCTAGTGAGGGGCCGAGTGGAGGAAGGCCTAAAGGAACGGCCCTCCAATGAACACTAGGCCCCAGGGTCAGAGCTTTTCTACAAGGGAAAGTAGACGCGTAGGAAGATTTGGAGTTTTTCTCGTGGCAAAGCACCGTCGTCAGGGCACTGTAAATACCCGTCGTATCGCATCTACTGCAGCTATCGCTGCAACCGCAGCTGTCGCCGCCCCAGGCGTCGCTCAGGCTGCTGAGGTCGTTGTTCCTAATACCGACTACCGTTTCGAGGTTGCCGGTCTGGAAAACGTTCCGAACATTGACCAGGTACCGAACATTGACAAGTACGTCCCGTCCTTGGGTCAGGTTTCCAACCAGGGTGGCGACAACTTCGTTGCTGCTGCTGAGCAGCAGGCTGCTCCGGCACCGTCCACCGTTGGCCAGAAGGCTCTGGAAGCTGCACGCTCCGTCCTTGGCTCGCCGTACGTTTACGGCGCTGCCGGCCCGAGCGCATTCGACTGCTCCGGCCTGACTAGCTGGGCATACTCCCAGGCTGGCGTTCAGATTCCGCGCACCTCCCAGGCTCAGGCCGCTGGCGGTACCCCGGTTTCCTTGGACCAACTGCAGCCTGGTGACATCATTTCCTACTACGGTGGCGCTTCCCACGTCGGTATCTACACCGGCAACGGCACCATCATTGACGCGCTCAACTCCGGCACCCCTGTGCAGGAGCGCGACTTGAACTACATGCCGATCCACAACGCTGTGCGTTTCTAATTGGCAGTGAAATGACATGCCCTTCCCTTTGCAAAGGGAAGGGTTTTGTTGTGCAACAGCGGCCAAAACCCGCTATAGTAAATTCGATTTTTGAAAATTTTGAGTTGAAGGTCTTCTCGTGTCTAAACGTGTGCTCCCAGCCGCTGCACTAACTGCAGTCCTCGCTGTCACTACTCTTTCTGGTCTCCCGCAAGTTATCGCGCAAGAGGCGGAACCGAACCAAGAATCTGCCACTGAAAATGTTGACGATCTGGTGGATCGCGTCGGCGAGGTCGCCCGCAAGGTCTCTGCTAAGAACGAGGAAGTCAAAGAGCTAGAAGATAAGCTCGCGGCCAAGGAAGAAGAGGTCGCTCAGGCGGAGGAAGGCGCCGCCAAGGCCCAGGAACGCGTACACGACGCGCAGGGCGATGTCTTCACGCAGCAAGGCCGCGTGGACGATCTGGCACAGTCTCGCTACCGCGGCGACTCCCGTTCTGCCGTCTCGGGCGCTTTGGCAGCAGAAGACCCCGCAGACGCCGTAGAGCGCATGGGCTACTTGGGCGCGCTCTCGCGCAAGGCGCAGCGCACCCTCGATGCCAAGGCTGATGCCGCCTCGACGGCCGAAGCGGTTCAGCAGGAAGCCGCTGAGGCTGCGAAAAAGGTCCGAAAGGAAAAGAAGGATCTCGAAAAGCAGCGCGATGAGCTGGTAAAGCAAAAGGAGGCGCTGGAAGAGCAGCAGGCCGATATCGAGGCGCAGGTGGATGCGCTCAGCGATGAGCAGCGTGAAGCCTGGGAGGGACAATTCGGCGGCACGGATAAGCTGGACATCGACTTGGGTGAGATCGCCGATGGTGCTAGCTCTGCGGCTCTGTCCAAGCTGGGCTCGCCCTATGGTTGGGGCTCTGCCGGCCCGAATCAGTTCGACTGCTCCGGCCTGATGTACTGGGCCTACCAGCAGATTGGTAAGACCATTCCGCGCACCTCGCAGGCGCAAATCGCTGGTGGCACGTCCGTGCCGGTTGACCAGTTGCAGCCTGGCGATATCGTGGGCTACTACCCAGGAGTTACCCACGTCGGAATGTACATTGGCAACGGCCAGGTTGTACACGCCTCGACCTATGGTGTGCCGGTTCAGGTCGTGCCGCTTAACTCGATGCCTATTTCGGGGACTGCACGGTTCTAAGTGTCCCGCATACTGCTGGTAACGAATGACTTTCCTCCCAAAGTCGGAGGAATCCAGTCCTACCTGCGGGACTACCTAGAAGCGCTCAACCCAGACGATGTCGTAGTATTCGCTTCGACCCAAGAGCCGCCGGAGGACTATGACGCCTCCGTCGCCTACAAAGTCATTCGGTGGCCACATCGCGTGATGCTGCCCACCCCGGCAACCATGCGCCGCATGCAGGAGATCATCCGGCAAGAATCCATTGACGTCGTATGGTTCGGCGCGGCCGCACCACTGGCGCTGATGGGCAGGGCCGCGCGACAGGCGGGGGCGCGCCGCGTGGTGGCGACCACGCATGGCCACGAGGTGGGCTGGTCCATGGTTCCGCTGGCCCGCCAGTGCCTGCGGTTGATTGGCAATAACGCCGATGTCATTACCTATATTTCGGACTACACTCAGCGTCGCCTGCGTGGAGCGTTTGGCCCGCGCCCCGAGTGGGCGCACCTGCCTTCCGGCGTCAGCCTAGATTCACTTTCCCCCGCAACCCCTGCCCAGCGCGCTGCGGCAAAGGCGGAGTTTGGGGTAAATGGGCCAACCATCGTCTGCATTTCCCGGTTGGTCCCGCGCAAGGGGCAAGACCAATTATTGCGGGCGATGCCACAGATCAGGGAAGAATTCCCCAATGCGCAGCTAATGTTGATTGGTCGCGGGCGCTACCACGACGTACTGCAAGAATTGGCAGAGATATACTGCCCCGATGCGGTGATTCAGCCGGCCCCCAGCATTGAGACCGCCCTCCACGCCGCCGATGTTTTTGCCATGCCGGCCCGCACCCGGGGCGGCGGCTTGGACGTGGAAGGCCTGGGCATCGTCTATCTGGAAGCACAAGCCTGCGGGCTGCCGGTCGTTGCCGGTGATTCTGGGGGAGCACCGGAGACCATTACGGGGGAGACGGGGATCGTCGTCAAGGGCGCGTCCGTCGATGAGCTCGTGGAGGCCTTGAAGGCGCTCTTGCGCTCGCCAGAACTGCGTGATCGTATGGGGCAGGCGGGGCGCGGACATGTTGAACAGCACTGGAGCTGGGAGATCATGGGGCAGCGGCTGAGAAAGCTTATGGCTTGATGTGACCCTGGCCCGGTTGTCGGTATATTCTGATATCCATGCTTGAAAACAACTCCGCCGATCTTACTATCGGCTTCGATGTCGGTGGCACCAATGTGCGCGGTGGAGTAATCACTCGAGACGGGGAAATCCTTGCGAGTCGCACCATGCCAACGTCGGGGGATCCGCGCCAGCTTGACGATGACCTGGTAGCGATTGTCGAAGAGCTGCGCGCGGACTATCCCGTGGGCGCGGTGGGCCTTGCCGTGGCGGGATTTTTGGACCCAGAGTGCGAAACCGTCCGCTTCGCCCCGCACCTGCCGTGGCGGAATGCGCCCGTCCGGAGAAACCTCGCGGAGCGCTTGGGGCTGCACGTCCGGCTGGAGCACGATGCCAACTCCGCTGCTTGGGGTGAATGGCGCTTTGGCGCAGGGCGCGGCGCGAAGGATTGGGTATTTTTTGCCGTCGGCACCGGCATCGGCGCGACCTTGATGACCCATGACACCATCTACCGCGGCGCGTTTGGAACGGCCCCGGAATTCGGCCATATCGTGGTGGTGCCGAATGGCAGGCAGTGCTCGTGCGGCAAGCGAGGATGCCTAGAGCGCTACGCCTCTGGCACGGCGCTGCCGGATACCGCGCGAGAGCTGCGGCCAGACTATGAGACCACCTTGCCGCCTTACCCCACCGGCGAGCAGGTCGCACGCGCGGCCCGTGGGGGAGACCCACTCGGCATTGCGGTAATGGAGAACTTCGGTCAGTGGTTGGGCCAAGGCCTATCCATCGTCGCCGATGTGCTCGATCCGGAGCTCATTGTCATTGGCGGCGGCGTGTCCCAAGATGCGGATATGTACTTAGAGGAAGCCACCGCTGCCATGGGCCGGGATATAGTCGGCGCTGGGCATCGCCCCCTTGCTCGCGTTGCAACCGCGGAATTGGGCTCGGCAGCAGGTATGATTGGCGTAGCTGACTTGGCCCGCCGCGGCCACTAGAACGAGCGAAGGACGAGCTGGAGATGAAAAACAAGTGGTACTGGGCGTTTAAGCATATCTTTTTCGGTCCCGCCCTGCGTGTATGGAACCGCCCTTGGTCAGAAGGAATGGAAAAAATCCCTGCTGAGGGCCCCGCGATTTTGGCATCCAACCACCAAGCGGTGATGGATTCCTTCTTCTTCCCCTTGCTGTGCCCGCGCCAAATTACGTTCTTGGCCAAGGCCGAGTACTTCACCACCCCTGGGCTCGTGGGCGGCATGCAGAAGTGGTTCTTTAGCTCCGTCGGGCAGGTCCCCATTGAGCGCGACCATGAATCAGCCAGCCAAGCCATGCTCGAAACCGCACGGAAGATTTTGGGGCGCGATGATCTCTTTGGCATCTATCCAGAGGGCACACGTTCCCCAGATGGGCGTGTGTATAAGGGTCGTACCGGAATGGGGCGCATCGCGATGGAGACCAATCAGCCGGTCTATCCCATCGCCATGATCAATTCCCGCAAGGCCAACCCGATCGGATCGTGGATTGTCCGCCCCGCCAAGGTGGGCGTGCGCGTGGGAGACCCCATCTACCCGCACGATTGGGCGCGCGAACACGGCATGGATCCACAGGAGCACGAGACCATCCGTGCTTTTACGGATATGGTCATGAAGACCTTAGCCGAGCTCTCCGGCAATCCCTATGTGGATGTCTATGCGGCTGATGTGAAGGAATCATTAAAGGCCGGCCACGGGTACCCCGCCGGTGCGGAGATTAAAGGGAGGTAATTACAATTCCTCAGGCCCGCTTAGCGTGGCCGGATACCGCAAAAGGAATTTCTATCATCGGCGTGGTGCTCCTACACATCACGCTGAAGGTGCCAGGAGCCGAACAAACGTGGCTTGCAACTCTCAATACCTTTCTCGATCCCCTGCGCCTTCCCCTGTTCTTTCTGGTCTCCGGCTACTTCTCTTATAAAGTCTTTCGTTACAATTTCGCGGAGTTATTCACCCGCCGCCTCTGGTTCTTCCTCATCCCTTATCTGGTGTGGATGTCCGTAGAGCACTTGACCAAACAGCTGGAGTACCAGTGGGTTTTCGGTGACTCTTCCTGGGGCATGACCGACATGGTGTATAACCTCTTGCTCGGCCATACCATGGCGTGGTTTATCCATGCGCTCATTTTGTTCAACCTATTTCTGTGGTGCGTGCGCAAATTGCCTGCGTGGGCGGGCATCGGGCTGAGCTTTACCCCCGTTATTTTTATTGCATGGCAGGAACAGTTTCAGTTTATTAGCAAGGCCATCATGTTCCTGCCCATCTTCGTCGGTGCAGCCTACCTGCGGGAACCGATTACCCGTTTTGCCGCCGCGGCAGAAGAGGTATTCCACGGCTCGTGGACGGCGCGCAGCGTTGGGGCATATGCCGCGGCCATCGGCACGTACTGTGTTGGCCTGGCATTGCGCCACGCGTGGGACGGCAACGAAGAAGACATTGCTTTTAACTGGCCCCTATTGGGCGCGGACTTTTTGGAATGGGGAGATATCAACCTGTTAGTGCGCTTCGCGGAACAGGTGCTAGAGGTGCCCGCGGGAATCGTTGGGGCCGTGCTCATTAGCCACATTCCGTGGATTGCAGAAGGCGTGAAGTTCGTCGGCCGGCACACGCTGCCGATTTACCTCTCGCACCCCATCGGCCTGACCGTGGGCTATGGGTACTACATGGCGCATCATGACTATGTCATCTCTTTGGCTGGGTCGTGGCCGCTGGAAAACACGTGGTTCTGGATCGCCATGTGCTTTATCTTTACGGCCATTTCCTCCCTGGCGCTGTGGGCGCTGGGAAAGGTTCCTATCCTTGGCTGGACGCTGGTTCCGCCGCGGATCGATCGACGCCGCCCCGCCGTAGAGCCAATGGTAGCGAACAAACAACCAACAACACGGTGATGATGACGTAGTCATTGCCAACGATGTGCTGCCACCACGTCCAATCCAACTCCTGGTCCTCGGTATGCGGAACCTGCCAGTGGCCGCGGGCGAAAAGCGCCAGCCAGGTGAGCCCGGCGAGGACCCAGCGGCGGCTGGCCACCAGGTAGATGCCCGCTAATACCAGCCAGGTAAAGTGGTGCGACCACGATACGGGGGAGCACAGCAGCGATACGGAGGCCGCCAGCAGCATGAGCACAACCTGGTTACCGCGGGACAGGCGTTCCATGGCAAACCAGACGATCGCGATGACGACGAAGACGCCAACGAGCCACAGGGTTTCTGCGTTATCGGGGCTTAAGCGGGTAAATAGCCCGCGCAAGGATTGGTTGGCGCTATAGGCTAGGCCACCGATGCGCTCGGAATCGCGTAGGGTAGAGGTCCAATACTCAATCGAGCTATGCGAATTGGCGGCAAAGGCGATAAGGCCGGCGGCCACGAAAGAACCCAGGGTGGTAAAGAAGGCCTTCCACTCGCGGCGGACGAAGAAGACAGCCAAAAAGACCGCCGGGGTGAGCTTGATGGCGATGGCGATGCCGGTCAGGATGCCGCGGGCCTTTTTCACCCACAGTAAATCAATGACCACGAGTGCGGTGAGCAGGATATTGATCTGGCCGAAGCTAAAGGTCTGCGTAATTGGCTCGGCCAGCATGGCGGCAAAAAGCCCCCAGGCCGCCCATTGTTGGCAGTTGAGGGTGCGCAATACCAGCGCAATACAGACCCACAAGGCGAGCACGGAGAGGACCGTGATCACCACGGCGGCAGCGGTGAGGGGAATCCACTGGAGCGGGGCGAAGAGCAGGGCCGCAAACGGTGGGTAGGTAAAGGGGAGAGAGACGTTGCGGTCGGTGCCTACGAAATAGTCGCGATTATAAAGGTCGCTGCCGAATCCGGCCCCGCCTTCGCGGTACACATCGAGGTCAATGTGGTAAAAGGCGCGAAAATCACCGGCGAATAAGGCAGGAATATCGATAATCCACCACAGGGCGGCAAGCGCTGACAGGATTAGGGGAAGGGCGGTGGTCCACAGGGATTTATTATCGGTTCGGCTCACCTGCAAAATTTTACAGCGGCGCGATCGTGGGGCCAATTTCCCGCGCCCGTCGCCGCAGCGCTAGGCTTGTACAACGTGCGTTACTTCTATGACACCGAATTTATCGAGGATGGCAAGACCATTGAATTGGTCTCCATCGGCATCGTCGGTGAGAACGGAAGTGAATATTATGCCGTATCCACGGACTTTGACCCGTCCAAGGCCAACTCTTGGGTCAAGGAAAACGTCTTGGCCAAACTACCCAGTCCCCAGGATTCCGCATGGAAGCCGGCGAGCACCATCCGCACGGAAATCCTGGAGTTTTTAACGCGCAGCTCTACGCCCATTGAATTGTGGGCGTGGGTCGGCGCGTATGACCATGTGGTATTGGCGCAGCTGTGGGGCGATATGGCGAGCTTGCCCAAGCGCCTGCCGCGCTATACCCGCGAGCTAAAGCAGCTGTGGGAGTTCGCCGGGCGTCCTAGCTTGCCGGCCGTGCCTAAGGGTAATCATGATGCGCTTGTCGATGCCCGCCATAACCTCGCCAAATTCCGCGCCTGCACCGAGGTCTTGCCCTTGTCCAAGGGTAATAGAATCAATTTCTAGCAGTTAACTACCAAGCGACAGGCATTAAATGGTTAAATGGAAGAGTGAGTTGGACAGTAGATATTCCCCAAAGTGTTCTGCCTGATCTTCCGCCCTTGCCTGAGGGTATCGAGGAGGTCTTCCAGGACGTCATCAAGCGTGACGCAAAGCAGCAGCCCAGTTGGGATCCCACCCAAGCCGATAACGTGCGCAAGATTCTTGAGTCGGTACCGCCCATCGTGGTTGCCCCCGAGATTGAGAAGCTGAAGCGGCAGCTTGCCGATGTCGCACTAGGCAACGCCTTCCTCCTGCAAGGCGGCGATTGCGCCGAGACCTTTGAATCAAATACCGAACCGCATATTCGCGGCAACGTTAAGACCCTGCTGCAGATGGCCGTCGTTTTGACCTATGGCGCGTCTGTTCCAGTGGTGAAGCTGGGGCGCATTGCTGGGCAGTATGCCAAGCCGCGTTCCTCGGATACGGATGCGAATGGCCTATTAAATTACCGCGGGGACATCGTCAATGGCGTGGACCCCACCGATGAGGATCGCCGCCACGATCCTGCCCGCATGATCCGTGCTTACGCTAACTCTTCTGCCGCCATGAACTTGGTGCGCTCGCTGACCTCCTCCGGCACCGCGGATCTCTACCGCCTGCATGAATGGAACCGCGAGTTCGTCCGCAAATCGCGCGCGGGTGCCCGCTACCAGGACTTGGCCCGCGAAATTGAAAATGGCTTGAAGTTCATGAATGCGTGCGGCGTGCAGGATTCCACCCTGCACTCGGCGGATATTTACTGCTCGCACGAGGCGCTGCTCAAGGATTATGAGCGTTCCATGCTGCGCTTGGGCCAAGACGATAATGGCGATACCAAGCTCTATGACCTCTCTGCGCACCAGGTGTGGATTGGTGAGCGCACCCGTGGGCTGGATGACTTCCACGTTAATTTCGCCGCGATGATCGGCAACCCGGTGGGCATCAAGCTCGGGCCTGGCGCCACGCCTGAGCAGGCCGTGGAATACGCCGAAAAGCTAGATCCCAACCGCGAGCCCGGCCGCTTGACCATCATCTCCCGCATGGGTCACGACAAGGTTCGCAGCGTCTTGCCCCCCATCATCAAGGCCGTCGAAGATTCTGGGCACACCGTGGTCTGGCAGTCCGACCCCATGCACGGCAATACCTTTACCTCGTCCAACGGGTACAAGACCCGCCACTTCGACAAGATCGTCGACGAGGTGCAAGGCTTCTTCGAGGTACACCGCGATTTGGGCACCCACCCGGGCGGCGTGCACCTCGAGTTCACTGGGGAAGACGTGACGGAATGCTTGGGTGGAGCCGAGGACATCACCGATCTGGACCTGCCGGGCCGCTATGAATCCGCCGTGGATCCGCGCCTGAATACGCAGCAGTCCCTCGAGCTCTCGTTCCTCATCGCGGAGATGCTGCGGAACTAGGGCGCCACCTAGACCCAGAGGGACGGGGTTCCTTCGTAATAGGAGGAACCAAACCACCACCCGCTGATAGCGACCGCGCCGGTTGCCACCGCCACTGCGAGGAGAAAAACCAGCAGTGAGGCGGGATGGCGATTGGTCAGGGGCCGCTCGGCGGGTTCTTCTTCTGCCGCCTGTGCCGGCGGCTGCGCAGCAGACTGCGCTGCTGCTCCCACGCCCGCAGCGGGTGCTGGGTCGGGGACAGGAGCCGGGGCCGGGGACGGTGCTGGAGCAGGTGCCAGCGGCGGCTCGGGGGAATCGTCGACGGGCGCTTGGGGGACATCGAGGCGCGTTTCAAAGTCTGGCTGCGGCGGATCCGGCTCGGGCTCAGGGGGAATGACCTCGGTGGGCCCGCCGTCTAAATGCTCGGTAGCGCCTTGCGGGATGGTCCGCGTGGGCTCAAATACATCCGTAGCGCCGATGCCGGAATAATCCGTCGGCGTTTGTGCGGTGCGCGCGGCGGCCGCATTGCGGGGAACCGGGATGGTCACCGTGGGCAGATCCAATTCCCGGCAAATATCCTCGATGGCATCCAAAAACTCCCCGGCATCGGCAAAGCGCTCGCGGGGATCGCGGGCGGTGGCGGTGGCCACGAGGGCATCGACAAGCTTGGGCACGCCCTCAGCGCGCGTGGATGGGGCGGGAACATCATCGTAGAGGCGCGCGGTGGCGTGCGCGATCGGAGTATCCCCGGAAAATGGCACGGTTCCGGTCAGGAGCTCAAAGAGCACGATGCCGGCCGAATACACGTCGGTAGCGGGGGTTATATCCTCGCCGGTGACCTGTTCCGGTGCCAAGTACGAGACGGTGCCGACGATCATATTTGAGGTGGCTTGCGCATTCGTCGCACGTACCAAGCCGAAATCGCCCAATTTCACCCGGTGATGAGAGGTAATGAGCACGTTATCGGGCTTAATATCGCGGTGGATAAGCCCCGTGGAGTGCACCTCGGTCAAGCCCTGGAGCACGCTGCGCAGCGTCGATAAAGCGGCAGGGACGGTAAGGGGGCCGCCTTCGGCAAGCAGCTCGCGCAAGGTGCCGCCATCGATGAGCTCCATGATGAGGTAAATGGGCTCGCCGTCAGCGGAAAAATCATGAATGGCCACGAGGTTGGGGTGCTGCAACCGCGCCATCGCGCGGGCCTCGCGGGAAAAGCGCTTGATAAAAATCGGGTCATCGTCATAGCGCTCATCCATGACCTTTGCGGCCACTTGGCGGCCCAAGCGCATATCCACGCAGCGATAGACGGTAGACATACCGCCGCGGGCGATGGGGCGATCGATGCGGTAACGGTCTTCCAACACGTCACCAATTTCCAACCTAGTCATACCTCCCAGTATGGCCGATCCCCTAGGTCGCGTTAAAGTAGGTGGCGTGACTAACGCAGAAAACTCCCTGAATTCCTTATTGGCCGGCGAAGAGCTGCTCAGCATGCAGCAGGTGGCAGACAAGCTGGGCCTTCCCATCACCCGCGCCTATGACTTGCTCCAGGACCGCAAATTCATTGTCTGGGACTCGCCCGAAGGCAAGCGCGTGCCGCTGGCATTCTTCAATGACAAGGGGAGCATTGCCAAGCACGTCACGGGCGTTATCACCGTGCTTACCGATGGCGGCTATGACGACGAAGAGATCCTGCGCCACCTATTTACCGCAGATGACTCCCTGCCTGGCCGGCCCATCGACGCCCTGCACGGGCACCTGGCGCGCGAGGTTATTCGGCGGGCGCAGGCGTCTGCTTTTTAACCCAGCGCTTGGGGAGTTGAGGGCCTTTTTGGCTCACGCCATCGAACATCCATTGCGTTGCGGACCAGGACACAACGATGAGGCCAATGACCCAGAACCAGTTATAGAGCTGGTGGTTGCCGTCGCCGGAAAAGCTCAAGCTGATAAATAGCGCTACGCCGGAGGTAAACTTCAGCAGCCACAACGGCGGGCGGAAGGTGCCCATGAGCGTGAAGATGGAGGCGTAGTACCACGGCAGGGTCACCGAGTTGAAGACGAAGGCAACCTGGTAGGCCGCCGCGGTGCCCATAATGGCATCGCGGGCCGTGTGCCGGCTTAGCCACCACACGATGACCAACCCGATGAGCATGCACACCATCGCGATTGTGCGCAGGACGCCCAGGATGGCGTTATAGGATGCCTCCGGGTCAAAAATGTGGACCGCCGGGACGATGATGTCCGCGGCCAATGTCGGGCCCGCCAAGGGGTTAATCACCTTAGAATTGCCGCTGACCTGGGATAGCCAGCCCCATGAGGTGCCGGAGGCCCAGGTGATAAGCGCCACGGACGCGATGATTTCCACGGCAGCGATGAGCCCTGAGCAGACGAAAACCACCGCGGTGCGCGCCGCGGTAGAACCCTTGGGCGCGTAGCGGTGCAGCATCAGCCAGACGATGAAGGGGGCGGCAAAAATCGCGGTAGCCTTCATCGCCACCGCCGTGCCGACTAGCAGCAGCGCGGCGTGGAAGCGCTGGTGCAGCGCGGCCAAAAGCCCCAACGACACCAGGCCGACCATGAGGGATTCATTGTGCATGCCACCGATAAGGTGCAAGATGATGACTGGGTTGGCAACGCCGATCCACAGCGCGACCGCCGGATCCGCGCCGAGCTTTCGGGCGATCCGCGGGACCGTCCACGCAATAAGGACAAAGCCTGATAGCGAAAGCAGCTTATAGATGATGATGCCGACGGTGACATTATCGCCCACGACGGTGGTGACGATTTTGCCAATCCACAGGTGCAGCGGTCCATACGGGGTGGTGGTATTGCGCCAGTCTTGTGAGACCTCGAGCAGGAAGGGCCCGGGGTTGACGGCGGCGCCCTCGGTATAGGGGTCGAATCCATCGCGGACCATGGCGCCCTGCATGAGGTAGGAATACACGTCCCTGGAAGCCATAGGGCCGGCGAATAGCAGTGGGGTGACCCATGCGATAAGGATGCGTTGTAACTCGCGTACCCCTCCCTCCGGGCGCGGGTGTTTAAGCTGCTTGCGAATAATCATGCGCCCGGCAAGCACCCAGGCGGCGGCGAGGAGGAAAATGCCCACCCAATACAGCACCAACCCGAGGTTGCGCCCGTGACCATACGATAAGAATCCGATATTGAGCGCTTCGAGCACGCCGCCGCGGTTGCGGGTTGAGCCGCCAGAAAAAGACGAGAAAAGGAGCACGCACGAGGCCACGAGGCCCAGCGGGAGTGCGCGGGGGACTGGCAAGGAGTAGGTTTTGGCCACGGTGATACCTACTTTTGGCGCGTCGTCGCCTGAATGGCTAGGTGTTCTAGCGTTTCGGTGATCTGCGGATCCACATTCGCCGCACGCAGATGGGCCAACCCGGATTCCGTCAACGCGGTAATGCGGCGCTCAATCTCATCAGGGGCGCCGGAATCCGCAATGATTTGGGACAGGCGCAGCAAGTCCTGCGTATCGGAGGTGCGGCCGATGAATTTCCGCAGAGTAGCGGCGGCGCTGGGGTCGCGTTCATCGGCGCGCTGTAGCGCTAAGGCAAGAAGCTCCGTGCGCTTGCCCTCTCGCAGATCGTCGCCGGCGGGCTTGCCCGTAATTTCGGGATCCCCAAAGACCCCCAGTTGGTCATCGCGGAGCTGATACGCGATGCCGATATCGTGCCCATAGCCGCGGAAAGCCGAGATTAGTTGATCGCTTGCCCCCGCGATGGCAGCGCCCAAATGCAGGGGCCGTTCGATGGTATAGGCGGCGGTTTTATAGCGGTTGACGGAATTGCTCAGCGCCACCGATTCCGAACCGGCTGCCTCGAGGGAAATATCGAGCAAT
The DNA here is from genome assembly GCF_023520795.1 of Corynebacterium accolens. Classification (NCBI taxonomy): domain Bacteria; kingdom Bacillati; phylum Actinomycetota; class Actinomycetes; order Mycobacteriales; family Corynebacteriaceae; genus Corynebacterium; species Corynebacterium accolens. The sequence goes on along the minus strand of NZ_CP046605.1, from coordinate 1,694,614 downwards.
TGGCCGCCCAAGACCTCGGTGCGCATTCCCCGCCAGGGATCGCGCGCACGCTGCAAAGCCTCTGGGCTGAGCCCAGAATCCTGAAACATATCCTCGGCGTAGACCAGCGCAAAATCGCCCACCAAGATGGCCACGGACGTGCCAAAGAATTCCGGATCCCCTAAGAAATCGGATTCCCGGTGAAGGCGCTCTGCTTCCCGATGCACCGTCGGTTTCCCACGCCTCGTATTCGACGCGTCAATGATGTCATCGTGGATAAGCGCGCAGGCTTGGATGAACTCCAGCGAGGATGCCGCGCGCAGCATCGCCTCTGGGGATTCCGAACCACGGCCGGCGGCGAGGTAGCCCGCCCACGCATACATGGGGCGCACCCTTTTCCCGCCATCGAGGACGAATGATTCCAAAAAGCTCATAGCGGTACTGACCGGGGCGCCGATTTCTGCCACGTGATCCCGGCGCTGGTCCAAGAAGATGGCCAGTTTTTCGCGCACCGCGCCGGGGATATCCGCAAGCTCAGGAATATTCGTCATAGTCACACCTCCACACGATACCGCCTTGGGCCGAGAAGAAATAACACAGGTTTATAGCGGCAGGACCACTCCCAAAATGGCAAAGGGTCGGGGATCCGCGGGGTAGCGATGGTGGCGCACGACATCAAAGAAGCCCACAGACCGGTAGAGGCGAAAAGCCCCGTTGGCTTCCTGTGGTGCTTCCGGCGTTGACAATAAGGCAAATCGGGCAGGGATATTCCATAAGAGCCCTTCGAGTAGCTGCTTACCTAAACCGTGGCCTTGAAAAGACGGCAGCACGTGCACTTCAGCCACCTCAAAATAGCTGCGCAGCATGCCCCATTCGGACTCAGTTGGCCCGCCGTTGCGGCGCAGGGCGCGGCGCAGCTCGGAATCCCACCAAGTATCTGGTGAGCCCAAAAATCCATAGGCCACTCCCACGACGCCGTTGTCATGCGCAGCAATAAGCGCTGTAAACCCGGGCCGCATGGAATCCGCCCGCCAATTGTCCACGCTGCGCGAAAACGTGACCGGGTCATATCCCATGGCCTCGATGTAGATCTCCACGAGTTGGGGAGCCAGCATAGAGAACTCTTGCGGGGTTAAGCGGCGGATTTCGAAACTCACGGTATCTATCACACCAGATACGCATGTCCACCGGCGGACAAGGGTGGGGGCGGGGTTATTCCATCGAGCCCTAAGGGATTTCGAACTGTGTTCGATTTGTAGGCAGTTATGACTGGTAAAACTCTTGAGTAATTCGAACAGGTGAACTAGACTAGGGGGTGGATGTCCGGTTGGCTGCTTAAAGTGAGCGGCAATCGAACACGGTTAGTTATTAGCGCAGTACAGGAGAAAAACAATGGCACAGATTATTTCGGCAACGCAGTCCCGCTCTACCGGTCGCTTTGCTGGCAAGCAGGGCGCGAAGCGGGCCCACTTTCTTTTCCAGGCTCGCGAGCTTCTGGATCGGGCGAGGGGATATGCGGCGGATGGTCGCTTTGACCAGGCGCTGGAGGTGGCTTATCAGTCCGCATTGCGTACGGCGGGTGCGCGAGTAGCTGTATCGGTGGTCTCTCGCCGCCGGCGTCTGCCAACGAGCGCGTGGGACCGCTTGGCTTTGGTGGGGGCCGAGGAAAAGCAGTGGGCCGAGGCTTTTAAGTCCTACTCTCGTACCCGTGCCCGGGTGGCGTCTGGCTTGGATGCAACGCCGGATGAGGAATATGTCTACGGGTTAATGCAGCAGGCGGCGCAATTTTTAGATGAGAGTGAAGCCGAGACGATTCTGGGATCCTTTGCGGCATAGCAGCAGCATAGCGGCGCCATAATCACTGTTGAGGGGAATAACTACCTTTTGGGGAACATACTGGTTACTCTGGACGTTAGTATTGGTAGAAGATATATCGGCCGAAGCCCAGTCCCTAGTTGGAGGAATAGTGTCTCTTTCTGAGCAGGAGCAACGCACGCTCCGTGAAATAGAGGAATCGTTATTAGCGGACGATCCTAAATTTGGCGCTTCTGTGTCTGAATCTACCTCGATCGGCGGTTCCGGCGGCGCAGTTACGCTGCGTGGGATTGCGCTCATCGTGGTTGGTCTGTGCATGCTTGTTGGCGGCGTGGCCTTGGCGCAGCAAAGCTTGTGGTTTATTGCGTTGTCCATCGCCGGGTTCTTAGTCATGTTCGCTTCCGGCGTGTGGATGCTCCGGGGCGATCGGCCTGCTGGTGGCGGAAAGAAAAAGTCCACCAATGGGCGGTCAAAGAAGGCAGCCTCGTCTCGTAATAGTGGGGTAGGCAGCAAGCTGGAAGAAAACTTCCGTCGGCGCTTTGAAGAAAGCTAGCCGCGAACTTTCCATTTCCCCAGTCACCAGGAAGGGTGGCTGGGGATTTTTTACGCCTTACCAAAATTCCCCACTTTGCCCCACCTTCTGACCAAAACCGCGGCGCGGTGGGGGATTGTGGGTGGTAGAGGACAGTAGCAGGTCCAATATGCAGGCATTGCGCTGTAAGTGATGTATGAGGTGGGGCGATCTTGATGTTGTAAGTGGGGCTAAAGGGGTGGATTTTCGGGGTTGTCAAGGTGGGGCGCGGGATTTCTTCCCACCGGAAAAACACCCTTTTAACTGCGCATACTTTTTGTGTTGCTGAGAATATGGCGATTTAAGTGGGGCATGTGGGGGAAAGTGGGGTAGAGTGGGGCGCAGCGGAGGAATGGGGTTGAAAAACTCTCTTCTGACGTGAGGGAATCCGGAGTTGTCGAGTGAGGAAGGTGGACGCCGGGATGTTTCTCGGAACCTACACTCCGAAACTTGATGACAAAGGGCGCTTAACGCTTCCTGCAAAATTTCGCGACGAGCTCGCCGGTGGCCTGATGGTTACCAAGGGGCAGGACCATTCTTTGGCCGTGTACCCGCGCGAAGAGTTCGCCGAACGCGCACGGAAGGCTGCGGCGGTTTCTCGAACCAATCCGGAAGCGCGCGCTTTCATTCGTAACTTGGCTGCAAGTGCGGACGAACAGCGGCCCGACGGGCATGGTCGCATCACCTTGTCCGCAGGCCACCGTGAGTACGCGGGTTTGTCCAAAGAGTGCGTGGTGGTTGGCTCGGTAGATTTCCTCGAAATTTGGGATGCAGCCGCGTGGGCTGAGTATCAATCGCAAACTGAAGATGCTTATTCGGCAGCAGATGCCGATGACGTACTTGCGGGCTTGCTGTAAGCGCCCGCATCTCGAGTGCGTGTAAGGACTCTGTCCGAGGCGGATGATTCTGGTGTACTTCCCCGATATCAGAAACCTGCCTCGGACAGGGCCCTATATGCACTCGTCGTGCTTTCCACGATAGGAAGTCCTGCACAGCGGAAATCAGAAAGGGGGACGCGGGGAGACATGGCTACAACTAACCTTAATTACGATGTGGCGGATAACCACGGCCATGTGCCGGTCATGCGCGAGCGCATGGCGGAGCTCCTGCGCCCCGGGGTAGAGGCTGCGGGCTCGCAGGCTGTGCTTGTCGATGCCACCTTAGGTGCCGGCGGCCACAGCGAGTACTTCCTCCAGACCTTTCCGCAGGCACGCGTTATCGGTGTGGACCGCGATGAGCAGGCATTGCAGAATGCTTCGGCGAGGCTAGAGCCCTTCAGCCCGCGTTTTTGCGCGGTCAATGCACGCTTCGATGAGCTGGGTACCGCGATTGCCCAGGGCGAGGGCGATATCTTTGATGCTGCCCGCGCCCACGGTATTGCGGGAGCCCTCTTCGATTTGGGCGTTTCTTCCATGCAGCTGGATCAGGCAGAGCGCGGCTTTGCCTATAAGACGGACGCACCGCTGGATATGCGGATGGATCCGAGCCATGGACTTACCGCCGCTGATGTGCTCAATACGTATTCGCACGGGGACTTGGCGCGGATTCTCAAGACCTATGGTGACGAGCGTTTCGCGGGAAAGATTGCCTCCGCCGTGCTCAAGGAGCGCGAGAAGGAACCGTTTAGCACCTCGGGCCGCCTGGTGGAGCTTCTTTACTCGACCATCCCGGCGGCAACGCGACGCACGGGTGGACACCCGGCAAAGCGCACGTTCCAGGCGCTGCGGGTAGAGGTCAACCGCGAGTTGGAGGCCATTGAAAATGTGCTTCCCGTAATCACCAGTGCGCTTTCCATTGGGGCGCGCGCGGTTTTTATGAGCTACCAGTCTTTAGAAGACCGCCTCGTAAAGGCAGCATTCAAGGACCTTTCTACGTCCACCACGCCTGCTGGCTTGCCGATGGACCTGCCGGGCACCGCACCGGAATTCGCCACGGTCACCCGCGGAGCCGAAAAGGCATCCGCGGCGGAGGTAGAAGAAAATTCCCGCGCCGCGTCGGTGCGCGTGCGTGCCCTTGAACGTCTTGAAGGCACGCCAGAATTTTTACCACCGGGAGGCAAGAAATGAGCACCATCCCACGCCGAAACCAGCACATAACGGACAGCCGCGACAGAGAGGCCACTCGCAGCATGGGCGCCAGCCGAGACTTCACCACCGGAATCGACACAGGAGCGCCTACCGCTGTGCGCGAGCGCACCGCCACTAGGGCTACCGGGAACACGGCGCGGCGGACGGCTCCTAGCCGTACCCGGGTTCCGCACCGCGGGGCGAAGCGGCTTGGCTCGAAGCAGGTCGTCAGCTTCCGCGGACGGCGGGTGCAACAGCAGACGAAGCAGAATAATGCTTTTACCCGCGTTGCAGTCTTGGCCGTTACCTTGGTCATCGGCGGGGTAGCGCTGGCCATGTGGCTATCTGGTTTGTCCACCTCGCAGACGTTTAAAATTCAGCAGCTGACGGTGCAGGAATCGCAGTTGGATAACCAGATCGAGTCGCTCAACCGAGACGCAGAAAACTTAAGCTCCTCGGCGGATATTGCCCGCCGCGCGGATGAATTGGGCATGGCCGTGCCCAAGCAACCCGGCGTGACGGAGGTCGGCGGGGATGGTGAGATCATCGCCAAGCGCGAAGGCACCCCGGATACGGAAAAGCTTATCGATGTCAACGGTGAACCCATCCGCCCGGGCCAAGCCTCGAGCGACCCGAAGGATACGGAGGGGATGTCTGATTCCCTCAACGCCGTGCCGCGCGGACAGCAGCAACATGCCCGCGGCAACGATGCGGACGAAAACCGGGATGAGCAACGCGGAGGCGATGACGCCGATAATCGCGATAGCGCAGACGATAATCGCCCCAACCTTCCCGCCCGCGCGCCGTACACCAGCCAGGCTGATTAAACGGACAGAATAAGTGGTGAAATTCTCTGTGCTCGCGCGTGGTAGCGCGGGCATTGCCCATCTTGTAGGGCACAATCGATACACGCAAGAACCTGTGGCGGCGAAGGGAAGGTGACTGAGCACCGTGACTGCACCGAATAATGGTGGCAACCGTGGGTACCGTCCGCGGCCACGCCGTGCTGCTAGCTCTGTTGTGCCCCAAAAAGCGATCATGCGCCAGCGCCTGCGCATCATTTTGACCTGTGTTGTCGTCGCCACCGTCGCTTTGGGCGGCCGCCTTGCGTGGGTGCAATTGGTCTGGGGTCCGGACCTTGCGGCAAAAGCCGTCACTCAGCGCGAACGTGTCTATATTGACCCGGCCCGCAGGGGAGAGATATTGGACCGGGATGGCCAGCGTTTGGCCTATACAATGAAGTCTCGTTCCTTGACTGTCTCTCCCACGCGCCTGCGCGATGAACTCAAAGAGCAGGCGAAGATGGAAGCCACATCCGAGGGAAAACTCGAGGGCATGGATGAGAGCAAAAAAGATGAGTACCTCACCAAACAAATGGAGGACAAGCTCAAGGAGATGGCTGAGGGCATCCCGAAGATGATTGAGGATTCGGGTGCCTCTGCCTCCAAGGTCGATGCGAGCGATATTAAAAACAAGCTCAAGGCCGATACGCAGTACGAGGTCCTGGTCCGCAATGTGGACCCGGATGTCGCCGTAGAGATTTCCAATAAGTACCACGGTGTGGCGGCGGACCGGCAAGATATCCGCCAGTACCCAAACGGGGCGATTGCAGAAAACGTCGTGGGCAAGGTCTCTATGGATGGCCACGGCCAATTCGGCTTTGAGGCGGCCCGCGATACCGAATTAACCGGCATCGATGGGCAGTCCACGGAGGATGTCTCCACCGACGGGCAGGTTATCCCCGGCACCCTACGCGATGTCGTGGATGCCGTCGATGGCCGCGATGTCACCCTCACCCTGGATTTGGATCTGCAGACCTACGTCCAGCAAAAGCTGGAAAAGGCCAAGGCCAATTCCCAGGCAGAGGGTGCCGAGGCCGTGGTGCTTGATGCCGCGACGGGCCAGGTGCTCGCTATGGCTAATACCGATACGGTGGATCCGAATAAGAATATCGAAGACCAGCTCAAGGAGGGCAAGGACTTCGAGAACCGCAGCATTTCCCACCCGTATGAGCCGGGTTCCGTGGCCAAGATAGTGACGGCGGCGGCAGCTCTGCAAGAGGGCATTACCACGCCGGATGAGGTGCACCAGGTTCCAGGCTCCATCGACATGGCTGGCGTGACCGTCAACGATGCCTGGCCTCACGGCACCGAGCCGTATACCACCACCGGCATCTTTGGTAAATCCTCCAACGTGGGCACCTTGATGATCGCGGATAAGCTTGGGCCCGAGAAGTATGCGGAGTACTTGAAGAAGTTCGGCTTGGGCGCGACCACGGGCGTTGAGTTGCCCAATGAATCCGCCGGCACGGTGCCAGATCAAGAGCAGTGGTCGGGTGGTACCTTTGCCAACCTGCCCATCGGCCAGGGCCAGGCGTGGACGACGCTACAGATGGCGAGTGTGTACCAAGCATTGGCCAACGGCGGCGAGCGCATCGAACCGCGCATCATTGACGAGATCAAAGATCCCGACGGCGAGACGGAAAAGCTACCTGAGCCAAAAAAGACCCAGGTAGTGGACAAGGAAACCGCCAAGACTGCGGTGGATATGTTCCGCGCCGTCTTCCAAGATGACGATGCTGGCGTGCAAAACGGTACGGCTGCGAATGCCCAATTGGACGGCTACCAGCTCTCCGGCAAGACCGGCACCGCCCAAAAGGTGGATCCCAATTCCGGGGCGTATTCTAATTCCGCCTACTGGATCACCTTTGCGGGCATTGCGCCTGCCGATGACCCACGATTCGTCGTCGCAGTCATGCTCGATGAGCCCAAGTCCGGCGTGGAAGACAATGGCGGCGGCCAGTCCGCGGCTCCCATCTTCCGGGATATCTCTTCCTGGCTGCTCAATCGCGATAATATTCCCACCTCGAAACCAGCGCCGCGGATGACCCTGCGGGAACAATAGGAGCTTGAAATGTCTGTTTCCTTAGAAAAACTTGCGCAGCTTTCGCACGGACGCGTCATCGGTGATGGTACCGTTGAGGTCAGCGCGTGCGGCTTGGATTCCGCCAGCCTCCCCGAAGGCGCGTTATTTGCGGCCCTTCCCGGCACGCGCGTGCATGGCGCGCAGTTCGTCGGGGATACCAAGGCGGGCGCGGTGCTTACCGATGCCCCCGGGCTCGACCACCTCCGCCAGGCCAACGAGACCCGCCCGATCATCGTGGTAGACGATATCCGCGCCGTCTTAGGCCCGATTGCGGCAGAAATCTACGGACACCCCACCCGCGATCTCACGGTCTTGGGTATTACCGGCACCTCCGGCAAGACCACGACTAGCTACCTCCTCGAAGCTGGTCTATTGCAGGCCGGGCACTCCGTAGGCCTTATCGGCACCACCGGCACCCGCATCAATCGCACGCCGGTGCCTACCTCCTTGACCACGCCGGAAGCCCCACGGCTGCAAGAGCTTTTCGCCCGCATGAAGGAAGAGGGCGTGACCCACGTGGTCATGGAGGTCTCCTCCCACGCCTTGGAGCTCGGCCGCGTGCGCGGAACCAACTTTGCCGTGGCTGGCTTCAGCAACCTTAGCCAAGACCACTTGGATTTCCATCCCACGATGGAAGAGTACTTTTCGGCCAAGTCCCGGCTATTTTTGGGAGAGCAGGCCGCCCAGCGCGCGGTCATCTGCGTTGATGATGAGTGGGGCGAGCGCCTGCGCGGAATGGTGAAAGATGCGGGCGCCCCGGTAACGACGGTGGCAACGCGTACAGGCGATGCCACGATCTCCGCCCGGCAGACGGCTACTGAGGCTACCGGTGCACAGGAGGTTGACCTCAACCTAGATGGCACCGACTATTCCTTCCGGCTGCCGCTGCCCGGCGAATTCAATATCGCCAATGCCGCGCTCGCCCTAGGGATGGCTACTGCGGTGGGCGAAGACCCACAGGTCTTTTTGACCGGCGTGGAAAACGTCGCCGTTCCCGGGCGCATGGAAAGGATCGACCGCGGACAAGACTTCGTGGCCGTGGTGGATTATGCCCACAAGCCCGCAGCCATCGCGGCGGTGCTCGATACCCTGCGCCTGCAATTGGAGGGCACCTCCGGGCGCGTGGGCGTCGTCGTGGGCGCCGGCGGTGATCGCGATAGCACCAAGCGCCCGATTATGGGAGAGGCTGCGGCCACCCGGGCGGATCTTACGGTGGTGACCGATGATAATCCGCGCACCGAGGACCCAGCCGCAATCCGCGCGGCGGTCATTGAAGGCGCTCGCCGGGCTGCGCCGGATGCCGATATTCGGGAGCAGGGCTCGCGCGCACGCGCCATCGATGAAGTGGTGGATTGGGCGCAGCCGGGCGATGCCATCATCGTCGTCGGCAAGGGCCACGAGGTAGGCCAGCTCGTGGGCGAGCGCACCCTGCACTTTGATGACCGAGAGGAAATGGCGCGCGCCATTGAGGAAAAGCTGGCGGGAACGGCGCATCGCGATACTCTTAGGGATACGAAGGAGTAGTAATGATTCCACTTTCTATTGGAGATATCGCCGCGATAACCGGCGGTAGCCTGGATAGCGTTGATGATCCCGATGAGCGCGTGACCGGCTTCGTGGAGTTTGATTCGCGCAAGGTCACCAGCGGCAGCTTGTTCGTAGCCCTACCCGGTGCCCGCGTCGATGGCCATGATTTTGCCGAAAAAGCCATAGAGCAGGGCGCCGTAGCCGTGCTGGCCGCTCGGCCGGTGGGGGTACCAGCGATCATCGTCAAGCCCCAAGGCCGCGTGACCGGGGATGCCGCCAATGCCGATATTTATGCCAATGATGAGGATGGCTCCGCCGCCGCTGTGATTGGGGCATTATCCAATCTCGCGCGCGAGGTGACCTCCCGCCTCGCCGCGGAACAGGGCTTGGATATCGTCGGCGTTACCGGCTCCGCGGGCAAGACCTCCACCAAGGATTTGCTGGCTACCATCTTCCGCGCCGAGGGCGAAACCGTCGCCCCACCCGGCTCCTTCAATAACGAGGTGGGCCTTCCCTATACCGCCCTGCGCTGCGATGAGCACACGCGCTTCCTCGTGGCGGAAATGTCCGCGCGCGGGATTGGCCATATTCGCCATCTGACCGAGATCACGGCCCCGACGGTGGGCGTGGTGCTCAACGTGGGCACCGCGCACCTGGGTGAGTTTGGTTCGCGTGAAAATATCGCCCAGGCCAAGGGCGAGCTCATTGAGGCCCTGCCAGCCGCGGCAGACGGCGGGGTAGCGGTCCTGAATGCGGACGATCCCTTCGTCGCCTCGATGGCACCGCGCACGCAGGCCAAGGTGGTCTATTATTCCGCCAATCGCCCGCAAGCCGCGGATGCGCAGTACTACGCAACAGACATCGAGCTTGACGATGTCGCTCGCCCGTCCTTTACCTTCCACGCCCCCGGCGTGGAGCCGATGAGCATTAAGCTGCAGGTCTTTGGCAAGCACCAGGTCTCCAACGCCCTGGCCGCGGCCGCGGCGGCCATCGAATCGGGCGTGGAACCCACAGTTGCCGCGCGGGCGCTCAGCGGACACCAGACGAGCTCGGCGCACCGCATGGACGTGCGCACCCGCCGCGATGGCGTCACCGTCATCGATGACTCCTATAATGCCAACCCGGATTCGATGCACGCGGCGATTGCCGCTTTGGCCTATACCTCCGCGGCCCGCCCGGATGCCCGCTCCATCGCGGTGCTGGGGGAGATGGGCGAGCTCGGCGGCGAGGCCGTCGAAGCCCACCGCATCCTAGGATCGGTGCTCTCTAAGTACCACGTGAATCACCTCGTTGCGGTAGGAGAGGGAGCGCATACCGTAGCCATGGTGGAGGCCGCGCACGCGCACGGCATCCAGACCGAACTCTGCCCCGATATTGAGGCCGCCACGGCGGCCGTAGAAAATATCCTCCGGGTAGCCCCTGCCGGGGTGGAGGACTGGTCCGCGCGCGCGGCCAAGGACGTCGTCCTCGTGAAATCTTCGAATGCCCAGCGCCTGTGGCGCGTGGCAGAACAGCTCAATCGCCGTTAGTCCCTATCTCAAGGAGAAAGATCTCTAGCAATGACTCAGATCATTATCGCGGGCGTCGTTAGTTTCCTCGTCGCGATTTTTACCACCCCAGTTTTGGTTCGGTATTTTTCTGGCGTCGGAAAAGGCCAAGAAATCCGCGAAGACGGCCCGCAGCTCCACCTGCGCAAGCGGGGCACCCCGACGATGGGCGGTCTGGCGATCTTGCTGGCCATCACGGTGGCCTACCTCATCGTGGGAATCTATGCCCGCGCAACCGGCAACGGTGGATTTAGCCCCTCGGGGTTATTGGTCTACTTCTTGACCATGGGACTCGGCGGCCTGGGTTTTGCCGATGACTTCATCAAGCTGTTCAAAAAGCGCAACCTCGGCCTCAATAAAACCGCCAAGCTGGTAGGCCAGCTGGCCATCGCGCTCATCTTCGGCATCCTCGCCCTACAATTCCCGGATGCCAATGGGCTAACCCCTGCCTCGACCAACCTGTCCTTCGTCCGCGACTTCGATACCTTCGATATCGCCGTCGGCGGCGCCGTTATTGGCACCATCATTTTCTTGGTCTTTTTGTACCTGCTCATCGCCGCGTGGTCGAATGCGGTCAACCTGACCGATGGGCTGGACGGCCTCGCCGCCGGTACCACTGCCATGGTGATGGGTGCCTATACGCTGATTAGCTTCTGGCAGTTCCGCAACTCGTGCTCGATTTCCCCGGCCGCCGGCTGCTACGAGGTCCGCGATCCTCTTGACCTCGCGGTTCTCGCGGCCGCGGGCCTAGGCGGTTGCCTCGGCTTCCTGTGGTGGAATGCCGCACCGGCGAAAATCTTCATGGGCGATACCGGTTCGCTCGCGCTCGGCGGCCTCGTCGCCGGCCTTTCTGTGACCACCCGCACCGAGCTGCTGATGATCATCATCGGCGCCATCTTCGTCATCGAGACGGTCTCCGTGGTCATCCAGATCGTGGTCTTCCGTACGACAGGCAAGCGCTTTTTCCGCATGGCGCCCATCCACCATCACTTTGAAAATGGTGGCTGGGCAGAGACTGCGGTTGTCACGCGTTTCTGGCTATTAAGCGCGATGGCCGCGATGGCGGGCATCTGCATCTTCTACGGCGATTGGCTCTCTGCAGTCAGCTTTGGAAACCTGCAATAAAGTTTTGGCACTAGATACTTAAGGATTGAGGCACTCATCATGGCTGAGCTACCACCTTTTCTGCGCGGGCGCGTCCTCGTCGCAGGAGCCGGCGTCTCTGGCCGCGGGTGCGTGGCGATGCTCGCGCGCCTCGGCGTGGATACCACCGTCGCCGATTCCAATGCCGCTGCCCTAGCGGCCCTGGCGGAAGAGTTTGGCGTGGCTACGGTATCGACCGACGCCCCAGCACCGGGTGAGTATGACCTGGTGGTGACCTCGCCGGGATGGCGGCCCGATTCCGCCCTCTTAGATTCCTTCCAGGCCGCCGGCGTGGAGGTCATCGGCGATGTCGAGCTGGCCTACCGCCTCGACCGCGCCGAGGTCTTCGGCCCACCTCGCACTTGGCTGGTTGTCACCGGCACGAACGGCAAGACCACCACCACGGGAATGCTGACCAAAATCATGCAGGCCGATACCGCTCGCAGCGGGCTGCGCGCGCAAGCCGTGGGCAATATTGGCGTCTCGCTTTTTGATGCCCTGACCGCCTCCCCGCGGGTCGACATCCTGTGCGCCGAGCTTTCGTCCTTCCAATTGCACTGGTCCAACGAGCTTCGCCCAGATGTCGGCGTGCTGCTCAACGTGGCCGAAGACCACCTAGATTGGCACGGTTCCTTTGATGCCTATGCGAGCGCCAAAGCCAAGGCCCTGCGCGGCACCCGCGCCGTGGTGGGCAAAGACGATGCCGCGGCGGGCCGCTATGCCGCTGGAATCGACGGCGTATACGGCTTTACAGCCGGCGAGCCGGCCACTGGTGAGGTAGGGGTGAGCGCCGGGCGCTTGGTCTCCAGGCTAGACGGCGAGGACGCCATAGATCTCGCCTCCGCCGAGGGCATCGAGCCGGCGGGCCTTGCGGGTGTCCTCGACGCGGCGGCGGCCGCGAGCGTGGCCCGCTTGGCAGGCGCTAGCCCCGCCGCCATCCAGGAAGGCCTAGCAGCTTACGCGGTGGCCGGTCACCGCGGCGCAGTGGTGCACGAGCACGGCGGGGTGGCCTATATCGATAACTCCAAGGCCACCAACCCGCATGCGGCCGATGCCGCCCTAGAAGGCTTCAATTCGGTGGTCTGGGTCGCCGGCGGCCAGCTCAAGGGCGCGGATGTAGATGAGCTCATCGCTACCCACGCCGCGCGGTTGAAGGCGGCGGTGCTGGTGGGCATCGACAAGAGCATCATCGCCGAAGCCCTGGCCCGCCGCGCCCCGCAAACCCCGGTTGAGCTCATCGAGGATACCGATCCGCAGGCGGCAATGAATGCTGCCGTGGGCGCCGCCGAGCAACACGCCGAGGCTGGCGATACCGTCCTCTTGGCGCCGGCTGCGGCATCGTTGGATATGTACACCGGAATGGCCCAACGTGGCGACCTTTTCGCCGCGGCGGCGCGGGATATCGCCCGCGCGCATTAGACCTTTTTCATAATTAGGAGACTTCATGACGGCCACCTCCCCGCAGCGCCCCCGCGCAAAGAGCACGCGCGAGCGGATTAATGACGTGCGCGAACAAGCCCGCCAGCATCCCGGCCTGGATTATCTGCTTTTGCGCCTGATTATCTTCTCGCTCATTGGCATCGGCGTGGTCATGGTCTTTTCCTCGTCCATGGCCACGTCGCTGACAGAAGATGGCGGCGTGTGGAACCAGGCCCTGCGCCAAACCGCCATGGTTATCATCGGCTTGGGCGCGTTTTGGCTCGGCCTGAAGGTTTCCCCGCATACGCTGCGTAAATTTATCCCGTGGCTATTGGCCCTTTCCATTTTGCTGCTCATCGCGGTGCTTATCCCGGGCATCGGTACCGGCCGCGAGGAGGTGGGCTCCCAGTCGTGGATCTACATTGGCCCGATTTCCCTGCAGCCCTCCGAGCTGGCGCGCATCACGGTGGGCATGTTTGGCGCCTCGGTGCTCGCGGATAAGGAACACCATTCCCTCAAGCTCTCGGACCCGTTCATGATGTACTCGCTCATCGCGGGCCTCATGTTCCTGCTCATCGTGGGGCAGGGCGACTTGGGCATGGCCTTGTCCTTCGCCCTCGTTGTGGTCTTCACGCTCTTTTTCGCCGGCGTCAACAGGCGGGTGCCCATCATCATCGGCATCCTCTGTGTGCTGGGCCTGGTCGCCGTCTTCCTCATCGGCGGCTTCCGCTCCCACCGTTTCCACACCTATTTCGATGCCCTCTTTGGCAATATCTCCGATACCCAGGGCACGGGTTTCCAGTCTTACCAGGGCTTTCTCTCGCTTGCCGATGGCGGCTTCTGGGGCGTTGGCCTCGGCCAATCCCGCGCCAAGTGGTTCTACCTGCCAGAAGCCAAGAATGACTTCATCTTCGCCATCGTGGGCGAGGAGCTCGGCCTGTGGGGCGGCGCGCTGGTGATCCTCCTCTTCGCCGCTTTGGGATACGTGGGGCTGCGCACCGCCACCCGCGCGCAGAACCAATACCAATCCCTGCTGGCTGCGACGCTGACCATCGGCGTGGTGACCCAGGCGTTTATCAATATCGCCTATGTCGTCGGCTTGCTGCCGGTGACCGGTATTCAGCTGCCGATGATTTCCGCGGGTGGTACGGCCGCGATTATTACGATCGGCTCGATGGGCATCTTGTGCAACGTGGCCCGCCATGAGCCGATGCAGATTTCTGCCATGCAGAACTTCGGGCGCCCGCTATTTGATCGCCTCTTTTTCATCGGCGAGCCGGAGCCGCCGGCGGCGAAGAAGAAATCGCGGGGCCGTCACTCCCAGCCGCAGGGTCCCCGTCCGCGGGTGCGCGACGAGCGCTACGGCCGGCCGGTGACCGGAAGCGGGCGGAGGTATCCGCGCGCCGAGCACCGCCCGAGGCGGTAGGCGCTGGTAGCCTTTAGGCTATGAATTCCACGCCAATTTCCGTCGTCCTTGCAGGTGGCGGCACTGCAGGACATATTGAGCCCGCCCTTGCCGTCGGTGAAGCTTTGCGCGAGCGCTACGGCGCCCGGATTACGGCATTAGGGACCGAAAAGGGGCTGGAAAGCGATATTATTCCCGCCCGCGGCGTGGACCTGCGCCTGATTACCCCCGTGCCGATTCCCCGCAAGGTGAGCACCAACCTGGCCAAGCTCCCCGTCAAGCTTGCGCGGTCCGTCCGCCAGGCGCGCAAGGTCTTAAAGGACGTCGAGGCCGATGTCGTCTTTGGTACCGGTGGTTATGTCTCCGGGCCGGCCTATATCGCTGCAAAGACCTTAGGCATTCCCTTCTATGTCCTCGAGACCAACGCCCTGGCAGGCATGGCCAATAAGCTGGGCGTCAAGCTCGGCGGCATTGGCCTTAATGCCCACGCCAATTCGGGCATGGAGGGCGAGGTCATCGGCATCCCGGTGCGCCCCAGCCTGGCCGCGTCTGCCGCGGATAAGGACGGGAATACCGCCGCGGATGCCCGCACGAAGTGGGACTTGGCGCAGTTGCCCACCATCCTCATTACCGGCGGTTCCCAGGGTGCGGCCAGCATCAATGGCGCCGTGGCGGGCGCAGCAGAGGACCTCACCAAGGACTTCCAGCTGCTGCACGCCTATGGCAAGAAAAACGATCCGCCTAAGCCGCACCCGAACTACGCCGCATTGCCGTACATCGATGACATGGCCGGTGCGCTCGCTGCGGCGGACCTTGTGGTGTGCCGTTCGGGCGCGATGACGGTGGCAGAGGTCTCTGCCGCGGGCCTTCCCGCCATCTACGTCCCGCTGCCACACGGCAATGGCGAGCAAGCGCTGAACTCGCGCGAATTGGTAGAAGCCGGCGCTGCGGTGCAGATTGCCGATGCCGAATTGGGCGCCGATCGCCTCATCGAAGAGGTCCGCGCCATCCTCGATGATCCAGAGCGCCTGAAATCCATGACGCAGGCCGCCGCCCAGTCTAAGGCGGGGGATGCGGCGAATATCATCGCTGACCGCATCGCCACCCGCGTGCAGGACGCAGAACTGCAGGCAGGAAAGAAGGATAAGTAAATGACCGATCCCGCACAGTACGATCTCAGCCGCGTCCACCTCATCGGCATTGGTGGTTCCGGCATGTCGGGTCTTGCCCGCATCCTCGCCGCCCGCGGCGCCGTCGTGACCGGCTCCGATGTGAAGGACTCCACCCCGGTGGAGGTATTGCGCTCGATGGGCGCCAAGGTAGCCATCGGCCACGCTGCGGACAACCTCAAGCTTTCTGGCGAGCTGCCCACCACCGTCGTTACCTCCTTCGCGGCGATTCCGCAGGATAACCCGGAGCTCGTCGCAGCGCGGGGTAATAATATCCCGCTCATTCGCCGCTCGGATCTGCTCGCCGCACTGATGGAGGGCCACACCCAGGTGCTATTGGCCGGCACGCACGGCAAGACCTCGACAACCTCGATGGCCGTCAGCGCCATGCAGCACGCGGGCCTGGATCCCTCATTTGCCATCGGCGGCCAGCTCAACCGCGCCGGCACCAACGCGCACGGCGGCACCGGCGAGGCCTTCGTTGCCGAGGCCGATGAGTCCGATGCCTCGCTCTTGCGCTATAGCCCCGATATCGCCGTCATCACCAACGCGGAGCCGGACCACCTCGATTACTTCCACTCCGCGGACGCCTACTTCAAGGTCTTTGCGGACTTCGCGGACCTGGTCACCCCGGATACCGGTTACCTCGTCGTCTGCGCGGAGGACGAGCATGCCGCCGAGATAGGTGAGCAGGCACTTAGCCGCGGCATCAACGTCATCGGCTATGGCGGCGCGGAAAAGGCCCGCACCACCTCCGTTCCGCTTGCCGCGACGCTGACCGCGGAGGAGACCACCGCCGCCGGCATGGCGTGCACCGTGCAGCTTTCCCTGCCCGGCGTGGAGCAATCCGTGAGCTACCAGCTGCAGATCCCCGGCCACCACATGGTGCTCAACTCCATGGCGGCGCTGATCGCCGGCGTGCTATCCGGTGGCGAGCCCAGCACCATCGCGGAGGGGCTTGCGGATTTCAGCGGCGTGCGCCGCCGCTTTGAATACCGGGGCAGCGTGGATTGGCAGGGCGGCAGCGTCCGCGTCTTTGACGATTATGCCCACCATCCCACCGAGGTCGCCGCGGTGCTGCGGGCCGCGCGCGCCAAGGTCGCGGCCGAGGGCAATGGCGGGCGCGTCATCGCCTGCTTCCAGCCTCACCTGTACTCGCGCACCATGGAATTCGACGCTGAGTTTGCCCAGGCGCTTGCGCTTGCCGATGCCGCCGTTGTACTCGACATCTACGGCGCCCGCGAGCAACCCGTGGAAGGCATTACCTCGCGCATTATCACCAATAAGATGCCAGAAGAGATGGAGGTTATCTTCGAGCCAGACTTTTCCGCCGCAGCCAAGGACGTGGTCTCCATCGCGCAGCCGGGCGATATCATCTTGACTATTGGCGCCGGTTCCATCACCCTCGTGGCCGCGGAAATCCTCGATGAATTGCGAGCCCACTAGTGCGGGTGTCGAAGAAACTCATTTTCGGCATCATCGGCGGCCTGCTCGCCCTCGTGCTGGTGGTGGGCGCCGCGGTATGGGCACTGCCCATCTTCAAGGTGAAAAACTTTGAGGTGGAGGGCGTGCACCAGCTCGATGCCGCCCAGGTACAGGAGGCCGCGGGCGTGCCCGAGGGCGAAAACCTCTTGCGGGTGGACGCGCACGAGGCCGCCAGTGGCGTTGCGAGCCTGGACTGGGCGGATTCGGTGACGGTCTCGCGCGATCTGCCCTCGACCTTGACCATTTCCGTGCAGGAACATAAACCCGTCGCCTTCGTGAAGCGAGACGACACCACCTACCTCATCGATGACAAGGGCGAGGAATTTACTTCCGCAGAGCCGCCTGAAGGTGCGGTAGAACTTACCGGGGACATCGACAGTGGCTCCTCCGAGGCCCAAGACGCGGTGGCTGCCATTGCCGCACTGTCTGATGACGTGCGCCACCAAGTCGCCACCCTCGAGGTCACCGATTCCTACTCCTTGCAGTTCACTACCAAGGATGATCGCCGCATTTTCTGGGGTGCGAGCGATAAAAATAACGATGATAAGGCCCGCGCCTTCGCCACCGTGCTGAAGATGGAGGGCCGAGAATGGAATATTTCTAACCCCGAATTGGTCACTACCCGCGGATAGGGTAGATACCTCGGTGGAGGCCTCGATAGACCCGAAAGTTTCCCTGCCGCGCCGCGCCCGAAGCGTATGCGCTGCAGGGTCTTTTATTTTCTCTTTTAGGTGGTGTCAATGGTGCGGAAGTGGCGGACAAAACCGCAGGCCAGCAACCCTAAAGTGGTACTTGAGAGTCCCGACACGCGTAAAATGAGCATGAAAATTACAGGTGTGTCGTTAAAGATGGAGGGGAACGCGATTCACGCTCGTGAAGCGCATACAATCCTCGTTTAATGCACGTGCAGACTTAAAGTAGCGAAAGGTGAGACCTGCTCACATGATCTCTTCCAACAACAATCTCGCGGATATCAAGGTCGTCGGCGTCGGCGGCGGCGGCGTCAACGCCGTGAACCGCATGATCGAAGAAGGCTTAAAGGGCGTCCAATTCGTCGCCATCAACACCGACTCCCAGGCGCTGATTTTCTCTGATGCCGATACCAAGCTCGACATCGGCCGCGAGGCCACCCGCGGGTTGGGCGCAGGCGCTAACCCTGAGGTGGGCAAGACCTCCGCGGAAGACCACAAGTCCGAAATCGAGGACGCCCTGCAGGGCTCCGATATGGTCTTCGTTACCGCCGGCGAGGGCGGCGGCACCGGTACGGGTGCCGCACCTGTAGTCGCTTCCATCGCGAAGAAGATGGGTGCGCTGACCGTGGGCGTTGTCACCCGCCCCTTCAAGTTCGAGGGTGCGCGGCGTACCCGCCAGGCCATGGCCGGCATCGAGGAGCTGCGCGAGGTCTGCGATACCCTCATCGTTATTCCAAATGACCGCCTGATGCAGCTCGGTGGGGAAGAGCTTTCCATCGTGGAAGCCTTCCGCGCGGCCGATGAGGTTTTGCACAATGGTGTCCAGGGTATTACCAACCTGATCACCATCCCGGGCATGATTAACGTCGACTTTGCTGACGTTCGCTCCGTCATGTCTGACGCCGGCTCCGCCCTGATGGGCATCGGCTCCGCACGGGGCGATAACCGCGCCATGACCGCCGCCGAGCAGGCCATCAATTCGCCGCTATTGGAATCCACGATGGAAGGCGCCAAGGGCGTGCTGCTGTCCATCGCCGGCGGCTCCGACCTGGGCCTGCACGAGGTTAACTCCGCGGCCTCCATGGTCGAGGAGCGCGCCGATGAAGACGTCAACCTCATCTTCGGCACCATCATCGATGACACCTTGGGCGATGAAATCCGCATCACCATCATCGCCACCGGTTTCGACGCCGAGGCCAATGCCGCCCAGGCAGCTTCCGCACAGCGCGCCCCCGAGCAGCGCAAGCCCGGCTCGCTCTTTGATAACCGCGACCGCGAGTCCGGCAACTCCGCCACCCCGGCACCTGCCCAGCCCGCTGCCGATGACTACGCACCGCGCCACTCCTATGAGCCGCGCGCCGGCCAGGGTGGCGTGGAGGACCGCCGCGCTGATGAGCGCCGCGTAGACGATCGCCGGTACGACGACCGCCGCGTGGAAGAACGCCGCCCCGAGGAGCGCCGCAGCGAGTCCACCGGCCTGTTTACCAACTCCGATCGCTTCCGCGAGGAGCGCCGCGAAGACTACCGCCTGTCCCGGCCAAGCCAGCGCCGCGATGATGATGGCGATGATGATCTCGATGTGCCGTCCTTCATGCGTTAAGCGCAAACCGCTACGCTGGTGTGCATGCCAGTAAACGAGGAACATCGCACCAGCCGCCCCGTCCGCATGGTTTTTACTAGCCGTGCAGGCGGGGCGTCTGCATATCCCTATGAGTCTTTCAATCTTGGCGGCCACGTCGGCGACGAGCCAGCCAACGTCGCGGCCAACCGCGAGCGCCTCTTGCGCGTGACCGGGCTCGAGAACATCGTATGGATGGAACAGCTCCACACCAATACAGTCACCGTCGTCGATGGCCCGCACGAGTCACCGGTTCCAGCCACGGATGCGGTGGTGACCACGCAACGCCGGCTTGGCCTTGGCGTCCTCGTCGCCGATTGCACTCCCGTGCTGCTTGTCGATGTCCCCGCCGGCGTCATCGCCGCCGCCCACGCCGGCCGGCTCGGCGCCCGCAACGGCATCGTGGTCAATACCGTGCGCGAGATGCAGAAACTTGGCGCTCAGCCGGAGCGAATCCAGGTGGTCATGGGACCCGCCGCATCCGGGAAAAACTACGAGGTGCCAGAAGAAATGGCCAACGATGTCGAACGGCGCCTTCCCGGCTCGAAGTGTAGGACCGCGAAAGGGACGTGGGGCATCGACGTGCGCGCTGGGCTTATCCGCCAATTGATGGGCCTGGGCATTACCAATATCGATTCGGATCCGCGCTGCACCATTGAGGACACGGATTTCTTTTCTTATCGCCGCGAAGGAACCACCGGCCGCCAGGCCGGTGTGATTTGGTTGGAGGCTAATCATGAGTAACCGGAAACAAGAACTGGCAGATAATCTTGCCGCAACGAAGGAACACATCAGCGCCATTGCCGCCGAGCACGACCGCCCATCACCGCAGCTATTGGTCGTGACCAAGTTCCACCCCGCAGAGGATATCGCCCTTCTAGCGGAGCTCGGGGTGGAAGATGTAGCGGAAAACCGCGAGCAAGAAGCCCGGGCAAAGGCGCAGGAGCTAGACCAGCTGCGTTTTCACATGATTGGCCAGATTCAAACCAAGAAGGCCAACCACGTCGCGCGGTGGGCTACTAGTGTGCATTCGGTGGATTCGGTGAAGCTGGCCAACGCGCTGGACCGCGGCGTGAGCCTGGCAAAAGAACGCGGCCAGCGAGAGAACAACCTCCCAATATTCATTCAGGTTTCTGCCGATGGCGATACCTCCCGCGGTGGAGTAGTCCGCGAGGAACTGGATGAGGTCATCGAGGCCGTCGAGGCGGCGGAGCACCTAGAATTCGCCGGGCTCATGGTGGTTCCTCCCCTCGATGCCGATGCGCAGGAGGTATTTTCTACGGTGCGCGCAGACGTGGATCGCTTGTCCGAGCGCCTTGGCCGGCAGCTCAAACTATCGGCTGGGATGAGCGCGGATATGGATGCGGCGATTGCCGCGGGGACGGATATTGTGCGTGTCGGAACCAGCATCATGGGAAAGCGCCCAGTAGGTTAAAAATATCGCAAAAGCGCATTTCACAGCGTAAATCACATGAGTCACATCATTCACATTTGCGCGCTTGAACTTGAACAAATTTAGGTCAGAGGGAGACCCAAAAATGTCATTCATTGATAGGACGAAGAATTTCTTCGGGCTTGGTCCGATGGATTTCGAAGAAGACGACGCCTACTACAACGACGAGCCGCGCTACGCGGGCAACGGAGCTGCCACTTCTGCGGCCTACGCCCCGCGCCGCGCCCTGCAGGCTTACGAGCCGGCCCCAGCGCCAGCGCCCGTCGAGGAGAAGTTCGTTCCGACTATCGTGGCAATCTCCCTGACCTCGTTCAACGATGCCGCCAAGGTGGGCGAGCCCTTCCGCGATGGCGATGCAGTGGTCTTTGAGCTTACCGATGCCGAGCGCGGCACCGCCAAGCGCTTCATCGACTTCGCCGCAGGCCTCTGCTTCGGCCTGGAAGGCCGCATGCTCAACCTGTCGAAGGGCATGGACACCCAGCGCAAGGTATTCGCCGTCGTGCCTAAGTCCGCCGATATTGCCAAGCCTGAACTAGAGCGCGCCGCCGGTCTGCGCTAGGTTCGCGGGCTAGGTAAAACGACGCACATCCCATTAACCCCCGTACGGTGCGCAATGCGCACGTGCGGGGGACTATTCGATAGGCTGAGTAATCGTGACTGAAATTGGAATTATTCTCATCTTCTTGGTGAGGGTTTATACATGGGTATTGATCGCCCGGATTATTATTGAGATGATTCAATCTTTCTCGCGGCAATTCAACCCGCCGCGCTGGTTTATGATCATCGCTGAGCCTCTTTTCGCCATCACGGATCCGCCGGTCAAGGCGCTGCGCCGGGTCATTCCTCCGCTGCAGATGGGTGGAATCGCGCTAGATGTTTCCGTCTTAGTGCTGTTTTTCATCCTGTCGTTCCTGACGCTTTTCCTGCAGGTAATTTTCTTGTAGGACGACCCCGCATCACCCCGTAACCTGTGGTAGACATTGAGAGTCAGCGTTACGTCCATTATTGTGGACTTTCGGTTACAATAAAATGCGATAATCCGTATCATGAACCACATATAACTTTGTGGGGAAGGTTTAGATAAACTGGAACCGCAGCTCCTAAGGCCCTGGAACCTCCGGGGTTCTATCAACTCGAAGGGGAAGACAAGTCATGCCACTGTCACCAGCTGATGTACACAACGTCGCGTTCAGCAAGCCGCCGATTGGCAAGCGTGGCTACAACGAGGATGAGGTAGATCAGTTCCTCGACCTCGTTGAGGACGCCCTTGCCCAACTGCAGGATGAGAACGAAGACCTGCAGGCGCAGGTGAGCGATCTTAGCTCAGGCGCCAAGGCCGGCGGAGCAGGGGCTGGTGCCGCAGCCGCCGCAACCTCTGGTGCAGATGAAGAAGCTCTGCGCAAGGAGATTGAGGCCAAGCTGCGTGCTGAGTATGAAACCAAGTTGGCAGATTCCAAGTCCGAGGTCTCTCGCGCTAAGGAAGAAACCAAGAAGGCCCAGGAGCAGGTAAAGGCCGCCCAGGCCGAGGCCGCAAAGGTCAAGGAAAGCGGTGCCGATGCCACCGCAGCGGGTGCTACCGCCGCCGCTAATACTGCCGAGCTTAAGGCTGCTCGCGACGAGGCAGCAAAGGCCAAGAAGGAAGCCGAGGAGGCTCGCGCAGAGGCCAAGCAGGCCAAGGAGAAGCTGGAGTCTTCCCAGCGCGAGAACGAGAACCTGAAGAAGTCCGCTTCCGCCGCTGGTTCCTCCAACTCGGCCGCCTCCAGCGCCGCAGCGGCCGCCGCAGGTGCTGGTGTAGCACAGGGCGCAGATGGCTTGGCTACCCCGGATACGCACATGCAGGCAGCCCGCGTGCTGGGCTTGGCCCAGGAGATGGCGGACCGCCTGACCTCTGAGGCACGCGCAGAGTCTGAATCCATGCTGACCGAGGCCCGCACCGCCGCCGAGAAGCAGCTTTCCGATGCCGACTCTCGTTCCAAGGCACAGCTTGCCGAGGCGCAGAAGAAGTACGACGCTCAGGTGCAGGATGCAGAAGCCCGCTCCAAGAAGCTGGTTTCTGAGGCAGAGTCCAAGGCTCAGCAGACCGAGTCCGATGCTTCCTCTCGCGCCGAGGCCCAGATTCGTCAGGCAGAGGAGAAGGCCGCATCGCTGCAGGCCGATGCCGAGAAGAAGCACACCGAGGTCATGAATACGGTCAAGCAGCAGCAGACCGCCCTGGAGGCGCGCATCTCCGAGCTGCGCACTTTCGAGCGCGAGTACCGCACCCGCTTGAAGACCCTCCTCGAGTCCCAGCTGGAAGAGCTCGAGACCCGCGGAACCGCCGCACCAAACGGCGATGCCGGCAAGAACTAAGTAGCCGGTTGGCAGTAACTAAGCCAAAATAGTTACCCGTAGCGCCCACGCCTCTAGGGAGTGGGCGCTATTGTGGTTTTATCCACCTCGCTATGATTGTTCCCATAGCTACTTTTACCCCCTCTGAGAGGAACTGACATGCTCGTTGCTGCCCTCGTCCTTGCCCTTGTGGCTTTCGTGGCTTTGGTGATGTATGTCTTAAACACCGCCGATTGGGCGTTGTACCTCGTCTTTATCGCAGCGGGCTCCGGCATCGTGTTGTTTATTATCGATTGGGCGCGCAAGTACCGTGCGGATAATAACGCCCTTGAAGAAGACCTGTCCCAAGGCTGGAAACAGAACTAGGCCCAGAGCCGTCCAGGATCGCTCAGCCTTGATCCGGCTGGGTCAGGCTGGGGTAGATTCGGCCATGTTCCGTCAGAACTATTAGCTCCCGCCATTGCGGCATGCCAAAGTAGGCGCACGGCGGCGCCTCGTCTAGCCGGTGGGGTCCAACGCCAGTGCCAGCCGCACTAACCGCACCACCCCAACTGCCCGCACCGCCCGCAATCATTCGCACCATCTGCGGTTTACCGGATCGCGGTTTCCTAGGATCCCTCGGAACCCGCGTCCGGTTCCTGAATCCCGTTCCTGCGGCGGTCCCCTCCGAGGACCCGCCACGAACCCCCGTATAAGATCTAACTAATCTGGGGGCTCCCACCTGATCGTCCCATTCCGGCGAACGAGGTGCCCGCGCAGTGGCGGGGCATTGGGGTCATCGTCGTTGACCCCGTTGTGGTAGGCGCAGGCTGTGGATAAGTTACCTATGTTGGTCAACCCACCGTGCAACCACGGCTCCAAATGATGAATCTGACATTCGTCTGCGGGCTTGTTGCACCGCGGCCATGGGCAGATTGGGTTTTCTGCAGCGGCCATCAGGCGTTGTTTCGCATTGGCAAAGCGCTCCGTGCGGTACAGGTTGACCGCTCCCTCATAGGGACTAATAAGCGTAATCAACCCGCGATCCTTAAGCGCGCGCTCGAGGTACTCGGCGCCGGTAAGCGTAGCGCCATTGGTCATTTGGAGTTGGATTTCCTCGCCATCGCCGTTGATGATGCGCACGTAGTCATCCAAGTTGACCAGGACATTGGTCATCACCGTGGTCTTGACGGCGGTACCGCCACCGAAAAAGGTCTGTTCCACCGCCTCGAGCGGCTTTTTGCCGCTCTCTTTTAGCGCGGCATGAAGGTCTGCAATAAGCATGGAGCGCGCATCGATGGCCAGGGTCCACGGCGCGTTCTTGCGGCGAATGATGCGCACCCCAGGCTTAACCTTCTTCTTTTTCGCAGGTAGCTTAGATTTTGCCAGTTTTTCTAGGTCCGCCGTGCCGGCGTTGGTAGTGCAGAGCTGCTCGCGGAGAAGCCAGGCATCGAAAAGCGTGGGCATCTTGCGGGCATACTTTTCGATGATGGACAACGCCACGATGGAATGACCATTGCGCCGGGCACCGTCCATGGCTCGCCGGCGTCGGCCGGTGAATTTGGTGTTTCCGCAATAAGCCTCTTTGAGCAGGATAAGCTCCCGCGCCGTGTGCTCCGGCGCACCATGCGCCCGCAGATCGTCCTCAGACAGGCCAGCGCACCCGGCGACGATATCCATCCCCGGGGCCATAGCTGCTAAGTAATTCTCGAGCGCGGTCATGCTTCATAATCTATGGCCGCGTGCAACCACGTACAACAGGAAAATTTCTACCTGTGGATAACTTTTGTGCACAGCGTTCTTGTGGCGCTATACTGGCGGGCACATGCGATGATCCGGCCATCACCGGGGGAGCAATTCAGAAGAACGGCCATAAGGCTCAGTAGAACTGAACGGGTGGGACCGTTATCTCCTTCACCGAAACGAAGCGGAGCTTTTAGCTCAAGCAGGGTGGTACCGCGAGCCATTGGCCCGTCCCTGCATCAAGTTACAGCGTGAAGGAAGATAATGGTGAAAAAGATTTACCCCAAGGTCGATATGACCGGCGGCTCGAGCCGTTTCCCGGATATGGAAGAAGAAGTCCAGAAGTACTGGAAGCAGGATGATACGTTCCAGGCTTCTTTGGAAAAGACCAAGGACTGCCCCGAATACATCTTTTATGATGGCCCTCCCTTTGCCAACGGCCTACCGCACTACGGCCACCTGCTCACCGGTTACGTCAAGGATATCGTGCCGCGTTACCGCACGATGGCCGGAAATTACGTCCCCCGCGTCTTCGGCTGGGATACCCACGGCCTGCCCGCGGAGCTAGAGGCAGAAAAGCAGCTCGGTATTACCGATAAAGCCCAGATCGAGGACATGGGCCTGGATAAGTTCAACGAGTACTGCGCCAAGTCGGTGCTGGAATACACCGATGAGTGGGAAGATTACGTCAACCGCCAGGCGCGTTGGGTGGACTTTGATAATGGCTACAAGACCATGGATATCAACTTCATGGAATCGGTCATGTGGGCGTTCAAGGAGCTCTATGACAAGGGCCTGATCTACAAGGGCTTCCGCGTCCTGCCGTATTCCTGGGCGGAGCATACCTCCTTGTCCAACCAGGAAACGCGCTTGGATGATTCCTATAAGATGCGCCAGGATCCCACCTTGACGGTGACCTTCCCGGTCGCGGGCGCTCGAGAGGGCACCGCGGCGGAGAAGACACTGGCGGATTACCCCGCGCTTGCCGATGCCTCCTTCCTCGCCTGGACCACCACCCCCTGGACCCTGCCGTCCAACGAGGCGCTGGCGGTTCACCCGGAGGTCTCTTACGCACTATTTAAGGCCACCGACGGCGAATTCGCCGGCCGCACGTTCATCATGGCCGAAAACCTGCTGGGCACCCTGGAAAAGGAGCTGGGTGAGGCGGAGGTGCTGGACACCTTCACCGGCGCGCAGCTCGAGGGCTTTAAGTACGAGCCGATCTTCGGCTTCTTCCCAGACCTGCGCAATGCTTATCAGGTACTGTTGGCGGACTACGTCACCACCGAAGACGGTACGGGTGTTGTCCACCAGGCACCCGCCTTTGGTGAAGACGATATGAATACCACCAATGAATACGACATCGAGTTGGTGGTCCCAGTGAATGAGGACGGCAAGTTCACCTCCCAGGTCCCGCCATACGAGGGTCAGCTGGTCTTCGATGCGAATAAGTCCATCATCAAAGACCTCAAGGCCGCTGGGCGAGTGGTGCGCCACGTCACCATCGAGCACTCCTACCCGCACTCCTGGCGCTCGGGCGAGCCGCTTATCTACATGGCTCTGCCCGCATGGTTCGTAAAGGTCACCGAATTCCGCGATCGCATGGTGGAGCTTAACCACAACGAGATCGAGTGGCTGCCGGAGCACATCCGCGATGGCCAATTTGGTAAGTGGCTGGAAGGCGCCCGTGACTGGAATATCTCCCGCACCCGCTACTGGGGCGCGCCCATCCCGGTGTGGATGTCCGATAATGACGAGTACCCGCGCATGGACGTCTACGGCTCTTTGGATGAGCTGGAGAGGGACTTCGGCAAGCGCCCGGAGTCGCTGCACCGCCCGCACATCGATGAGCTGACCCGCCCCAACCCGGACGATCCCACCGGCAAGTCCACCATGCGCCGCGTGCCGGACGTGCTGGACTGCTGGTTCGAATCTGGCTCCATGCCGTTTGCGCAAAAGCACTACCCGTTTGAAAACAAAGAGTGGTTTGAAACCCACTCGCCGGCGGACTTCATCGTGGAGTACTCCGGGCAAACCCGCGGCTGGTTCTACCTGCTGCACGTGCTGTCCACCGCGCTCTTTGACCGCCCGGCGTTCAAGAAGGTCGTGGCCCACGGCATCGTCTTGGGCAATGACGGGCTCAAGATGTCCAAGTCCAAGGGCAACTACCCGGACGTCAACGAGGTCTTTGACCGCGATGGCTCCGATGCCATGCGCTGGTTCCTGATGTCCTCGCCCATCCTGCGCGGCGGCAACCTCATCGTCACCGAGCAGGGCATCCGCGAGGGCGTGCGCCAGGCGCTGCTTCCCATCTGGAATGCGTACACCTTCCTGCAGCTCTACGCCGAGCAGGAAGCTAAGTTCGATACGAGTTCCACGCACGTGCTTGACCGCTACATCCTGGCCAAGACCCACGATCTTGTGGCCAATGTCGATGCCGCGCTGGCGGGGACCGATATCGCCACCGCTACCGAAGAGGTTCGCCTTTTCGCCGATGTGCTGACCAACTGGTACGTCCGCCGCTCCCGCGATCGCTTCTGGGGCGGCGAGGATGCCAACCCGGAGGCCTTCAATACCCTCTACACCGTGCTGGAGACCACCACGCGCGTGGTGGCCCCGCTGCTGCCGCACGTCGCCGAGGTCATCTACCGCGGCCTGACCGGTGAGCGCTCCGTCCACCTGGCGGACTTCCCGAAGGCCGAGGACTACCCCGCGGATGCGGACCTGGTTTCTGCCATGGACGCCACTCGCGCGGTGGCATCGGCTGCGTCTTCGGTGCGCAAGGCTAATAAGCTGCGCAACCGCCTGCCGCTGCCGAAGCTCACCGTTGCTTTCGCGGGCTCTCAGAGCCTGGCGGACTTCGCGGACATCATCCGCGATGAGGTCAATGTCAAAGAGGTTGAGCTTACTGACGATGTCGATTCCGTCGGCACCTTCCAGGTGGTCTGCAACGCCAAGGTTGCCGGTCCGCGCTTGGGCAAGGACGTCCAGCGCGCCATCAAGAACCTTAAGGCGGGCAACTACGAGCGCCGCGGCGATGAGGTCGTGGTTGACGGGGACATCGTCTTGAGCCCCGAGGAATATACCGAGCGTTTGCAGGCTGCGAACCCGGATTCCACGGCCCGCATCGAGGGCTTGGATGGCCTTGTCGTTCTGGATACCGAGGTCACCGAGGAGCTCGAGGCCGAAGGTTGGGCCGCCGATGTTATCCGCGGCCTGCAGGATGCCCGCAAGAACTCCGGCTTCGACGTATCGGACCGCATCTCCGTGGTTCTTGCCGTGCCTGAAGACAAGAAGGAGTGGGCGCAGCGCCACGCAGACACCATCGCAGGAGAGGTGCTAGCTACGGAGTTCTCCGTGGTCACCGAGCCACTTGCTGATGCCCACGACATCCTCGGCGACGTCACCGCCACCGTAGCGAAGAACTAAAAGCGCACGGCGCGTGCTCTAAACGGCCCGGCCGGATGCTATCTACAGCGTTCGACTGGGTCGCTTTGTGCACTTGCGAATCAGGGCATCCAATAGCCAGAAGATGAAAACAAAATACGAGGTGGTGAGCCAATTGCTTAGTGCATCGGCACTAGGCAGATTGGACCGCCAGCCAAAGACCTTGTTGCTGAGCTAACCCAACGCGAATGGAAAGTTACTGAGGAACAGGTCGGTCCAGTGCTTGGGAACATTGCTAGCGGAATCGTAGAAACCTATGGAAACAGAGGATTAGACTACATCCTGCGCATCGCGAGTTGGCATTAGTTATCTTTTGGGGCGGGGATGGGGCACTTAACATATCAACTGCTGAAGATGTGCCATTGGATGGGGGTGACTGGGAGCGAAAAGAGCACCCCTAACAGTGGGGAGGAAGCAAAATTATCGACGAAAAATGCTTTGGGATCACACGCGTTTATGGTTAACTGAGGTCAAGATTAATAACGCTAATAGCATGATAAATGTCGTGCTAAGTCGCGTCTGCGGCAATGTGTTTTTGAACTGTGAAACCACATCGTTGCGTATATGACCCAAAGTCGTCTGAACTCTCTGGAAGATTTGTATGAAACTCAATAAGCGTATTTTTGCTTCTGCCGCTCTGTCCGTATCCCTCGTTGCTCCTGCTGTAGCTCCAGTCGCTTTGGCTGACGAGGCGCCGACTCACACGAAGTGTGAGCAAAGGTTCCAAAAAGGCGCTGATTTCAATGGTACTCCTGAGATTATTGTAGCTGCGCACCTCAACAAGAATTGTGGCTTGAGTCCTGAGGAAATTGGGAAGTTGAGCCCAGAGGAAGTCAAGACCGTCGCGAAAGAGCTGAAGGACTCCAAAGGAAGGCCGGCTCTAACTGAAGCACAAATTAATAATGTGAAGCAGCCAAATTCGTTTGTCGTCAAGCCGTATTTGGATGGTTTGGCAAATAAGCCGAAAAAGGAACAAGGTTCTGACGAGCAGAGCGTTGAGAAGAAAACTTCAATCTTGGCCAATGACATTGCTGCCGGTGAGCGTGAAGTAACCGGGCAGGCATTCGTCGTTGGCGCCGAAAAGCAATCGGTTAAAGCCATCTTCCCAGGTGGCAAGGAAGCGACAGTTGAACTCGGAGACGGAATTGTCCTAGAAGAAGGACTGCGATTGGTGGAATTTACTATCGCTGTTCCAGAGGGTGTTGAGCTGAAGGCAGATGACCAAGTTTCCTTCGTTACGGTTCCATCGAACGGTAAAAGCACGACCATCATGGTTGGTGCCGCTGAAGAGGCTGACAGCAATGAAGAGAGCACCCCTGATGATGCAGTGGGTAGCTCTAAATTCGGTAAGGTCTTTGGCGTGATTGCAGGCCTTGGCGGCTTGGCCGCTTTGGTTGCAGGCGCTACCCATTGGTTGAACCAGAACCAGGACTTTGCTCACTTCTTGCAGCCACTTCGCGACTTCTTGGCACAGTTCAACATCAAGTTCTAATTCCGTCTGAATTTGCTTGGGCTCATGCCTTGGCTATGATTCGGACAATAGCTAAACCGGAGCTCTCTTTGCGGAGGTGCTCCGGTTTCTTTTGGTTAATAGGGGCAGGGAAGTGGACTTTGGTTGTTTAGCTTCAGCCTCGTGCTATTTCACGTACCCAGCAATCATCCCCTATTGAGCGGAGCTTGCTACTGGCGATTGTTTCACTGCACTACAGGCGCAGCGATTGAGTGATTTCGCGCACTTTTTGGTGGTGGATATTTTGAATGGAAAACCAATATGGTTTACTAATCTTACGTTTAAAAGCGTAAATGGCGCCATAAAGATCGTGTTATCCCACTTTCTACGGAGTCTGTCCATGCTTTCCATTCCTTGAAAGCACATCTTGGCGTATGGGGCCCGTAGCTTGTAGTTCCCCTTGGAAGGTTCGTATGAAACTCAATAAGCGTGTTCTCGCTTCTGCAGCCCTCTCTACGTCTCTCGTAGCTTCTGTTGTCCCCCCAGTTGCCTGGGCTACTGATGGCCATGTCAACTGCGCACAGGAATCCGATGATGGGGGCGATCCTCATTCTGGATTCAATGTCAATGATGCAGATTATCTGCAGCCAAACTGCGAGTTGAGTCAAGGTGAAGCCTCTCAGCCTGGCGTTGAAGAAGAGTTCAAGCAATTATTGCCTTCTGAGGTTGTTGGGGGAGCAGAAGGCAGCGACGTTTCCTTCGGCGATAACGGCGAGAATCTTGCTGATGTCGAACAGCAGTCTGGGCAGCCTCTATCGGTGAATGAAGTCAAAGAGGGGGATAGGGTGATCACTGGCTCTGTATATTTGCTCCCAGGTGAGCAGAAGATAATTCAGGCGCATTATCCAAACCGGACCGTTGCAACTAAAGTGCTAAACTCTGACGAAAAGTCCGGTGAAGAAGGTAAACCTTCTGGAGGTAAAGTTGTCACCTTTACATTCGGTGTTCCTGAAGACTTGCAACTAAAAGCCGGAGATGAAATAACAGTTTCCAGGCTTATTGATATCGCAGAAGAGGATGCCAATAAAGATAAACCCGTTAAAGTCATTGTTAAGGCGGCTGACAAGGGTAATGGTCAAGCTCCAGGGGGTGGCGCTGGCAACAATCCGTCAAAGCCGCCGGTTCCAGGTGGTAATGAGAATCCGCAAAAGCCGCCGGCTCCGGGTGGTGGTGAGAATCTGCCAAAGCCGCCGGCTCCAGGCGGCGGTGCTGGAGAGGACGGCTCTAACTTTGGCAATATCTTTGGCGTAGTCGCTGGTCTTGCTGGTTTGGCTGCTGTGGTGGCGGGTATCGCTAAAATCTTCCACCCGAACTCAGGTCTCGTTCGCTTCTTGCAGCCGCTGCGAGACTTCTTGGCACAGTTCAACATCAAGTTCTAATCCTGTCTGAGTTACCGGATGAGCGCGGGTCCGGTGTCCTGACCGTGTCTGGGTTAGGAACTGAACCGGAGCCCCCTTCGTGGATGTGCTCCGGTTTCCTTTTGATGAATGGGCCAGGAAAGCGGATCTTGTCTGTTTAGTTCTAGTCTCGCATTATTTGGGGCACTTTGTGATCTGCGATGTGTATGTCGCCCAGGCTGAGTATCAATCTGGCGCGTGTGGTAGGGCCTGAAGTAATCCTTCAACGCCCCTGTTAAACGGGGTTCGCTACCGGAAAAGTTACGCTTTACTACAGGCGCGGCCTTCAAGTGATATCGCACACTTTTCCGGTTTGAACCTTTTGGATGAGAAACCAATATGGTTTACTAATTCTACGTTTAAAAACGTAAATGACACGATAAGGTTCGTGTTATCCCACTTTCTGCGGTGTCCGCTCATGCTTTTATTCCTTGAAAGTAAAACGTGGCGTATGGGACCCGTGGCTTGTAGTAACCTTGGAAGGTTCATATGAAACTCAATAAGCGCGTTCTCGCTTCTGCAACTATGTCTGTGTCCCTCGTTGTTCCTGCTGTTGCCCCAGTCGCGTGGGCTAATGATACGCATGTAAACTGCGAACAGAGCTTCCGCCCGGGAAGCGATTTTGACGGTGATGCAAACGCCAAGGTCGCGGAACACTTGGAGCGGAATTGCCATCTGACCGCAGAACAGATTTCTAAGCTCAGCATTGAAGATTTGAAGTCGGTGGCTAAAGAGCTGAAGAGAGCAGACGGTACTCTCGCCATTAGCGTTGAGGAGATTGAGCAGTTGACTACTGGGCAGGTCAACTCTGAGGCGCAAAATAATAAAGCTGCTGATGAGGCCGACGAACCCGGCGAAACTCAGGGCAATGGGGCTGGTGGCGAACAGCAGTCTGCGGATACTCTAACGGTGAATGCCGTCAAAGCGGGCGCTAAGAATGTTACTGGCTGGGTGTTTTTGCTCCCAGGTCAAGAGAAGACTATCAACGTGTTTTTCCCGAATGGCTTACAGCCATCTGTCACAGTAAAACATGAGGACAAGTCTGTTGGAGAAGGTGAAATCTCTCGAGGCGAATATGTCCCCTTTGAAGTTGCCGTTCCTGGAGGCCTGCAATTAACGGCCGGCCAAGAACTGATCGTTACTCCGTCTAAAGATCCTTCCAAGCCAGGTGTCAAAGTAGTTTCCACTAAAGTAGTTGTTGAACCTGCAGATGTAGCTGAAGATGAAGGCCAAGGCCCTGAAAGCCCAGGGGGATCTGACCAATCAGGTGCCGGTAGCGAAGGCTCCGAAACCCCCGAAGACCCAGATTCTGGAGACTCTGTGGACGAATTCCCGGTTGATGTTATCGCGGAAGTAAATGACATCAAGGAGGGGGACAAGAAAGTTACCGGAAAGCTTCGTTTGTTCCCAGGGCAAAAAGAGGAAATTGAGGCTTATTTCCCGGGCGGAGGTCATCAGTCAACTGTCGTAGAGCTACCGAAAGACCCTGCAAAGAAGGGCCAAGCATCTGAAAGTCAGCTCGTTCCCTTTGGAATCGATGTTCCTGAAAGCGTGCAGTTAAAGGCCGGTGAAAAGGTAAAGGTTTCTCCAGTGCCTACCGTTACGGATCCGGAAACTGGTAAATCCAATAGTGTAGAGGTGGTCGTAAAGGCTGCTGATAAGGGCAGCGAGTCGCGACCCGAGCAAACCCCTGATAACGGTAAGGGCCAGACTCCAGGTAACGACGGTAGTGAGAAGCCGGGTAACCCGCAGGGTCCGGGCAACGACGGTAGTGAAAAGCCGGGCAAGCCTTCGGTTCCGGGCAACGGCAGTGGAGGGAGCAGCTCTAACTTCGGCGCTGCTTTTGGGGTAATCGCTGGTGTAGTTGCTTTTGTGGCAGGCGTTGCCAAATTCTTTAACCAGTTCTCTGGGATCGCGCGCTTCCTGCAGCCACTGCGTAACTTCTTCTCACTGTTCAAGTTCTAATCTTGCTTTAATCAGCGGATTAGCAGCTGTTTGAAGCCCGGACTAGGTACCAAGTAGTAACTAAACTGGAGCCCTCCTTGAGGAGGCGCTCCGGTTTCTGCGTTTTCTGGCTACGTGTTGCAGGACTGGCCCTAGCGCACGGGGCCGGGCAGGTGGGCGCGCCAGCCGTGAATCACGTTGATGAGGCAGCATGCGGCGAGCAGGGAGCCGATGAGGAATAGTGCGGTGAAGCCTATGTAGGGCGCAAGCGCGCTAAAGGCCATGGGGATAAAGAAGCCGGTATAGGACACGGAATAGAACACGGCGGTAAGGCCGGCGAGGTCATCTTTTCCGGCGATGCGCTGGACCTCGGAAAGGCCGGCGACAAGTGCTAGGCCGTAGCCAGCTCCCATGACAGCGGCGCTGGTGATACCGAGCGGGAGGGAGAGTGTGCGCGCGGCGATGGCACCGAAGACGGTGCCGACGGTAATGACGGCCATGGCAAAGGCGGAGGCGCGGGCGGAGCGGTGGGTGTCGATGACTTTGCCAAACATTTGGATGCCAACGCCGCAGCCTAGCGTGATGACGGTCATGAGACCGGAAAAGGCGATGGGGGCATCGCCGGCGGAATCGGAAAGCAGCTGCGGCAAAAGGGCATAGGCCGCGCCCGCGCAGCCGAATACCCAGGGGGCTACGGGAAGGACGATGCGGGAAAAGCGGCGGTGCGCGACAGAAGGAATATGCAGCATGTGCAGCATATCGCGGATGCTTAAATCCAGGAACGTGTCTTTGACGGTCGCGCCGCGGGGTGGACGGGTTTCGGGGGTTTTCAATAGCCACACCGCGGTAATGACGGTAAGCAGGATGTGTAGGACGTAGGCCAGGTGGGTGGGCCACGGGCCCCATTGGGCCAGCACCGAGGCTAGGGCGGCGCCGATGAGGAAGCCCAGGGTAAGGCACATCGATGCCTTTCGGGGGCCTGCGGCGGGGTCGCCGCCGGAGCGGGTGATGAGCTCGGAAATCCAGGTGGAGCCGACCGCCATGACGATGCCCAGCGCCAGGCCGCACAGCACGCGGCCGGCGGCGATGATGAGGGGTTCTTCGGGAGCGATGGACAGCAGGAAGGACCCGGCCAGGGAGAGCGGTGCGGCGGGCAGCATCGTCGGGCGGCGGCCGATATAGTCCGACAGCGGCCCGGAGATAAGCAGCGCGGGCACGATGCCAATGACGTAGGCCGCCAGGAGGCCGTTGACGGTGACCTGCGAGAAGTGGGATTGCTCGCGGTACATCACGAGCAGGGGAGTAAATTCATTGCCGCCCCAGGCAACGGCCACCATGCTGCCTGCGACGGGTAACCAGTCGCGATTGGCGGGGTCCTGACTCATAGTTGATCCTTCGAATTCTTCAGGTGCGAACGGAGTGCGGCGAGGTAGGCGGGCAGGTTGGCGGTGCGGAGGGCATCGGCAAGCACGCGGTGCTGATCGACGAACGCGCGGGCCCGCGCCACATTGCGCCCGATGGCGGTGGCGGTAAAGCGTTGCTGACGCTCGCGCAGCTGGTGGCCCACGTTGGCCAGCAGGCTATTGCCGGCGCTATCCATGATGATTTGGTGGAATTGCGCATCCAGGCGCGTGTATTCGCGGAGATCCTCGGCATCCAGGGCGGCGTCTTGGGCCGCGATGTTTTCTTGCAGGCGCTTGGCGATGCCCCCACGTTCCGCCTCACCCAGCTCGCAGATCTTTTCGGCACTGTGGGCATCGACAAGCAGGCGCGCCTCGTAGACCTCGCGGATTTCTTGGGGGCTAATCGGCACGACCAGCGCGCCGCGCTTGGGATAAAGCTGCAAAAAGCCCTCGAGCTCCAGGCGCAGGAAAGCCTCGTGGGCCGGGGTCCGGCTGACCCCAACCTCGGCCGCGAGTGCGGCTTCTGACAGCATCTGCGAGGAATCGATGGTGCCGTCGATGATCCTTTCTTTGACCAATTCATAAACCCGCTCCGCGGCAGGCTGCATGCTTGTATCGCTCATGCATACATCTTGCATACAAGTTAGTTTAAGCGTCAACCTATTCCCAATTCTGGGGTTGGCGTGGCTTAGACTGGAGGGCATGCAACGTTGGGTCTTACACATCGATATGGATGCGTTTTTCGCCTCCGTCGAGCAATTGACCCGACCGACTTTGCAGGGCCGGCCGGTGCTCGTCGGTGGGGTCGGCGGCCGCGGGGTTGTTGCCGGTGCGTCCTATGAGGCGCGCGAGTACGGCGCGCACTCGGCGATGCCGATGTATCGCGCCCAGCAATTGGTGGGCCTGCACGCGGTGGTGGTCAGCCCGCGCCGGGCCGTGTATTCGGCGGCCTCGCGCCGGGTATTTGAGATCATCTCCCAGCACGTGGAGGTGATCGAGCAGCTATCTATCGATGAGGCCTTTATGGAGCCAGAGGCGCTGGTAGGTGCGACGGCTGATGAGGCGCAACAGTGGGCGGATGGCCTGCGCGCGCTCATCCGGGAGGAAACGGGCCTGCCGTGTTCCATCGGCGCGGGCTCCGGCAAGCAATTTGCCAAGATCGGCTCCGGCGAAGCCAAGCCCGATGGCACCTATGTCATCCCAGCGGATAAGCAGCTGGAGATGCTGCATCCGCTCCCGGTGGGAAAGCTGTGGGGCGTCGGGCCGGTTACGGAGGCCAAGCTTAAGGGCATCGGGGTGGAGACCATCGGGGCGCTGGCCGCCATGACCCAAAAGGAGGTGGAAATCTCCATCGGCAGCGTCGTCGGATTGCAGCTGTGGCAGCTGGCGCAGGGCATCGACGATAGGGAAGTTGCCCCGCGCGCGATTTCCAAGCAGATTTCTACGGAGCATACCTATCCCAAGGACCTGCTGACGGTACCGGATGTGGACGCGGCGATTACCCGCGCGGCCGAGGGTGCGCACCGCCGCCTGCTTAAAGATGGCCGCGGCGCGCGCACGGTGACGGTAAAGCTGCGAATGGCGGATTTCCACATCGAATCGCGATCGACCACCCTGGCCTATGCCACCGATGACCTGGAGGTATTGACCGCCGCCGCCTTCAAGCTGGCGCGCTACCCGGATGAGCTGGGCCCCATCCGCCTGGTGGGGGTGAGCTATTCCGGGCTGGAAGCCGCGCGCCAAGACGTACTATTTCCTGAGCTCGACCGCGAAATCGTGCGGCCTGTGCTGCCGGATAGCGACTATGAAACGGGCGTGAGCGATGACTCCCCGCCACCGGCGCCGACCACCGTGGTAGTCGAAGACGATGTGGAGGATCAGTGGCACGCCACCCAGGACGTCTACCACCCGGAATTTGGCCACGGTTGGATCCAGGGCACCGGGCACGGGGTGGTCAGCGTGCGTTTTGAAACCCGCGCCACCGGACCCGGCCGCACGAAATCCTTTGCCGCCAGCGACCGGGATTTGGTGCCGGCGGATCCGCTCGATTCCTTAGATTGGCAAGACTGGCTGGAAACCCAAGACTAGGCTTCGCGGTAGCGCTTGGGGTCAGGGCTTTGCCGGAATACCTCGGCAGGGTCCGTGCCGGTGGCCAGCACCGCGGCCAAAAGAATACGCGCCTGGCTGGGGCGGAAGGCACCCGCGTTGATCGCGCCCAAGCTATGCAGGCTCGCCCCGCCGCCATCGCCGCCATAGGACAACGCGGTCGCGCCGTACGGGGTGCGGGTGGAAATAACGACGGGGAGGCCATCGCGGAGGGCATCGGCAAGCGCGCGGCCCATATCCCCACTCATATTGCCCGCGCCCATGGCCTCGATGACGAGGCCGGCGGCGGAAGTGCGGGCGGCATCGACAAGCACGCGCCCCGCGCCGGGGTAGGCAGGGATGATTTCTACCGGGTGCGGCGCCAAGGGCTGCGGGTGCAGCCGCGGGGTGGCATCCGGGATCCGCAGGGACTCAAAAGCGCGCAGGTCAGAGGTGTGCTGCTTGCGGGCCCCGCGCGCAGGGATGGTCATGCCGCCAAAGCGGATGAAGACGCCGGGCTGCCCGCTAAGAGCGAGCTCGCGCGCATCGCGGAGATTGCGCGGGCCGTCCGGGTGCGGGTGATCGTAGGAGCGCTGCGCGCCGGTGAGCACAATGGGCGTATCGCCGGCGCAAAAAATCTCCAGCGCCATCGCCGTCTCTTCCATCGAATCGGTGCCATGGGTGATGATGACGCCGTCGATGTCTGCGCGGGCGGTCTGCTCATTGACCACCGCGATGAGCTCGTCGAGGTCCGCGAGCGTAATAGAAGAGGAATCGAGCTGGCGAAATTCCACCACTTCGGCGTCGATATCGGCCGCGAGCTGCGCGCCGGTGACGGTGGGGACGAGGGAACCATCCCGCACAGTGGTGCAGGCAATCGTGCCGCCGGTGGCGATGAGGGCGAGGTTAGTCATACCTTCCAGAATAAAAGAAGACGCGCCGAGGCGGCAGGCGCGGACCAGAAAAGCTGGTGCAAATGTAAACTGATGGGAGTTTATAACCCAGACGTGAGGAGTGAGAAGTGAAATTCCGCAAATTTGGTGCCGCGTGCCTCGCATTGAGCGCGGCGGCCGCCCTGTCCGCCTGCTCTTCTGATGACGAGCAAGAAGACACCACCAAGAACAGCGAATCCAGCGAATCCGCGTCCGCCGACGGCGACTCCGCGGCCCCCGCACTGCCAACCGCCGCCGATTTGAACGCCATCCTGGCCAAGGCCACGGATCCGGAGGCATCGCAGGAAGAAAAGACCGCCACCGTGGAAGGCGGCGAATCCGCCCCAGAGATCTTTGACACCATGGCGCGCTCCAAGGAGGAGTCCGGTGCGGAGTTCGCGGTCGTGGATCCGGTTTTGCCCGGCTATGACCCGCAGTCCGTGCTGACCACGGTGAATTTCTCCACGGCTGATGGCCAGGAGCAGACCGCGGACCAGGTGGAATTTATTTATCAAGACGGCACCTGGAAGCTGTCGAAGACCTGGGCCTGCACGCTGATCCAAAACACGGTGCCGCCTGAGCAGGTGCCGGAGATGTGTGCCGATACCGGTGCGGGTGCGCTGCCGGCCGATGAGGGCAACGGAGCACCTGCGCAGGGCGATGCCCCCGCAGAAGGCGCAGAGCAGGCGCCTGCCGAGGCCCCCGTAGAAGCCCCCGCTGAGTAACTCGCCTCCCCGCTACTCGGAAAACGCTAGCTCCGTCAGGCTTGATTGCACGACGCGCAGATCTGAATCGGCGGTGCCGTAGGTTACCTTCGTATCGAAGGACACGTCACCGTCCACGGGGAGCGGTTTCGTCAGGTCTACCGTGATGCTTCCCGAGGAGTTGGTGGAAGAATCCAGCACGTCGAGTTCCTTATCCTTTAACTCCGTGCCCTCGGCTTGGCCCTCGAAGGATAAAGCACCCAGGGTGGGGCGTTGTTCCACCTCGACGGATAGCGTGACGCGGTCACCATCGATGGACTCGACCTTATAGCGGGTCGTCTGCAAGAGCGTGGATTCGCCGGTCACGCGCGAATCTACCGTCCACGTCGCGCCGGTGCCGACCTCTTCTTCCGGGAAGACGATGGGCAGCGCGGTCAGCTTCATGATCGCCTGTTCGACGGTGCCGCGCGCCTCATCGCTCGCATCCTGCGGGGCGGCCAAGCGCAGGGAATTCATCTGGCCGTTGTCTTGGCCGCGCCAGCCAAATTGGAACCCGGACGCAGAAGAGACATCGGTATCGCCGGAGTATTCCGGATCCCCTGCGGTGACAAACGCGTTGCGCGAGGCCGGGAGCTGATCCTCGACGTCCTCGGTGGCTTTATCCACGGAAGCTGAAAGCGGCAGGGTAGTGGTCTCCTTATCCACGTCGGCGGCCTGGAAGTCGGCGGCGGCGGATTTATTCAGCAGGTCCTGCGAAAATCCCTCCGTGGCGCGGTACGTTACCTCCTGCGAGGAGTCGATGTCGTGATATTCCAGCAGTTTCTTCTCCCCGGTTCCGGCCTCTTCGACGGTCAGGCGCGGGGCATCGATAGTCAGGCCGACTGGCTGCTCCACGGCGGGGCCGGGGGTCTCATAAGAACAGGCGCTTAGCGCTACGGCGACGGCGGAAAGGGCTGTAAAAACTTTGACTCGAAACACGCTTACCAAAATACCGGACGCTCCTGATTAGAATGGTGTGGGTGAGCCAAAAACGAAGGAGTCAGACAGGTCTTATCGCCGCGGTGGTCATCGCCGTGGCGGTTGTGGATCAAGCCGTAAAACAACTCATGCTGACCGTCCTGACGGAGGGTGTGCCGCACTATGTCATCGGGGACTGGTTCAGGTTTACCCTGCTCTTTAACCCGGGCGCGGCGTTTTCCATCGGCGGCGAGGGATCGACCTGGCTGTTTACCACCATTCAATTGGCGTTCGTCTTAGGCGTTGCCATCGCCGCCCCGCGCATCCACAACACCGGCCAGGCGCTGGGGCTGGCGCTCATTGCCGGTGGGGCATTGGGCAATTTTGCAGATCGCATCTTCCGCGACCCGGGCTTCTGGTTCGGGCACGTCGTGGACTATATCTCGGTCGGCTCGTTCGCGGTCTTTAATATCGCAGATGCGGCCATTACCTGCGGCGTTGTCATCTTTATCGGCGCCATGCTGATTGCGGAACGAAGGGCGGAAAATGAATAGGCAATTGCGCAGTTTCCCCATTCCAGAAGGCTTGGAGGGCATGCGTGCCGATGCCGCGCTGGCCAAGCTCCTCGGCCTCTCCCGCTCGGCCACTGCCCAGCTGTGCGCCGAAGGCGGGGTCACCGTGGATTCGCAGGAGCTGGGTAAATCCGAGCGCCTGGCGTCCGGCCAGGTGGTCTCGGTGCTGCTCCCGGAGCCGGAAAAGCCCCTGCTGCCGCGCGAAGAGCTGGTAGAGGGCATGGACGTTTTATATAGCGACGCCGATATCATCTGCGTGCACAAACCCGTGGGCGTCGCCGCGCACCCGAGCGTGGGCTGGGATGGGCCGACGGTCATCGGCGGGCTGCGCGCGGCGGGGTATAACGTGGCCTCGCTTGGCCCCACCGAGCGCCAGGGCATCGTCCACCGCCTGGACGTGGGCACCTCCGGGGTCATGGTCGTGGCCTCCTCCGGGCGCGCCTATTCCGCACTCAAGCATGCGTTTAAGCACCGGACCGTGAAAAAGACCTATCACGCGGTGGTCCAGGGCCTGCCCGATCCGATTGAAGGCACCATCGATGCGCCCATCGGCAGGCACCCGAAGTCAGGCTGGAAATTCGCCGTGCTTGACGACGGCAAGGCCGCGGTCACCCACTACCGCCTCATCGAGGCCTTTCGCGAGGCCAGCCTCATCGAGGTGCACCTGGAAACCGGCCGCACCCACCAAATCCGCGTCCACATGTCCGCCACCGGGCATCCCTGCGTCGGCGATCCCATGTACGGCTCGAACCCGCAGCTTTCTGCCCGCCTAGGACTCGAGCGCCAGTGGCTGCATGCGGTGCAGCTGGGCTTTACCCACCCCGGCACCGGGAAGTGGTTCGAGGCCCGCGCGCCGTACCCCGATGACCTGCAACAGGCCCTGGAGCGCCTGCAGGGATGAAGAAGTTTTATCGGCGGCGCCGCCTAGCGGCCTTGGCGCTGGTGCTGGTGGCGATCGTGGTGGCCCTGGTGCTTTTTGGCACGCTGGGCACGCAGGCATCCACGCGCGTGCAAGGCGATCAGCTGGGCCCGGATGGGGAGTCCCGCGCGGAGTATATTGAGCGCGTTAATTCCATGGACATCGACCCGGATGCCGCCACGTATGCGCTGGTTACCTTCGATACCGAGCTGCCGCCTGTCGCCGTGGCCGCCGCCCTGACTGATATTCCGCGCATGGACGCCATCCTCATGGGCTCGACCGCGCCCATCGCGGTGCCGGAGCCTGTTGCCGGCGAGGATCGCGCCGCGGTGATTAACCGCACCTTCGATCGCATCGGCGCCTCCTACGGCCAGCGCCCCAGCGAGGTGAGCGCCGCCGTGGTGTGGGGGACGGGCGCCCAGCTTGCCGATGTCGCCTCCCTCCCCGCCGTCGCCGCCGTCGAGCCCGCGCCTGCCGATGCCGCCTGGGGCAGCTTCGCCGTGCGCCCACCCAGCTAAATTTGCCATCCTGAACGCTTCGCCGCGCGGGGTGTGGGGGTGGCGGCTTAGTATCGGGGACATGGAACACATTCGGGCATATATTGCGGCTTTAAACTCGGCGATGGATATCCTCGCCGAGGCCGCCGATATGCCCGCCTCCGAGCTGACCGCCGCCGGAATGCCGGATGCCGCCGCCGCGTCGATAGCCCACCTTTCCCAGATCTATTTCGGGCCGACCAGCTTTACGCGCCGCCAGCGTCGCGCGGTCGAGGGGGCGCGCCGCAATGGGCATTCGCTGCCGACGCTGGAGGTCATCGAAAAGCACGCCCGCCGCGCGCCCACCCAAGCCCGGGCCTGGGCCCTGCGCGCGGAGCTTGCCCAGGTATCCGCCG
Source organism: Corynebacterium accolens (assembly GCF_023520795.1). Taxonomy (NCBI): domain Bacteria; kingdom Bacillati; phylum Actinomycetota; class Actinomycetes; order Mycobacteriales; family Corynebacteriaceae; genus Corynebacterium; species Corynebacterium accolens. The sequence continues at coordinate 1,652,988 of NZ_CP046605.1, read as the reverse complement.
ATACCCAGGCGATGGACAAGCTCGCCCGCAAGAAGGTGCGCGCGCTGCGCCCGCCGCGCGAGCCCAAACCCGGGGTGAGGCTGCGCCGCCGCGCCGCGGGCAAACCGTGGACGCTGACGATTACGGGTAGCTCCAGCCTCGTCGCGGAGCTGCATAACCAGGCAGGCACGCTTGCCGATGTCGCCGCCCTCTTCCACTCCGGCGCCTCCACCTCCACCGTGCGCACCAACGTGGTAATCCCGCTGGATAAGCTAAGCGCCGTTGTGCAGGGCGATAAAGATGTGACGGTCACCATGACCAACGGCGCGCAGATAAGTGGCGCCGAGCTGGCCCAGCGCGCGATGGCGGAGGAAGGCTTTATCACCCTTATCCACCCCGTGGAGGGGCCGGTGAACCTGTACCGCATGCGGCGCGGGGCAACGTGGAAGCAATTTATGATGGCCGCCGCCGAAAACCCCGTTTGCCCGGCGCGCGGGTGCCACCGCCCAGCCGATGAGTGCCAGGTGCACCACATCTATAGCTGGGCCGGCGGCGGCTGGACCAATGCCAAGAACCTCACCGTAGCGTGCCCGCATCACAACGGCCGCAATGACGACGACCGCGCGGGCCGCCCCCGCAATGGCCGCTTCGAGCGCGTGCACGGCGGCGTGCGGTGGATTAAACCCTGGCAGCCGCCACCGCCGGACCTTGTTGATACCGGGCCCAGATAGACACAGTGTTGGGCCCAAGGCCCGCCCTCCCAGCGGCGACCATTACGCGCCGTTTTCCCGCGCCGTACACTCTCGCGAACCCCTTTTCACGCAGGACATTCCTGCGTACCGTTTTCCTGCGCACGCAACCATTTCGCATTCCCCCTCGCCGCGGACTCTTGCGTGCCGCTTACCCGTGCTGCGAACTTCTGGGCGCCGCTAACCTGCGCCGCGCATTCTTGCGTGCAGCGCTCTGGCACCCTTCTCCCGTGCCGCGCACTCCTGTGGGCCGCTTACCCGCGCCGCGCACTCTTGCGCGGCGCGCTTTGGCGAACGCGAATGAGATCCGCAATGTAGATGCTGACCGCTACGCCGATGATGCCGAAGCCAATCCACCGGTGCGCGGAAAAATGCTCTTGGGTGACAAAGAGCGCCCACAGCATCTGCATGATGGGGGTGAGGTATTGGAGCATGCCGATCGTCGATAAGCGGAGCGTCCGCGCGCCTTGGGCGAAGCACAATAGTGGCAACGCGGTAATTAGGCCGGCGCTGATTAATAGCAGCATGTGTGGCGTGCCATCCGAACTGAACGTGCCGCGGCCGGCCTGCTCGATCCACACGATATAGGCAATGGCAATGGGGGAGACCACCAAAGACTCCGCCGCGACCGAGACCGCTGCCGATACCCGCACCTGCTTCTTGATGAGCCCGTAGATGCCAAACGATGCCGCCAACAGCAGCGAGATATACGGCGCCTGTCCGATAAAGAAGGTCAGATACAGCACCGCGATTGCCGCCACGGCGACGGCGGTCGCCTGCCATGGGCGCAGCTGCTCCTTTAAGAAGATCATGCCGAGCGCCACCGATACTAGGGGGTTGATGAAATACCCTAAAGCGGCATCGGCCACGTGATCGGTATTAATCGCCAGTACATAAGTACCCCAGTTGACCGTGATAAATACGCCCCCGGCGGCAAGCCAGCCCCACGTGCGCTTGTCCATGCGCACCAATTCGCGCCAGCCGCCGCTGAATATTAAAAATGCCGTGACGATAACCGCGGTCCACAACACGCGGTGGGCGAGGATTTCCAGCGGCGTGGCCGGCAGCAGGAGCGGGAAGAACGCGGGGAAGAACCCCCACATGATGTATGCGGCGAGCGTGAAGATCATCACCGCATAATATCGTCATCTTGACCGCCCCGCTAAGATGACCGCATGGCCAAAAACTCCTCCTTCGTCCACCTGCATAACCATACCGAGTTCTCCATGCTGGACGGCATGGCCAAGGTCGATATGTTGGCTGATGAGGTGGTCAAGCAAAACATGCCCGCCGTGGGCATGACAGACCACGGCAATATGTATGGATCCGACGCCTTTTACAAGCGCATGACCAGCGCCGGGGTCAAACCCATCATCGGCATCGAGGCCTACATGGCCCCGGAATCGCGCTTTAATAAAAAGCGTGTGTTGTGGGGCACCCCGGACCAAAAGCGCGACGATGTCTCCGCCTCGGGCGCGTATTTGCACCAGACGATGATCGCGGAAAACGCGACCGGGCTGCGCAACCTGTTCACCTTGTCTTCGCTCGCCTCCTACGAAGGCCAGCTGGGCAAGTGGCCGCGCATGGATGCAGAGCTCATCGCCGAGCATGCCGATGGCATCATCGCCACGACCGGCTGCCCATCCGGCGATGTGCAGACCCGCCTGCGCCTCGGCCAATTCAACGAGGCCCTCGAGGCTGCGGCGATGTGGCAAGACATCTATGGCAAGGACAACTTCTTCTTGGAGTTGATGGACCATGGGCTGGACATCGAAAAGCGCACGCGCGATGGGCTGCTCGAAATCGGCCGGAAGCTGGACCTGCCGCCGCTGGTGACCAATGACTGCCACTACGTGCTGGAATCCCAGGCTCCGGCGCACGAGGCCATGCTGTGCGTGCAGACCGGCAAGACGTTCATGGACCCGGACCGCTTCAAGTTCGGCGGTACCGGCTACTACATCAAGTCCGCCGCGCAGATGCGCGATACCTGGGATGACCTGATTCCGGATGGCTGCGATAACACCCTGTGGATTGCCGAGCGCGTGCAAGACTACAGCGAGGTGTGGGAGGAACACCCCCACGACCGCATGCCCATTGCCGATGTCCCCGAGGGCCACACCCCCACCTCCTGGCTGACCCACGAGGTGATGGAGGGGCTGCAGCAGCGGTTCCCCGGGCGCGATGTGCCGGAGGAGTATATCGAGCGCGCCAAGTACGAGATTTCCGTGATTGAGATGAAGGGCTACCCGTCCTACTTCCTCATCGTGGCGGAGCTTATTAAGTATGCGCGTTCGGTGGGCATCCGCGTGGGGCCCGGCCGTGGTTCTGCGGCGGGTGCGCTCGTGGCCTACGCGCTGACCATTACCAATATTGATCCGCTGGAACACGACCTGCTCTTCGAGCGCTTTTTGAACCCCGAGCGCCCGTCCGCGCCCGATATCGATATCGACTTCGACGATCGCCGCCGCGGCGAGATGATTACCTACGCCGCCGAGCGCTGGGGCGAGGATAAGGTTGCCCAGGTCATTACCTTCGGTACGGTGAAAACCAAGCAGGCCATTAAGGACTCCGCCAAGGTACACTTTGGCCAGCCCGGCTTCCAGATGGCCGACCGTATCAACGGCGCGCTGCCGCCGGCGATTATGGCGAAGGACATTCCGCTGCGGGGCATTACTGACCCCGACCACGAGCGCTATTCCGAGGCCGCCGAGGTCCGCCAGATGGTGGAAACTGACCCGGATGTGAAAAAGATTTATGACACCGCGCGCGGCTTGGAGGGTGTTGTTCGCCAGGCTGGCGTGCACGCCTGTGCGGTGATTATGGCCTCCGTGCGGTTGATGGACCACATCCCGATGTGGAAGCGGCCTGCCGATGGCGCCTATATCACCGGCTGGGATTACCCCGCCTGCGAGGCCATTGGCCTGTTGAAGATGGACTTTCTGGGCCTGCGCAACCTCACCGTTATCGGCGATGCCATCGAAAACATCAAGCGCAACCGCGGCGAAGAAGTGCAGCTCGAGCAGCTGCATGCCGATGACCCCAAGGTCTCCAAGGTCTATGACCTGCTCTCGCGCGGGGATACCTTGGGCGTGTTCCAGCTGGACTCCGGCGGAATGCAGGAGCTGCTCAAGCGCATGAAGCCTACCGGATTCAAAGACATCGTGGCCTCCTTGGCCCTGTACCGCCCTGGCCCGATGGGTGTCAATGCCCACTGGGATTATGCCGATCGCAAGAATGGGCGCAAGGAAATCACCCCGATCCACCCTGAGCTCGAGGAGCCGCTGAAGGAAATCCTGGATGAGACGTATGGCCTTATCGTCTACCAGGAGCAGATCATGCGTATCTCGCAGAAGGTGGCGAACTACACCGCCGGCGAGGCAGATGGCTTCCGTAAGGCGATGGGTAAGAAAAAGCCCGAGGTCCTGGCCCAGCAATACGATAAATTCTGGGGCGGCATGCAAGAAAATGGCTACTCAAAATCCGCCATGGATGCCCTGTGGGGGACCATCGAGCCCTTCGCGTCGTACGCGTTTAACAAGTCCCACGCCGCGGGCTACGGGTTGGTCTCGTTCTGGACTGCCTACCTCAAGGCCTACTACGCGCCGGAATACATGGCGGCGCTACTAACCTCTGTGGGCGATAAGAAAGATAAGTCCGCCATCTACCTGTCGGACTGCCGCCACTTGGGCATTAACGTCTTACCGCCTTCGGTCAATGAGTCCGAAGAGGACTTCCAAGCTGTGGGCGAGGATATTCGCTTCGGCATGGGCGCTATCCGCAACGTGGGCTCTGAAGTGGTCGAATCCATCATTGCCTCGCGTAAGGCAAAGGGGGCGTTTACCTCCTTTAGCGATTACCTCGACAAGATCGACCTTGCGGCGTGTTCCAAGCGCGTGACCGAGGCGCTGATTAAGGCCGGTGCTTTTGATGATTTCCAGCAGCCGCGCAAGGGCCTCATGTTGATTCACGAGGACGCCGTCGATGCCGTGCAGACCACCAAGAAGGCGGCGGATAAGGGGCAATTCGACCTCTTTGCCGGCTTCGGCGGTGGTGACGATGCCTCTTCGGAGGGCGCCTTTGCCATTGATGTTCCGGACGACTCGTGGGATCGCAAGCACGAGTTGGCACTTGAGCGAGAGATGCTGGGCCTCTACGTTTCTGGCCACCCACTCGATGGTTTCGAAGAGGCCCTAGCTGCGCAGACCAATACTCCGCTGACCAAGATCCTCAACGATGAGGTACACAATGGCCAAGAACTCATCATCGGCGGCATCATTTCCGGCGTGGACCGGCGCTTTTCTAAGCGCGATGGTTCCCCGTGGGCGATTGTCACGGTAGAAGACCACAACGGCGCGCAGGTAGAGATCTTGGTATTCAATAAGGTCTATTCGCTGGCAGCGCCGCATATCGTGGAAGACAACATCATCTTGGCGCGCGTCAACGTCAAGGTGCGCGATGAGCGCCGGTCGCTGTTTTGTTCCGATATTCGCGTCCCCGAGCTGGGGCCTGGCGGTGGCGCGAGCCTGCCGCTGCGCCTGACCATGCGCACGGACCAGTGCACGATGGAAAATATCGCCCGACTCAAGCAAGTCTTGGTCAAAAACCACGGTGATTCCGATGTTTACCTTGAGCTTGTCGAAGGCGATCAAACCACCACGATGGTCCTAGGCGAGCACCTCCGCGTGCAACGATCCGGCAACCTCATGGGGGATCTGAAGGCCACCATGGGCGCTGGCATTTTGGGCTAGTAGAATTTGCCTGCCTCGTCCCTGCGCTCCCTCTTTCTGAGGCGAACAGGGATTGAGGTGGCGACGGGCCTAGGGCGAAGCCGCCAGGCCGCCTGCGCGAAAAGCTGGGCATAAAGAAATGGCCGCCGTGCACATGCAACGGCGGCCATTTTTTGGGAAATCGGAGATTAGTACTTAATTCCCAAGCGGTCAAGCGCAGCCTTCAGCGGTTCGAGAACTGCCGGGTTGAACTTGGCGATGGCGGCGTAGGTCTGCAGAATCGCAGCGACGGCGCCGGCGATGACGGCGGTCCACTGCGAGACCTTCAGGAACTTTTCTGCAGTTTCCTCGGAGGAGCCAAGCTTGGTCAAGCTATCGAGCTGCTGTTGCTGTGCCTCTTTAGTCACGCAATCTGGCTGCTTCGGCATGCCGGCGGTGCCGTAGCCATTGAGCAAGCCCTCGAGGAACTTATTTGGGTTGGACAGGTTGACTCCGCCCTTGCCCTCTTCGATGTTCTTGAGGTGCTCTTGCTTGGCAGCTTCTACTTGGGCCTTGCATTCAGCGCTGAGCCCCTTGCCGGTCTCATCTGCGGAAGCAACAGCCGGGGTGACAAGGCCCGCCGCCACAGCGGTGGCAGCGACGAGAGAGGTGCTGAGTCGTTTACGCATAGGGAAAGGCTCCTTAAAGTTCAGATTTTAGCTTGTTAAAACGTAGCAGCTTTAAGGCTAAAAATCTATGGAAGTAATTGCCGGATGGGTTCAGGAAGCATCTTATAAAATTGATCCGCCACCTGCGGCATGAAGTGCAACACCCCGCTCAACATGGCGCCGAGGGCAATGACACCGGCGATAATCCCGATACCTTTCCCGATGAAGCTGCTGCCAGAACCGTCATCAGGCAGCGACGCCCCGGGAGTATTGTCGCCATTTTCATCGGAGTCGGCGTCGTCGCCTTCAGCCTGGGAGCCGCCCACGAGATCGGCGACGGAGAAGACCGTGGTGGTGCCGGATACCTCGTTGCCGGCGATAAGGAGGGCATCGGCAGTAGGCGAGTCTTCTTTGCTAATGAACGCCAATCCCTCTGGGCCCAAGTCGCCGGCCAAGCTGGTGGCGGCGACATTGTCTTCGTCGTAGTCCACGGTGAAATCGCGGTTATTGGTGTAGGTGACGAACTCGGCTTGAGCGGGGTCGGTGACGTCATAGACAAAGATGCCGCCCACACGCTCCATGCCGATGAAGGCATAGGTACGATCGCCAACTGATCCAATCGTCAGGGCTTCCGGTTCGGGGCCTTTATTATTGGAGCGATCGTCAAAGTCGGGGTCTTCATTATCGGCATTGAAGTTAAGTCCCTCGATGTCCTTGGTGATGTCCTCGAAGTCGGAACCGGAATCGAAGGCGACGTTGCCCTCGGCATCGTAAATGCTAAAGGAGCGGGACCCGAAGGAATACAGGCCATCGAAGCAGCCCTTTTCCTCATTCCACCCAGAGGCATTGCTTAACTTGAGGTTACCGGCGTATTTCTTATCCTCGATGCCTTCTGGAAGGTCGACGGAATCACAAACCTGGCCCTCTTCAACGAGCTCTTTCAGTTTGACCTCATCGGTGTAACCGCCCCAGTCGCGGGCATCGCCCTCATTGGCGGTTGCGAAGTAGGTCTGGCCGTTGGTCTGGAAGGCACCGATCGAATCCGGCATGGACAGGCCATGCACAGGGATCGTGCGCAGCTTTGCCTCGCCGTCCTTATTGGAGGGATCGAGGGGGACAACGGAGTGATCCGCGATGTGGGCGGGCAGCACCTTTTCTACGGTGGCGGAGGCGATATCGACCACGCCGATGGCGTTGTTTTCTTGCAAGGTGACATAGGCCTTGCCATCGGCGGAGGAAATATACTCCGGCTCGAAGTCGAGCGAAGGTTTGTTGTGGTGGTTTTCTGGGCCGAAGACGCGAATGGACGGGTCAAGTTCTGCATCAGGGCCGTCGAAAGCGCGGAAATCGGCGGTGCGAACATCGGCAACAGAGGGCGCCGCGACACCATCAGGCAGGGAAATCACGGATACGGTGCCTTCTGGGTCTTTTGCGTATTCGGTGCCGTCGGCGGTGAGCTCATCGGAGGGCTCGCCCTCATTCGCGGTCAAGGCATAGGCGCCGTCTTTAGTGATGTGCACGTTATCTGGCAGCGCGCCGAGCGGGACGCGGCCGAGCTCATCGCCGGAGGCGGTATCGAAAATCAAGGCTTCGCCGTTTTCGGTCTTGTCAGCCTGCTGCACGGCGGCGATGGCGAGGCCATCGGGGCGCACGGCTACGGAGTTGATTTCCTTATCGCCGCCGGCGGAGACCTCGGCAACCTTGGTGGGGTTGGCGGGATCGGAAGCATCCAGGATATCCACCTTGCCCGATTGCGCGTTCACCGTGAGAATGCGCTGGGAGGCGGCGTGGTAGGCCACGATTTCCGCTGCTGATTTGCCCATGACCCCAGCTTCATAGGAGCCAATGGGGCTGAGCTTTACCGCAGCATCGTCGGCGGAGCGTTCCAAAACATTATCGACGATATGCGCGTTGGCGGCCGGGGCGCAGCTGAGCGCAAGGCAGGCAGCCACGCCGATGGAGGTGCGCTTAAACATAGAGAGAGTCCTTTCTTGTTGAGCACTCCATTGTCTCGGGCCCACGTAACAGGCGCGCTACACCGGAATGAAATCTAGGTGAATCGGTCGAACACTAGGTAGGGCGAGTAGACTCTGCAATCATGACTGAATCGACCATCCACGCATCCGATATCCAGCAGGCACAGGCACGCATCAGCTCTGAAATCGCGCCGACGCCGCTGCAGTATTGCCCCCGGCTTTCTGCGGAAACGGGCTGTGAGGTCTATTTAAAGCGCGAGGATCTCCAGGACGTGCGCTCGTATAAGATACGCGGCGCGCTCAATAGCATCTCCAGCCTGTCGCAGGAGGAGCGGGAGCGGGGCATCGTGACGGCATCGGCAGGCAACCATGCCCAGGGCGTGGCCTATGCGTGCCGCACCATGGGGATTCCGGGCAAGATTTTCGTCCCGGAGCCCACGCCCATGCAAAAGCGCGACCGCATCCACGTACACGGCGGTGAGCAGGTGGAGCTTATCGTCGTGGGGGCCAACTTTGACGAGGCCGCGGCCGCCGCGCATGCCGATGCCGCCGAGCGCCACGCCACCTTCATCGAGCCCTTCGATGCCCGCGATACCATCATCGGCCAGGGCACCGTGGCCGCGGAGGTCTTGGCGCAGCTTTCGGCAAAGGGCGCCTCGGTCGATACCATCGTCGTTCCCGTCGGCGGCGGCGGGCTGATTTCTGGCATTACTTCCTATATGGCGGATATGGCACCGCACGCGAAGGTGGTGGGGGTGGAGCCGGAAGGGGCGGCATCGCTAAGAGCCGCCTTCCGCAACGGCGGGCCGGTGGCGCTTGAGAGCGTGGATCCGTTCGTCGATGGCGCGGCGGTCAAGCGCCTGGGCGCGCTGCCGTATGAGATTTTGGAGGCCAACCAATCGCGCCTGCACTGGGACACGGTCTCTGAGGGGGCGGTGTGCACGGACCTGCTCAACCTGTACCAGAATGAGGGCATTATCGCCGAGCCCGCCGGTGCGCTGTCCGTGGCTGGGCTGCAGCGTGTGCCGCTGGAGCCGGGTTCGACGGTGGTCTGCGTGATTTCTGGGGGAAATAATGACGTGTTGCGCTACGCCGAAATCATGGAGCGCTCCCTAGTGCACCGCGGCCTCAAGCACTATTTCTTGGTCAATTTTCCGCAGGAACCGGGCCAGCTGCGCCACTTCCTGTCTGAAATCCTGGGTCCCAGCGATGACATCACTCTATTCGAGTACCTCAAGCGCAATAACCGCGAGACCGGTGCCGCGCTGGTGGGCATACAGCTCAGCCGCGCCGAGGACCTGGCGGGGCTGAAGGAGCGGATGGCCGAGTCCAAGATCTCGGTGCAGCACCTGCAGCCGAATACCCCCGAGTACGATTTCCTGGTGGCCTAATGCGCGATATGTATCGGCGCCCCACCGGCCAGGTGGAACACGAAATTGAGATCAAACGCTCGCGGTTTATCACCCTGATCGGCCGGGTGACGAATGAGGAAGAAGCACGGGCGTTTATCGATGCCGCCCGCCAGCGCTTTCCCGATGCCCGCCACCATTGCTCCGCCTATGTCTACCACGTCGACGACGCGAACCCAGTGGAGCGTTCCTCCGATGATGGCGAGCCTTCCGGGACCGCTGGAAAGCCGATGTTGGATGTGGTGAACGGCTCTGGAATGCTCGATATTTGCGCGGTGGTCGTGCGCTACTTCGGTGGCATCAAGCTGGGTGCGGGCGGGCTTGTGCATGCCTATGGCGGGGCGGTCAGCGAGACCATGGAAAAGGTCGAGGCGGTCACCCGGGCGCGCCGGGAGCTTTATACCGTGGAATGCCCGCACGCCACGGCCGGGCGCCTCGAGGCGGATTTGCGCGGGCGCGGCATCGATATCACCGATACCGAGTACGGTGCAGCCGTAACCTTTACCGTCGCCGTGCGCCCGGGTGGGCTCGATGAGCTCCAGGCGATGCTCGCCGCGCTTTCCCAAGGCGAAATCAGCGCGCGCGAAGCAGGCTCTGCCTGGGTTGAGGTAGGATCTGGGTCATGACTATGCAGCAGCGACCGAATAACCCCATTGCGCAGCGCAAGCAGCAGGTGCGCAAGCACTCCCGCAACGCCGTTATTTCCGTTGCCGGTGGCCTCGGCGCAGGAGTTGTTTTAGGTGTGCTTTCTGCTAATTTGGCCGCTTGGATGGTTTTGGGCCTTATCATCGCCGTGGTGGGTGGCGGATATAACTGGTTGAAGATTCGCAAAATCGTCAACGAGAACCACAATAATTATTAATGCCTACCCCGCAGCCAAGCGGCCGTCCCGTCCGCATTGATGCTTGGGTATGGGCGGTGCGCATGTTCAAAACCCGATCCGTCGCGGCCACCGCGGTGCGCGCTGGACACGTGAAAATCAACGGTGAAGCGGTCAAACCCGCGCAACAAGTCGTGCCAGGCGATAGGGTGCGCGTATGGCGCAACCACCACGAGCACGATTTGGAGGTACTGGCTACCGTCGCCAAGCGCGTGGGCGCGCCGGTGGCCCGTACCTGCTATACCGATCACGCGCCTCCACCACCGCCCAAGGAGTTTATGCCGTCCGTGCCGGTGCGCCCCCGCGGCGCGGGTCGGCCGACGAAGAAGGAACGCCGCGATATGGAAAAGTTTCGCGGCGGATTCCGCTAAGAGTTAGCGCGCAACGCCTTTAATCGCGCGTTCAGGCGGCGTCGGCGGCCGGCGCGGTCGCCGGATTCAGCGGTGGCCTCGATGTGCTGCTTGCCAAACTTATTGAGCAGCAGGTCATCGATAAGGCGCACTTGGCCGGGCCGAAAGCGATAGCGCATGGTGTCGTGGACGTGGGCAATGGCGTCATCGTCAAGCAGCTGCTCCAGCTGGTCCAAGGACCGGATATCGTTTTCCTCCAAGATTTCCGCGAGGAAGCGGTAGTGCTCCGAACGCGAAAGCGGGAAGCGATTGCCCAAAATGATGGCCAGGACGCCAGGCAGGGTTTCCGGAGTAAGCTCCACATTCGTGTCCGCCTCCGTGCGCGGGGCCTTGAGCGCGGCGATTTCATCGAATTGCTGATCGGCAAGTTCGATGAGGCCGGCGGCCAGCGTAAATAGGCGGTCGACCTCGGGCGAGGGCGGGGTAGGGCCCTGCTTATAGCGGATATCGTGCTCGAATTCCGCCCACGCGTGCTGCAGCACGGTGCGGATTTGCACCTCAAAGGTCCAACCCACAAAATCGGCGAGCTCCTCCATGGCCGCCGCGCTATCATCCGTCACGGTGAGCACCAGGTGGTGGGAACCGTAGCCAAAGCCACCGGAAATGCGGGTCTCGGCCGCCTTATCCACAGAGCGCACGACCTTGAAAGATTCACCCAGCACGTCTAGCGCATTGGGAATGGTGGTGGAGTGGTACAAGGTGACGCGCACGCCCATGACATCGTGGATATCGTCCCACGGGGTGGGGTAGATGAAATCGCCGCCCTCGCCCCGCTTCTTGGCCTTGCGCTTGAGTGAAGACCAGGCCTTGACGCGCGTCGATACCCGGTCAAAGATGATGCCGGCGTCATTGAGCAGGTCCTCGATGGCGGTGCGAAAATCCTCCGCCGCCGTGGGGTGGCTGCGGGTCCAGGCGTGGTACTGATTGCTCAGCCGCGACATCCTGCTTTCCGCCATGGTGCTCCTCTCATAATTCGCGGGGAAATCCGTTAGACCATACTAGCGGGCGCGAATGTAAAACGGTGCGATGGCTTGGAAGTTGTTCGGCGGCGGCGCGGGCGAGGTCGCGAGCATATTCATCGGGTAAGTGGGCGAAGACAAAAACCGTCGCGGAATCCGGCACCAGGTAGGTCAAAGAATGCGAGCGCATGAGGCGGCGCATGTGTTTATCCAGCACGGTAAAGGTTTCCGGGTGAGCCAACCAAGAGGAAATCGGGGCACCGTGGGAGCGGACCTGTAGGCCGCCATAAGGCGTTGCGGCAGGCAGGGCGCAGCGAGCTGGGCGCGTCCAAAAACGCAGGCCCTGCGAGTCGAGCGCGGCGCGCTGCAGGTTCAGCGAGGCACAATTCCACGCCTGACGGGTCGAGACATCCAGGTCCGCGAGGCCGCGGTGGCTGAGCCGGCGAAAGGTGCGCTGCCCGGGAAAGACTAGCGCCATCGACAGGTTGGGGGAGAGCTGGATGGTGGCGAGGGAGTCGCAAAAGCCGTCATCGGAAAGCCGCTGGTGCTTAATCCACGATCGCGCGAAGAGCGCCGGCAGCAAATTAGCGGTGGTGGGGCGGGGAGCGTCGAGCGTAAGGGTCATGGCGATTTCTCCAGGGTCGTGAGTATCCGCCCTTATTGGACTGGAGAAATAGCCGGGTGGTTCCCTGTGGGTTTAAAAAGGCGGCTCGGCGTCGAGCTCCAGCTCAGAAAAGAGCTGGGCACCGGACCACATGGTGATGTCCTGGCCCTTTTCCTGCAGCTCTTCGGCGCGCTTTTCCTTGGAGGTCTTCTTTGCCCATTCGCCGACGACAAGCAGCGTGGTCTTCTTGGTGACGTTTTTGCCCACTTGCCCTCCGCGCTTGGCGATGCCCTGCCACAGCAGCCCCTTATCGTACGGCTCGAAATCCCCGGTCAGGGTGACGTGTTGGCCGTAGAGTGCGCCTTGAGGATCGGCGTCGAGGTTGGGATCTGGAATGGTATCTGGGGTGGCAACGGCCTGCCACGGCGCCCGGCCGGAAGACGCGGGCTTCTTGTTGGTTCCGGCGGAACGGGTGGAATCGCGGAAATCGGTGCCGGCGCCCAGATCGTCGCCGGAGGTGGGCGCGGTATGCGCGCGCAGAACCGGCAGGATGGCCGAGGATTCGAGCCGGCCGAGGCTAAACTCGCGGGTGGTAAAGAGATCGGTGATGCTTCCGGTATGCCCGAAGCGCTGGGCTAGCCCGGTGATGATGGTGCCGGCGGCGCGGGCGTCCTCGGTGGCATCGTGGTGGGTAAAAGAGGCGCCGCCGAGGTGCTTCACGACGGTAGGAAGCTTGTGGTTGGCCACCGAGATAACACCTTGCCTTGAGGCATCGCGAGACAAAGCGAGCGAGCAGGCCAGCGGGACGGTGGGGACATCGGCGCCGGCGGCCAGCAATCCGGAGCGCAGCGCGGAAGAATCGAACTGGACATTGTGCGCGACGATGACATCGCTGCCGATGAAATCAAAGAGCTCTGCGGCCGCTGTGGCAAAGGGCATGGCACCTTCGACATCGGCTGCGGTAATCCCGTGGATGGAGATATTGATTTCGGCAAAGTGCTCCAAGCCTGGGGGAGGGGTGCACAGCCACGACTGGGACGCGGTTTCCCCGCCATCGCGGTAACGCACGGCACCGATCTGGCAGATGGACCCCCAATTATCATTGGCGGTCTCTACATCAACCGCGACGAAATCAAGCCCCGGGTTGCCCACGGAGGATTCTTCGCTAGAGGATGGGGCTGCGGCTTCCGCGGGTGCGTCGCCCTGCTGCGCCGCCTTAATGGCGCGCGCCACGCTGTGGGGATCTTGGTGCGGCGCGAAGGCAATGCTGCCGGCGCTGCCTAAGGACAAGGAACCAAAACCGGTGGCGGTGGGTTCGTGGGCGCGCAGGTCATCGATGGTATCGAGCGCGATTTCTGCGGTGGCAGGCGCGCCTAAGCTGCGGGAGAGCAGGCTGCGGTGAAGCACGACTTTTTCCGCAGTGACATCGATGAATACGCCATGCGCGGGATACGACACGAAAATGGCCTTTCTTCTGGGGTGAGAATCTAAGGGGAGGTGCTGCACAGAGATCGTACTCGCTTGTGCTTAGCAGAAATCCGCCGAGGGGGTGAAGCGTTTTAATCCGCTTCGCTGTGCTGCAATCCGGCATTGATAATCCGCACGCCACGCACCAAATCGGCGCGGTAGTCCGCCGGGGTAGTCCCGCCGGTGGTTTCTAACAGCTGGCGCTGGGATTGCTCGAGCAGCGTGGCGCCCAAGACGAGGTGCACGGCGGAAAGGGCAGCGGCCTTGCGGGCGGAATGATCGAAATCGGGGCAGGTGGCGGAGCTAAACTGCGCGACGAGGTGATCCCACGCCGCGGAATCCGGCTGCGAGAGTCCGGCAATGGCTACCTCCGCGCCATCGCGCCGGGCCAGGAGCAATTCGCGCAGGTGCAGGCTAATTTCTTCCAGCGTGGAACCGGCGACGGGGGCGATAATATCTTCAGCAAGAGCGGCGATGAGCGCCTGCTTATTGGCGATGTGCCAATACAGCGCCCCCGGGGCAACGCCGAGGGAGGAGGCGACGCGGCGCATGGTGACATCGGCAAGCCCATACGTATTCAATAGGGTCGTGGCGGCGTCGATGATGGCCTCGCGATGTAGTTGCACAGTGGAAATTGTACGTGTTTCGCCGCGCTAAGGAATAGCTCACAGGTACTTTTCAGACTGCAATAATGTCCCTTGCAAACTTGCATTGTTAGGATTGCGGGGACATAAGAACCCGTCGTGAGGCGGCTTCGCATTCGAAAGATTGATTCAGGAGCTCTCCCTTGTCCTTTTTGACCCCTGCTAAGAAGTCCCTTTTTGCGGTCGCTATGGTTGCCCCGCTTGCCTTAGCTGCATGCAGCTCAGATGACGAGGACGATTCGACGAAGACCGCGTCGTCTTCGTCCGCCTCCTCGTCTACTGAGACCTCCGCAAAGGAATCGGCGAAGAAGTCTGAGGACAAAGACGCCGACGAGGATAAGAAGGAAAAGGAAGAAAAGGATAAGAAGAAGGCCGCCGAGGACCCTAAGGACAAGGGCGAAGAAGGCGGCAATGAGGGCGCTAATACGAACCCCATGCACAACGGGGACGATCCCTTCGCCAACGCCCAGGACATCAAGCCCATCGAAGGCGGACAAGAAGCCAACGATGGCGATAAGCAGGCCATTGAGCAGCTGGTTCGCGGGCAGCATGAGATTGACAACGTCAAGGAATACTTTGGCTACATGCCAGCCCACGCCTGCAGGGCCGTGCGCGAAGGCGAGTCCGGGGATTTCCAGCAGTACCTCAACTACGTTGACAGCCTGCCCAACCAGTCCTTTTCCGAATACGCAAACTCCATGCGCCAGCAAGGCCAGGGCAATCCCCAGATCAACGAATTTGCCAACCAGCTAGAGGCCATTCCTACCTCCACCAAGCTGGAATCGGTCAATGACGTTGTGGTCAACGGCGATGACGCCTCCGCCACCGTGAGCGTGTCAAACTCGGAAGGTACCGATACCTCCACCGTTCGTTTCCGCCGCGAGGACGGCAACTGGACCTTCTGTAACTAAAGTGTCTTCCCGCCAAGCTCGCTTGCCCCGCACTCTCGGTGTTGGTGCGGGGCTCCTCGCGTGTTCCCTGCTCGTTTTCGGCATCTGCGGCGCGCTCTGGGGTTTTATGCGCCCCACGATGACCGGCCGCGCTGTCGAAGGTGGCGGTTATGCCATTGAAGCGGTGGGCAACGCGCAATTCGTCGCTTTTATGACCTTTGCGCTCGTTACGGGTTTCTTGGGGCTGTGCTTGGGGCTAGCCGCATTTGTCCAGCGCCGCGGGCGCGGTCTCGCGATGTTGCTGTGGGTGGGGGCATGCGCCTTCGCCGGTGCCGTGTCCTTCTACGTCTTTGGCGGCATCACCGCGACGCACCCGCCGGAGAACCCAGGCGATGTCGTGGAGTTTGCGCCGAACTTTTCTCCCGCCGTGGCCTGGGCGGTAGCGCCATTTTTGGCCATGTTTTCCTACTGGTGCACCGCGTTTATTAGCTCCGACGCGGACTGGGAAGTTGTGGGGCGAGAGGCTGCGGATGAGCCGCAACGGGAAGTTACGCCCACTTAACCGGGGAGCTGCCGCAAAATTCCCGCGCGATTTCATCGATTGCGTGCAAGATCGCATCGAGGCTCTGGCTTAAAACCCGCTGCAACTGGTCTTGGCTTAGCCCCGCCCCAATAATCGTCGGCACATCGACGTGGACGTGGAGGCCGTCGTCGTTGGCGCGGCAGTAGGCCGTGGCGCTGTGGCTTATCAAGTTCCAGTCATTGCAGATCAAAAACAAACGGGTGAACTCGTGCTCATCCGCATTGAGAGCCCACCGGCCGGTAATGATGAGGCTTGGCCCAGAGTCGAGGGTGAAGGTGCAGGCGATGGAATTGACGAGGGCAAATAGGCAGATTTCACCATCGCTATGGAAGCTGTCGATCCCTATCTGCGGCAGAGTGGCGGCGAGGAAATCCAGGGTGACTGCGGGCGGGGAAGCGGCATCGTCTTGAACTAGCAACAGCTCTGGTTCTTGGGCAAGGGCTGGAAATTCGCGCGTCGCCACGCTCATGAGCACCTCTGCGCCGCGGAGCGCGGCGGGCACAAACGCGGCCAATTGATCGTGGGTTGGTGCCGTCCCGGTGGTGAAGTGGCTCTGCCCGCACAGCACCAGCGAGCCCGCCTCGTCATAGTCCAGCAGGGCGGTGGGGTAGAGGCAATCGGCATTCCAGGTGGTGATGAAGCGGGACAGCTCGGCGGCATCGCCCAGCGCAACCGCACCGCGCGGAGCGGTGTGCAGGTGGATTACCACACCGTCGGCCTGCGACACAGACACCAGGGTGGATCCCTCCTGCCCATGGGAGATGACGAGTTCTCCAGTGGGCAAGGCCCAATAGGAAAAGTCATTCTCGCGGACGATGGCGCGCAGGTGCCGCTCAAGACTGGTGGATTCAAATTCGATCATCATGCACCGCACACTCGCCCTCGCTGGAATTTGCTTTGAGTCTATCGCCCAAGAGGGTGTTCCCGCGGCGCTTTGGGCGATAGTATATTGGTTTGTCTACAGATATAGCCCACGGTGATCAACCAGAAAGTGAGCCAGGAATGCTTCGAACCATCGATCTCCGCGGTCAACAGCTCCGCCCCGCTACGCTGCGCCGCGTCCTTCCGCGCGGCGGCACCGATGTGAATTCCGTCATGGGGACCGTCGTGCCGATGGTCAATAAGGTGCGCGATGAGGGCGCCCAGGCGGCGCTGGATTATGGGGAGCAATTCGATGGAGTGCGCCCGCCGTCCCTGCGCGTGCCTGAGGCGGAACTGCAGCGGGCCGCCGACGAGCTTGATCCCCTGGTGCGCGCGGCCATCGAGGCCTCCATCGAGCGGGTGCGCCGCGTGCATGCGGACCAAAAGCCGGAGTCGCACACCACGCAGCTGGCCCCCGGCGCCACCGTGACCGAGGTATTCCGCCCCATCGAGCGCGTTGGCCTCTATGTTCCCGGCGGCAAGGCGGTCTACCCGTCCTCTGTCATCATGAATACCGTGCCCGCGCAAGAGGCCGGTGCCTCCAGCCTGGTGGTTGCCTCCCCACCGCAAAAGGAGGACGGCGGCCTGCCGCACCCCACGGTCTTGGCCACGTGCCACATGCTGGGCGTGGAGGAAGTATGGGCCGTCGGCGGGGGCCAGGCGGTAGCTCTTTTGGCCTACGGCGATGCGGACGAAGACGTAGAGCCCGTGGACATGATTACCGGGCCGGGCAATATCTTTGTCGCCGCGGCCAAAAGGGCGGTGCGCGGGGTGGTAGGCACCGACGCGGAGGCCGGCCCGACCGAAATCGCCATCTTGGCGGATGAGACCGCGAACCCCGTCTACGTGGCCTACGATCTCATCTCCCAGGCAGAGCATGATCCGATGGCGGCTAGCGTGCTGATTACGGCATCGGAAAGCGTGGCCCAGCAGGTGCAGCAGGAGGTCGAGCGCCGCTATACGGCAACGGAGAACTCCGCCCGCGCCGCCGAGGCCTTAACCGGCGAGCAATCCGGCATCGTCCTGGTGGATTCTCTGGAGGCGGGCATCGCCGTGGCGAATGCGTATGCCGCCGAGCACCTAGAAATCCACACCGCGGATGCGCGCGCCGTGGCAGAGCGCATCAACCACGCCGGAGCCATTTTCGTCGGCGCGTATTCCCCGGTGCCCTTGGGGGACTATTCGGCCGGTTCCAACCACGTGCTGCCCACCTCGGGCACGGCGCGGTTTTCCGCGGGGCTTTCCACCCACACCTTCCTCCGGCCGGTCAACGTCATCGATTATGACCGCGGCGCCCTGGAAGAAATCGCCCCCAACGTCATCGCCTTTGCCAATGCCGAGCGCCTTCCCGCCCACGGGGAGGCCATCCGCGCCCGATTCGAGGAGAAATAAATGGCCCAGCTACATGACCTACCGCTGCGCGAGGAATTGCGCGGCGAGACCGCCTATGGCGCCCCGCAGCTGCGGGTGGCCTACCAGCTCAATACCAACGAAAATCCTTTCCCGCCTTCGCCCGCGCTTGTCGATGCCCTCGTTGACGAGGTCCGCCGCTGCGCCAGCTCGCTCAACCGCTACCCAGAGCGCGATGCGGTCGAACTGCGCACCGAGCTAGCCCGCTACGTTTCGCAGCAAACCGGCGTGGATGTCACCTACGAGCAGGTCTGGGCCGCCAACGGCTCCAATGAGATCCTGCAGCAGCTGTTGCAGGCCTTCGGCGGGCCTGGGCGCAGCGTGCTGGGATTTACGCCGTCGTATTCCATGCACCCGATCCTGTCTGCCGGTACCCACACCCGGTTTATCGAGTGCCCGCGCGATGAGAACTTCGCCATCGATATGGACCGCGCCCTGGCAGCGGTGGCCGAGCACCAGCCCGACGTCGTTTTTGTCACCACTCCGAATAACCCCACCGGTGGGGTAACCAGCCTGGAGGATATCGCCGCGCTTATCGATGCCGCTCCCGGCATCGTCATCGTCGACGAAGCCTACGCAGAGTTTTCTGACTCGCCGTCCGCGACGAGCTTGTTGGAAAAATACCCCACCAAGCTCGTGGTCTCCCGCACGATGTCGAAGGCCTTCGACTTTGCCGGCGGGCGGCTCGGTTACTTCGTGGCGGACCCGGCCTTCGTGGAGGCCATCATGCTGGTGCGCCTGCCGTATCACCTCTCCGTCTTATCCCAGGCCGCGGCCACCGTGGCCCTGCGCCACAGCGCAGATACCCTCGCCACCGTGGAGACCATCGCCGCCGAACGCGACATGGTGGCCGGGCGCCTGTGCGAGATGGGCTATACCGTCATGCCGAGCGAATCGAATTTCCTTTTCTTTGGCAATTTTGCGGATCAACACCGCGTGTGGGAGCAGTTCTTGGAAGAAGAGGTGCTCATCCGCGATGTAGGGATCGACGGGTACTTGCGCGTGACCATCGGCCTGCCAGAAGAAAATGCAGCCTTTCTGGCTGCAGCGGAAAAGCTAGCGACTACAGTAGGAGCGGATACTTCAAAGGAGTGATTTATGACAAACCGTGTGGGGCGTGCCCAAAGAGCAACATCGGAATCGGACATCACCGTTTCCATCGACCTTGACGGCACTGGGAAAAGCGACATTTCCACTGGACTGCCGTTCTTTGACCATATGCTTACCGCATTTGCCACACACGGGCTCTTTGACCTGCAGGTTAAGGCCACCGGTGACGTGGAGGTAGACGCCCACCACACCGTGGAAGATACCGCCATCGTATTGGGCCAGGCCCTGCGTGAAGCAGTGGGGGATAAGGCCGGGATCCGCCGCTTCGGCTCCCAATTGCTGCCCATGGATGAAGCACTGGTAGAGGCGGTCGTGGACTTTTCGGGCCGCGCCTACTTCGTGATGAATGGCGAGCCGGAGCACTTGGAGTGGCAGGTCATCGGCGGGCACTATGCCACGGTGATTAACCGCCACTTCTTCGAATCCTTGGCCATGCACGCAGCCATTACCCTGCACGTCAACGTGCGCTACGGCCGCGATCCGCACCACGTGACCGAGGCGGAATACAAGGCGGTAGCCCGCGCGCTGCGCGCTGCCGTGGACCACGATCCGTGCCAGTCCGGCATTCCTTCGACGAAGGGAGCCCTGTAGCCCGTGCAGTTTATGATCCTCATCCTGTTTTTGGTGGCAGGCCTCTTAGTTGGAGGGGCCTGGTCTGCGTATCAGCAGGGCTCGAAGTTTTTCACGGTCGTCGCCGCGCTTTTAGCCGTTATCACCGCGGCTGCGGCCATTGCCTGGATGGTTGGAGGCTTTAGTAAATGAGCGAATCTCAAGAGACCAATATTTGGAAGGTGCCCGGCTATACGCCGACGATGGTAGCCATCGCCGCTGCCTTCGGCGCCTGGTCCATCCTGCTTCCTGTGGTGCCGCTTGCCGTCATTGACTCCGGCGGTTCCGCGACCCTGGCGGGTGGATCCACCGGTATCTTCATGGCCTTTACGGTTGCCACGCAGATCATATCTCCGTGGCTGTTGCGCCGCTGGGGCTACAGGCGCGTGATGGCGCTGTCCGCCTTTACCTTGGGTGTGCCGGCCTTCGGCCACCTGCTGGGCACCGACGCCTGGATCGTCTTGCTATTTTCCGCCATGCGCGGGGTGGGTTTCGGCGCCCTCACGGTGTCCGAATCCGCGCTCATTGCAGAGCTCTCTCCGGTACGTCTGCTGGGCAAGGCTACTGGCATGATTGGTGTATTTACAGGCTTGGGCCAGATGATCTTCTTGCCGCTCGGCCTGTTCATGGCGGATTCCCTAGGCTACGCGTCCACCTATATCACCGCCGGCCTTATCGGCTTCTTGGGCTTTGCAATGTGCCTGCGCATCCCCAAAATCAAGGTCACCTTGGCCGAGGATAACGATGAAGAAGTCAATATCATCCGCGTTCCTACCTGGAAGCTGGTGGCAGTCCCGGCCTTGGCCTTGACCACGTTCTCCATGAGCTACGGCGCCATTTCCTCGTTCTTGTCCCCCGCGATGCAGGAACTCGATGCCGCAAGGGGTGCCAGCCTCGCCGGTATCATGCTGTCCATCGTGGGCGGCGCGGCGATGATCTTCCGGTACTTCGCCGGCGTGGTGGCAGACCGCACTGGCGCCCCAGGCAGCCTGTACATCCCAAGCCAGATCATGGCGATCATCGGCGTCGGAACGATTTCGCTCACCCTGTTTATGGAAAGCTCCATCTGGTGGCTAGTGCTCGGCGCCGTTCTATTCGGTGGCGCCTTCGGTATCGCGCAAAACGAGGCCTTGCTATCCATGTTTGACCGGCTGCCCCGCGAGCGGGTCTCGGAGGCCTCGGCGATTTGGAATATTTTCTACGATAGCGGCACCGGTCTAGGCTCGACCTTGCTCGGTGCCATGGTGGCAGGCTACGGCTACGACGGCGCCTTCGGAGCGGGAGTTGCGATCCTGATCGCCGGTTTGCTGCTTACCACGGCGGACTTCATCCTGGGCCGGACTCGTATCAGCGAGACCAACGATATCCGCACTCGTTTGCGTCGAATGCGTAAGGTATAGCCCATGACAAAATCGGTGGTGTTATTGGACTACGGCGCGGGCAATATTCGCTCTGCCCAGCGTGCCCTCGAGCGCGTCGGGGCGGAGGTCACCGTCACGGCGGATCCTTATCAGGCCCTCGAGGCAGACGGGCTGCTGGTTCCCGGCGTGGGCGCGTTCGATGCTTGCATGACAGGGCTTAAGGCGGTGAATGGGCCGAGGGTCATCGGCCAGCGGCTGGCAGGAGAGCGGCCGGTCATGGGCATTTGTGTGGGTATGCAGGTGCTTTTCGATGCCGGCGTCGAGCACGGCATCCACTCCACAGGCTGCGGCGAATGGCCGGGTACGGTCGAGCGCCTGCAGTCCGACGTGTTGCCGCATATGGGCTGGAATACCGTTGAGGTGCCAGATGGCAGCGCCATGTTTGCCGGGCTTAATGCCGATGAGCGATTTTATTTCGTGCATTCCTACGGCGTTCGCCGCTGGGAATTGGAAACCGTCATTACCCGCCCGCCGCTGGTGAGCTGGTCCACGCACGCTGGCGATTCTTTCGTGGCGGCGGTGGAAAATGGCGCGCTGTGGGCCACGCAATTCCACCCCGAAAAATCCGGGGATGCGGGCGCGCAGCTATTGGAAAACTGGATGCACACGCTCTAGGTAGGATGAAACCATGACTTTTACGCTTTTGCCCGCAGTCGATGTCGCCGGCGGCAAGGCCGTGCGTTTGGATCAGGGAGAGGCCGGCACCGAAAAGGTCTACGGTGCCCCGCGGGATGCAGCCCTTGAATGGCAGCGCCAAGGCGCCCAGTGGCTGCACTTTGTTGACCTCGATGCCGCCTTTAATCGCGGTTCCAACCACGAGCAGATGGCGGGGATTACCCAAGAACTCGGCATTAATGTCGAGCTTACCGGTGGCATCCGCGATGATGCCGGGGTAGAGCGCGCGCTGGCTACCGGCGCGAACCGCATCAATATTGGCACCGCCGCCTTAGAAAACCCAGAGTGGATAGAAAAAATCCTTGGGCGCTACGGCGAGAAAGTCGCCGTGGATTTGGCGGTGCGCTTAGAAGATGGCGAATGGCGCACGAAGGGCAATGGCTGGGTCTCCGATGGCGGGGATCTTTGGGAGGTGCTTGAGCGCCTCGATGCCGCAGGATGCCAACGCTTCGTGGTCACGGATGTGTCCAAGGACGGGACGCTTTCTGGGCCCAATGTGGAATTATTGCGCGAGGTAGCAATGGCAACCGATGCCAAGGTCACCGCCTCCGGCGGCATTTCCTCCCTGGCGGATCTCACCGAGCTGGCCCGGTATGAAAATGAGGGCATCGATTCGGCGATCATCGGCAAGGCGCTGTATGAGGGAAAATTCAGCCTGGAGGAGGCGCTAGCGGCGGTGGCAGAGGTAGAACCGCTGCCCGCAGAGGTGCCTATCGATCCTTATGACCCCGAGGAAGAGTAAGCGATGATGGATCCGCGCGAGTTGGTGGCCTTCGCGGAGGCGGCCGTTGACCAGGTCGAGCCCATCTTTCGATCCGGCATCGGGGCGCCACCGGCCCACTTTAAAAGCAGGGGCGATTTTGCCACAGAGGTGGACTTGGCCATCGAAAAGCAGCTGCGCGATATCTTGCAGCAGATGACCGGTATCCCGGTCTATGGGGAGGAATCCGGCGGAAGCATCCACGACACCGTGTGGGTGGTCGATCCAATCGATGGGACCGCGAATTATTCCGCGGGCAACCCCATGGCGGGTATCTTGGTGGCTTTGGTTCACGAGGGCCAGACTGTCGCGGCCATCTCAGATTTTCCCCTCTTGGGCAGGCGCTTGGTGGCCAGCGACGGCTCGCCGCTGCGTTCTGCCGGTGGGCCGTCCGGCGGTTTCGGTGGCGGGGAAGAGTCCCCAGAATTCGATGATGCCCGTGGGCACGTGGGATGTTTTTCCAACCTTCCCACTGCGGCATTCCACGAGCTGCGCGAATCCGGCTTGCGGCCGCGCATCACGGGCTCGGTGGGACTAGATAATGCCTTCGTGGCCCAGGGCGTATTTGACGGTGCCGTGAATTTCTCGCCGCACCCGTGGGATAACGCGGCGGGAGCGCTCCTTATTAAGGCCGCTGGGGGCATCATCACGGATCCGGAGGGCAATCCGTGGACCGTGCAGTCGCGGGGTATGGTCTCCGGTACGCCGCAGGTGCACGAGACAATCCTAGAAATCCTATCTCATCACTCAGATTAAACCTGTGAAGGAGTAAGCCCCGCATGGCTGTAGCCGTACGCATTATCCCGTGCCTTGATGTGGATCAAGGCCGCGTAGTCAAGGGCGTAAATTTTGCCCACCTGCGCGATGCAGGAGACCCCGTGGAATTAGCCGCGCGCTATGAGGAATTGGGCGCGGACGAACTGACATTTCTCGATGTCTCCGCGTCCAAGCACGGCCGGTCCACCATGCTCGATGTGGTACGCCGCACCGCCGATCAGGTCTTTATCCCTCTCACCGTGGGCGGGGGAGTGCGCAGCGTTGACAATGTCCGCGAGCTCCTGCGCACCGGTGCGGATAAGGTATCGGTCAATACCGCGGCGATTGGCAATCCAGACCTGCTGCGCGAATTGGCAGAGGTCTTTGGCTCGCAGTGCATCGTCTTATCCGTGGACGCGCGGCGCACCGACGCGGCGCACGCACCGTCGGGGTTTGAAGTCACGACTCACGGCGGGACGACATCGGCTGGCATCGATGCAGTGGAATGGGCCCGCACCGGCGCCGAACTGGGCGTGGGGGAGATCCTTTTAAACTCCATGGACGCCGATGGCACGAAGGCCGGATTCGACCTCGAGCTTCTGCGCGCGGTGCGCGAAACGGTGAATATTCCCGTCATCGCCTCCGGTGGGGCGGGTGCGGCAGCGGATTTTCCACCCGCCGTTGAAGCCGGTGCCGATGCCGTGCTGGCAGCCAGCATCTTCCACTTTGGAGAGGTAGAAATTGGCGAGGTCAAAAAGGCCCTCGCAGACTCCGGATACGAGGTGCGCCGGTGAACACTCCCGCAGATTATGAGCTAGACCCGCAGATAGCTGCGCTGCTCAAGCGCAATGAGCAAGGGCTCGTGCCGGCGGTTGCCCAATCCGATTCCGGCGAAGTGCTTATGCTTGCCTGGATGGATGACCACGCGCTGGCCCACACGCTGGCAACGCGAAAGGGCACCTACTTCTCGCGCTCGCGCGGCGAGTATTGGATTAAGGGCGAGACCTCCGGACATACGCAGGACGTGCTCGGTGTGCGCCTTGATTGCGATGGCGATACCATCTTGCTGACCGTGCGGCAGCGCGGCGCGGCGTGCCACACTGGAGACCGGACCTGCTTCGATGCGAGAGTTCTTTTAGGGGATGATTCCTGATGACGAGGCGACTTGGCCCGCTCCTTATCGCGGTGGGCACGGCGGTGCTGTGGTTTTCTTCCCGCAGCACCTGGGTAAAAGCGGTAAGCGAGGACGATAAATCGGGCTCGGCAACCAATGAGATCGTGGGCTCGTCGTGGTCCTTAGAGCTTATGGCATTGACACTGGTTCTCCTCGCCGGGGTGCTCGCGGGCCTCGCGCTGCGCCGAACGGGACGACGTATCGTGGCCATTGTGTGCGCCCTCGCCGCCGCAGCCGCTGCGTGGAGCCCCATTAACCTGCTGACCAGCGGTGCTGACGCCCAGCGCGCGCAAAAAATATTGCAGGGCGCGTCCGCGAATGAGAACGCGGTGGATTCTGCCGCAATCTCCGAGTGGGCCACCGTCATCTCGGTGGAGGTCACCAAACTTGGCCCCATCGTGGCCATTATTGGTGCGGCCCTAGCGTTCTTTGGCGCCGTCCTCCTCGCCCAGAACCCAGGCAAGGACAAGGCCAAGGCATCGAGCAAGTACGAAACCCCCGCCGCCCGCCAAGAAAAGCTGGCGGAAGATTTGGAGACCTCATCCGATTCCGGCCGCGTGATGTGGGACGCGCTCGATAGCGATATCGACCCGACCGATGTGGGCCGCAAATAGCCCCGTTCGCGCAGCGCAATTTCCGGAAACGCCTCGCATAGCGTTAATCTAAGTGTGATCTTAATCGCGCTTGGAGGGAGGTGCTCATGCCCACGCCCATAGCCGTCGATCACCTGGTCGCTGGGGTGCTTGAGGATGTCGCCGCGCGCGAAGCACGCGTTTCCTTCCAAGACATCAAGGCGCGCTCCCGGGACATGGAGCCTCCCCGCGATGCCCGCGCGGCGCTTTTAAAACCAGGGTGTTCGGTCATTACTGAGCTCAAGCGCGCCGTTCCTTATACCGGGGAAATTGCCCACGTGGGCTCGGCCGAGCAGATGGCCGAATGGGCGCGCACCTTTGAAAACTGCGGCGTGCATCTGATGGCCTGCCAAACGGATACGCGGCGCTTTAACGGTTCGCTTGAGGATATGGCGGCCGCGCGCGCTGCTATCGATATCCCGATGATGGCGCGCGACCTCATCGTGGATCCGTACCAGATTCATGAGGCTCGTTGTTTTGGCGCCGATGCAATCCCGCTGCAGGTCGAGCTTTTAGAACAAGCTCGATTGGAAGCCCTTTTGGACCGGGCGGAATCGTTAGGGATGACCGCCATCGTGGAGGTGCGAACCTGCGGGGAGGTCAACCGTGCCATCAAGGCCGGCAGCAGTGTCATCGCGATCAATGCGTGGTCGCTTGCCTCCGATGAGATCAACCGGGAGGCCTTCAACGATATTGCCCCGGGCCTGCCGGAATCGCTCCTGCGCATTGCCGTGGGCGGGGTAAATAACGCCCGCAACCTCTTCCACTATGCCTCTCGCGGGGCGGATGCGGTATTGGTCGGCGAATCCGTCATGGCAGCCCAGGATCCCACCGCCTTGGCACGCTCTCTGGTGGCCGCGGGCCAGCACCCAGCGTGCCCGTCGCGTAAAAGTTCCTAGGAAAAGTGACCCCAAACTAGCTCACGGGCACGCCGATAAGGCACACTATCTACGTGCGTACTCAGAACCTTGCAAATATCCCCTCCCCGCCGCAGGGCGTGGTGTGGCATCTTGGCTCCATTCCAATCCATGCGTATGCGCTGTGCATCATCGCCGGCATCCTCGTGGGCATGTGGATGACGCTGCGGCGATACACGGCTCGGGGCGGCAATCCCGATACCGTGTGGGATGCGACCATCGTCGTCATCCCTGCCGGCATCGTGGGCGGACGGCTCTATCACGTCATTACGGATAACCAGAAATACTTCTGTGATACCTGCAACCCAGTCGACGCCCTCAAGGTCACCAATGGCGGCCTTGGCATCTGGGGTGCGGTCGCTTTAAGCGCCGTAGCGCTCTGGGTAATGTTCCGGATCAAAAAGATCCCCCTGGCACCGTTTGCGGACGCGGTAGCGCCTGGCCTCATCCTTGCCCAGGGCATCGGCCGGTTGGGCAACTGGTTCAATCAGGAGCTCTACGGCCGGCCGACCGACGTTCCGTGGGCGCTGGATATCTACTACCGCGTCGATGAGGCGGGGGAGTACGCCCCAGTATCCGGGCATTCTACCGGCGAGGTCATCGCTTCGGTGCACCCGACGTTTTTGTATGAGCTCATTTGGAACGTGCTGGTGTGCCTGTTCCTTCTGTGGGCGCACAAGGCATGGAAGCTGGGGCGCGGACGGGTATTCGCCCTCTACGTCGTGGGCTACACTCTGGGCCGCTTCTTTATCGAAGGCATGCGCTCTGATGAGGCCACCGAAATCTTCGGCGTCCGCGTAAACCTCATCGTCTCCGCCGTTGTCTTTATCGCAGGTCTCATCGTCTTTTTCTTGCTGGACAGGCAACGCAAGGGCCCCGAAACTCCAGAGGAAGTTGACCCGCGGTACTACCGCGAGCAGGCGGAAAACGGCGGCGAGGGCGACGAGAAACGCGTGGCAGCCACGCATGCTAACGGCACCTCGGGCACTGCTACCGGCCGGAAATGACCGGTTATGTGTGATCGTGTCCGATTGCCGTAGTTAAGGCGCCAAAAAATTGTGGCCTGTCGGCGCGCGAGGGAGTAGGTTGGGGGTTGTTCAATTTCCCCGATGGAATAGGCCAATAATGCTGGATAGAAGAACCAAAATTGTCTGTACTCTCGGCCCCGCGGTAGCTAGCGGGGACGGAATTTTGCGCCTTGTAGAAGACGGCATGAACGTCGCGCGCCTCAACATGTCGCACGGTGAGCATGCGGACCACGAGGCCAATTACAAGTGGGTCCGCGAAGCCACCGAAAAGACCGGCCGGAACGTAGGTATCTTGGCCGATCTTCAGGGCCCCAAGATCCGCCTTGGCCGGTTTAAGAACGGCGAAGAGCAGTGGGATAACGGCGAGATCGTCCGCATCACCGTGGACGATGTCGAAGGCACCCACGACCGCGTATCCACCACCTACAAGGGCTTGGCCCAAGACGCGAAGCCGGGCGATCGCTTGCTTATCGATGACGGCAAGGTCGCCGTCGTCTGCAAGGAAGTAGACGGCAATGACGTGGTGTGCGAGGTTACCGAGGGCGGCCCCGTATCCAATAACAAGGGCGTGTCCCTGCCCGGCATGAGCATTTCGGTGCCGGCCCTGTCTGAAAAGGACATCGAGGACCTGCGCTTTGCCCTGCAGCTCGGCGTGGACTACATCGCGCTGTCCTTCGTGCGTTCGCCTGCCGATGTCGACAAGGTCCACGAGATCATGGACGAGGAAGGCCGCCGCGTGCCGGTCATCGCCAAGCTGGAAAAGCCCGAGGCTGTCGATGCCCTCGAGTCCATCATCTTGGCCTTCGACGCCGTGATGATTGCCCGCGGTGACTTGGGCGTTGAGGTTCCGCTGGAAGAGGTGCCACTATTCCAGAAGCGCGCTATCCAGATTTCCCGCGAGAACGCCAAGCCGGTCATCGTGGCCACCCAGATGCTGGATTCCATGATCGAGAACTCCCGCCCAACCCGTGCGGAGGCTTCCGACGTGGCCAACGCCGTGCTCGACGGCGCCGATGCGGTGATGCTGTCTGGCGAGACCTCCGTGGGCGCGGATCCACACAACGTGGTGCGGACCATGTCGCGCATTGTCAAGCGTTCTGAGACCGATGGCCAGGTCCCGCCGCTGGCGCACGTCCCGCGCACCAAGCGCGGCGTGATGTCCTATTCCGCCCGCGATATTGCAGAGCGCCTGAACGCGAAGGCTATCGTTGCCTTCACCTCCTCTGGTGATACCGCAAAGCGCGTCGCCCGCCTGCACTCTGATTTGCCGCTTTTGGTATTCACCCCGGACCAAGACGTGCGCGCCCAGCTGGCGCTGACCTGGGGTGCAGAGACCTTCTTGAGCCCCGACGTCAAGTCCACGGATGAGATGATGGAGGCCATCGATAAGTACCTGCTGGACTTGGACGAGTACGACGAGAATGACTTGGTCGTCGTTGTTGCAGGTACCCCTCCGGGAATCTCCGGCAATACCAACATGATTCAGTGCCACATTTTGGGAGAGACCATCAAGGACTAGCGGACTGAAAAATCCGCCGCGCCCCACACTCCATTGAGAGAGTGGACGCGGCGGATTTTTTATGGTGAGTTAAGCGCCCAGGTACGCCAGCACCGCCGCATGGGTGGCTTGGGTGGAGGCCTTGACCGTCGGCTCATAATCCGGCAGGAAGTTGGCCTGGTGGTTGACCGGGGGATCGGCTAGCTCAGATTCCGGGGTGCACCCTACGTGCCAAAAGACGTACGGCACGCCCCAGGCCTGGGGGAGGTAACAAAAGTCTTCGGAAGCGGTCGAGGGGGAGGCGGTAACGGATTCTTCCCCGAACGTGGCCGTAAAGACCTCGTCGATGGGCGAATACGCGGCGGCATCATTATCGGTGACCTCGCCGTGCGCGTAGTACTCGAAGGTGGGGTCCTTCTCGCAGCCGGAGGCCACGCATTCTGCCTTCACCATGCGCTCTAAGGAGGCATAGACCTTCTCCGCCAGGGCTGGATCATAAAAGCGCGTATTGAGCACGAGCTCGGCGGAATCCGGGATGATGTTGTTTTTATCGCCGGAGTGCAGCTCGCCCACGGAGATGACGAAGAACTCGTGCGGGGCTACCTCGCGGCCGACGATGGCCTGGAGCCGGGTGACGATCATCGCCGCGGTATAGGTCGGGTCGATTGAATTATGCGGCATGGAGGCGTGGGCGGATTTACCAAAGATGCGGATGCGCAGGGAATCGCAGCCGGCCATGATGGGGCCGGCGGTGTGGCGGACGGTGCCGGCGCGGCCGGGCATGATGTGCTGGCCTAAGCAAATATCGGGGCGTGGCACGCGCTCGGTGAGGTTATCGGCGATCATGTATTTCGCGCCCATGGATGATTCCTCCGCCGGCTGGAACAGGGCGAGAAAAGTGCCGGACCAGGTATCGCGGGAGGCATCGAGAAGCGCACAGGCACCGAGTAGGGCCGTGGTGTGCATGTCGTGCCCGCAGGCGTGCATGTAGTCATTGGTCGAGGAATACTCCACGCCGGTGGCCTCCTTGACCGGCAGGGCATCGAAATCGGCGCGCATGAGGGCGGTGGGGCCATCGCCATTGCGGAAAATGGCGACCATGCCGTGCCCGCCAATGTTTTCTTCTACTTCGCAGTCGAATTCGGCCAACTTGGCGCGGATGCGCGCCGCGGTGCGTTCCTCCTCGTGGGAAAGCTCGGGGTGGCGGTGCAGATCTTCGTAAAAATCCCGCTGCCACGCCAGGTCAGTATCCGCAGAGTGGACCACGGAAGCGATGTTTGTGGAATAAGACATAGTTTTCATCCCTTTGGTTAGGGTAGGGTCAGCTATATGCCGACTATTCAATTCGATGTATTGGTTCCAGATGAGCAAGCGGACCGCGTGGAGGAGATTTTTACCACTGCCACCGATAAGCTGGTAGCGGGCGGATCGCTTACCTCCGCCGAGGTTACTCGCCCGGCAGATCCCCAGTTCCCTGAGGGCTTGGAGGAACAACTGCAGCAAAATTACCGCGATGAACACGAAGAGCGCGACTTAGAAGGTGCGCACGCCCACCGCTATAACATCGCGGTGGCGGGAGCGACCGGCTCCGTGAACCAGCTGGCCATGGTGCTGTCGCGTTTGCTCACGCCGCACGCCGTATTGCCCAAGGATCACGTGCTGCTGGAGGATGAGTTGGCGCATGAGCGCCCCGCCATCTTTCCCTGGACGGTCGAGATTCGCCCTTAGCCCAGCTGCTTGACGATGTCCCGGGCAGCCCTAGCCAGCTGCTCCGGCATCCCACCTTCTTGATCTAGCTCTGCGGTGACGTGCTTGGTGTCCTGGTTGATGGCCCCGGCAACGATGCCGACGGGGGTAGAGGACTCCGCCGCAAGGTCCGCGACGGTGCCGACGACCTTGCCGGTTAAGGATTGCTCATCAAAGGCGCCTTCGCCGGTGATGACGAGGTCCGCCTGAGAAATGGCATCCGCGAGACCAAGGGCCTTCGCCACGTGGGCCCCGCCAGAGACGACGCGGGCGTGCTCATCGGTGCCCCACAGGGTGCGCGAAAGCCAGGTAAGGCCGATGGGAATGCCACCGGCGGCACCGGTAAATTCCGTTTCCGGATCCGTGCCGGTGACCTTGCACAATTGGAGCAGTGCCCCGGCAAGCAGGGCTATTTGTTCGCCCTCTGCGCGTTTTTGTGGCCCGTACATGGTGGCAGCCTGCATGGCCTTAGCCCGGGTATCGGCCAGGAGTGTGAAATCAACCATGCCCGCTTTGATGTTTAATTGCGCGGTATCGATGGAATCGAGCTGCACTAGCGGGGCGCCGCCCTTGGGCAGGGCATAGCCGCGTGCATCGTGGGCGGCAGCGCCGAGGGCAGCAAGGATTCCCATGCCACCGTCGATGCTGGCCGTGCCACCGAGGCCGAGCACGATGGAGGTGGCGCCGCGGGATTGGGCATCGGCAAGCAGCACGCCCGTGCCATAAGAATCCGCGTGAAGGGGATCGAGTGCGTCGCGGACCGCGGGCAGCCCCGTGGCGGCGGCGACGTCGATGAAGGCCGTGCGTCCAGCGAGGAAATACTGGGCCTCGGTCAAACGCCCCACCGCATCAGTTGTGGGAAGGGTAATGGTCTGGGTTTCTTGCCCGCCCGCCGCGGCGGCCTGGGCCAGCACCTGGGCGGTGCCTTCGCCGCCATCGGCCATGGGCAAGGTGGTAACGGTGGCGGTGGGGTAGTGCTGGCGGATTCCGTTGGCGATTCCGGCTGCGGCTTCCGTGGCAGAAGCGGTACCTTTAAAAGAGTCAGGCGCGACAACAATATGCATGCCCGTGATTATAAGGCCCACGACTCGTGCGGCGGCTTTTTGCCAGAAATCCGAACGTTCGACAGAAAATATTTACCTTTATCATCGCAGGTAAAAGCCGGTAAGCGGGGGAGTGAGAAATAATTGCACTTGCATTATCGGTAGATTGATAGGAAACTGGTTTCTGCTAGTCAAACTCCACGAGAATGGGATTTATACACTATGTCTGTTGATAGCCAGATTTCTGAGTACTACGACAAGCTACTCAAGCGTAACGCCGGCGAGCCGGAATTCCACCAGGCGGTGTCCGAGGTGCTGGATTCGCTCAAGATCGTCCTGGATAAGGACCCACACTACGCAGACTACGGTCTGGTTGAGCGCCTGTGTGAGCCAGAGCGCCAGCTCATCTTCCGCGTCCCATGGATTGATGACAACGGCGAGGTGCAGGTCAACCGCGGCTTCCGTGTGCAGTTCAACTCCGCGCTCGGCCCGTACAAGGGTGGCCTGCGTTTCCACCCCTCGGTAAACCTGGGCATTATTAAGTTCTTGGGCTTCGAGCAGATCTTTAAAAACTCCCTGACCGGCCTGCCCATCGGTGGCGGCAAGGGTGGCTCCGACTTTGACCCGAAGGGCAAGTCTGAGCAGGAAGTTATGCGCTTCTGCCAGTCCTTTATGACCGAGCTGCACCGCCACATCGGCGAGTACCGCGACGTTCCTGCCGGCGATATCGGCGTTGGCGGCCGCGAAATCGGCTTCCTCTTCGGCCAATTCCGCCGCCTGACCACCCAGCACGAGTCCGGCGTCCTGACCGGTAAGGGCCTGACCTGGGGCGGTTCCTTGGTACGTACCGAGGCCACCGGTTTCGGTGCCGTCTACATCACCGAAGAAATGATGAAGACCCACGGCGAGTCCTTCGATGGTGCCAAGGTCATCGTCTCCGGTTCCGGTAACGTTGCCATCTACGCCGCCGCAAAGGCACAGGAACTGGGCGCTACCGTCGTCGCAATGTCTGACTCCTCCGGCTACATCACCACCCCGAATGGCGTGGACGTTGACCTGCTTCGCGATGTCAAGGAAGTCCGCCGTGAGCGTATCTCCACCTACGCCAAGGAAGCTGGCAACGGCGTGGAGTTTCACGAGGGCGGCAATATCTGGGATGTCCAGGCTGATGTTGCACTGCCGTGTGCAACCCAGAACGAACTCGATGGCGAGTCCGCCAAGAAGCTCGTCGAGGGTGGCGTGCGCTACGTTGCAGAGGGCGCTAACATGCCGTCTACCCCGGATGCGGTACACGTATTCCAGGACTCCAAGATCAACTTCGCGCCCGGCAAGGCTGCCAACGCCGGTGGCGTGGCAACCTCCGCACTGGAGATGCAGCAGAACGCATCCCGCGACTCCTGGTCCTTCGAGTACACCGATGACCGCCTGCGCGGCATCATGAGCAACATCTTCAAGAACATCGACAACACGGCCAAGGAATACGACCGTGAAGGCGACTACGTGGCTGGCTCCAATATCGCCGGCTTCAAGAAGGTGGCTGACGCCATGCTGGCACAGGGCGTTATCTAAACTCCCCTTAATCCACGGCTCCCCATTTCTCCGCACCCGCGGGAGGTGGGGAGCTTCTGCATTGGTATGGCATGTGCCGATCCCCGTTGGTAGCCGGTGGCCAACTGCGCCAGTGCCGCGGGTATGTGGAGGGAAAATGGGTTACTCGCACACGGGATGCGAATCGAATTCGGAGAGCTTGAGCCCTCGCTGCACCGGCCTGAGGATTCAAGGCGCGCCCTCCACACAATGCGGGGTGCTGCGTTGTAGAATTCCCAGCATGTACCGTGTCTTTGAATCCCTTGATGAATTAGTTCAGCATTTGGAGCAGGCTTCTGGCTTTCCCATGACCTCCAATTGCTTGGTCCCCCGCCATGAGATGCTGGCGCTTCTCGATGACCTGCGTAACGCGCTGCCCGTAGAAATCGACGATGCGCAGGACGTTTTAGACAAGCAAGACGAGATTATCCGCGGCGCCGAAGAGCGTGCGGATAACACCATTAATGAGGCGAATGCGCAGGCCACCGATATGGTCAACCAGGCGCGCCAAGAGGCCGATACCACGATCGCGCAGGCAGAAGAACATGCCCAGCGGCTGATGGCTGATGCCGAGGCGCGCGCCCAGTCCACTCTTGAGCAAGCCCGCGCAGATGCAGACCGCACCATTGCTCAGGCCAACGAGGAATACGAGCGCTCGGTGGCCGAAGGCCGCCAGGAACAAGAACGTTTGGTTTCCGAATCTGAAGTTGTCCGCCGCGCCAACGAAGAAGCCAACCGGATCGTGGAGACCGCATACACCGAATCCAACCGGCTGCGCACGGAGTGCGACGACTTTGTAGATAGCAAGCTCAGCGAATTTGAAAGCTCCCTCAGCGGCCTCTTGCGCACCGTTAATTCCGATCGCTCCGCCTTGCGCGGTGGGGCCGGCGTGCGCTCTCGCGGCGGCGACTACCTGCCGTCCACCAACGCTGGTTCCTCTCGCGGTGGTGCTAGCGCCCCGCGCTATGGCGACGATGACGGTTACGAGCGCCGTTATACCGAGCGCTAAACGCTTAAACTACAAGGCACGACGCTTAAAAAGTCCTGCTGCACGGGGTACATCGCGAAAATCGCGGCACCGTGTAGCAGGACTTATTGTGCCTGTGGGAGTCTAGACCGAGCTGCGCGAGTTGGAGTGGTGCGGCGTGGGGGATGAGGGGGCATCGGCAAGCGAGGCGTCAACAGCATGTGCAGTGGGGTGTGGGCGCTGGCTCTGGACCGCCACGAAGGCCACGATTCCCGCGCTGACCAGGCCAGGGAAGAGGAAGGTGACCAAGGCCGTGGTGAAGTAGGACGAGAGCGAGGTCATCGAGCCGCTCATAAAGTCTTGGGGGAAGAACATCGCGCTGAGGCTAATGACCGCGCCTGCGGTAAGGAACATGGTGCCGACGCTAAGCAGCGCGCAGGCAAGGGCTTCGCGCGAAAGCCACGTGATGGCGGCGGCGCTGGCGGAAAATACTAGGGCACCGGTAAGTACTGTGAGGTCGAGTCCGGAAGGGATGACCAAAATCGCGCCGGCGATAAGCCCCGCGCACAAGCTGAGGATGAGGGCGGAGGAAAGGCGCAGGCCTCTGTCGCCGTAGATGCCGGAGTGGTCGGCCTTGGGCAGGCGATGGAGGACTGTCCCAGAGATGACCAAGAAGGTGGCGGGAAGGCAGCACAACACTCCGAATCTAGGAGCGATAGCGCTCAAATCTCCTGAGGTCGCGGCCAAGTGGTAAGTCATGCCTTTAGGCTAAGGCGGCTGCGGCCTGCAGGAAAGGGAAAACCGGCAAGCCATAGCGCTTTATGCCCAAACCTTCAGTTTCTTGCCAGAAAAAGCGGCCGTGCCAGCAACTACGCGGAGTTTGCGAGGCAGGGTAGACTACCAACTGTTATGACATCTCCATTGAAGTTCGATGTGGGCGAATTATTAAACGCCCAAGGCGCTGACGCAATGCCGGAACAACGCACCCAGACGGGACCTGCACCGGAAAGGATTGGCGTGGAAATGATCGCCATCCCTAAGGGTGAAGATCTCACCGTTGCCGCGATCCTGACCCCCCTGGGGTCAGGCGTTCTGGTTGATGCGGATATCTCGGGCGTTCTCACGGGCGAGTGTGCGCGCTGCTTAAAAGAGCTCCACCCACAGCTGGATTTGCACGTGACCCAGGTCTTTGCCGCCGATGAATCTTTTGTCAGCGGCGATGACGCCGATTCTGATGATGCCGGCTCGGGCGATGAAATCCCAGAAATCGAAGACGATGAGCTGGATCTGCTCCAGGCGGTCATCGATGAAGCAGGCCTGAACCTCCCGTTCGCCCCCGTCTGCGAAGACGGTTGCGATATTCAGACCCCAGAGGGTGTGACCACCGGAATTTCTGGGGAAGAAGAGGAAG
This sequence comes from Corynebacterium accolens, assembly GCF_023520795.1. Lineage (NCBI taxonomy): Bacteria > Bacillati > Actinomycetota > Actinomycetes > Mycobacteriales > Corynebacteriaceae > Corynebacterium > Corynebacterium accolens. The sequence continues at coordinate 1,617,399 of NZ_CP046605.1, read as the reverse complement.
AGGAGAAGGTAGACCCGCGCTGGGCAGGTCTGGAGAAGTTCCTATGAGCCGCAAGAAGAAGCTAACCGGGCACGAGGCATGGGAGGCCGCCTTTGCGGCGGTGGACCACAGCCCGCTCTTGGAATCGCTCGGCGTTGCCTTGGAGCCGGAAAACCTGCGCTTGGCGCTTACGCACCGTTCCTTTGCCAATGAAAACGGGCACCTGCCCAATAATGAGCGCCTCGAGTTCTTGGGCGATGCCGTCTTGGGGCTCTCGGTGGCCGCGAAGCTATACGTGACGTATCCATCGCGCCCGGAATCCGATATCTCTAAGATGCGCGCGTCCATTGTCTCGCGCTATGGGCTTTCCGATATCGCGCGTGAGATTAACCTGGGCCCGCATATCTTATTGGGCAAGGGCGAGCAGTCCACCGGTGGGCGCGATAAGGATTCCATCCTTGCGGATACCACCGAGGCGATTTTCGGCGCCATTTACCGCGAGCACGGCTTTGAAACCGCCCGCGATGTCATCCTGCGCCTCTTCGCGGAAAAGATCGATAATGCCTCTGTCAGCGGGCGCCACTTGGACTGGAAGACCACCTTGCAAGAGCTGTGTGCTGAGCTAAAGGCACCGATGCCGGTCTATTCGGCCACCGCCACCGGCCCAGAACACGATCAAACCTTCAGCGCGGTCGCGACCGTCGCGGGGCTGACCGTGGGAAATGGGCAGGGGCACAATAAGAAATTAGCGGAGCAGCAGGCCGCGCAAGAGGCATGCCAAACCCTGCGCGAAACCCCGTTGCTGGTGCAAGGGACCGCCCATAAAGAAGGCTAAATAATGCCAGAATTGCCCGAAGTGGAATCGGTGCGCCACGGCGTGGAAAGCTACGTCGTGGGCAAAGAGATTACATCGGTAGACATTGCGCACCCGCGGGCGAACCGCGGCCAAGATGAACCGCTCGCGGGCCTTATAGTGGGCAAAGAAATCGCCGCAGCCGCCCGCCGCGGTAAATTCATGTGGCTGGAATTCGTGGGGGAGGACCCGATGGATAGCCACCGCGACGTGCTTTTTATTCACTTAGGCATGTCCGGTCAGCTGCGCATCGGCCACACCGACTCCCCGCACCGCCGCATCACGGTAGTACTTAGCGATGCCACCGAGCTGCACTTCGTGGATCAGCGCACCTTTGGGTACTGGCTGTATGCGCCTTGGTCCACGATCTCACATATCGGTTTAGATCCCCTGGAACCAGATTTTGATATCGCTAGCGCCGCGCGCCGCCTGCGGAAGAAGAAAACCGCGGTAAAGACGGCGCTGTTGGATCAAACGCTGGTATCTGGCATTGGCAATATCTACGCCGATGAAGCGCTGTGGGCAGCGCGCATTTCACCGCGCAAGAAGGCTTCGGCACTGCGGCAGAAAGATGCCGTGGCGCTATTGGCCGCGGCACAGACCGTGATGTCTGCCGCCCTCAAAGCGGGGGGAACGAGCTTTGATTCTTTGTACGTCAACGTCAACGGTGAATCCGGCTATTTTGCGCGCTCGCTTGCGGCCTATGGCCGCGCTGGCCAGCCATGTTCCCGCTGCGGCACGCTCATTGAGCGAAGTGTTATCGGTGGCCGCTCGAGCCATTATTGCCCCCACTGCCAATAGGGCTTTACCTGTGAGGTTCACGTTGTGCACCTTCAGGCAGTAAATTAATCCGCATGGAATTTCTCGAAAATGTCGTCACGACATTTAACGATGGCGTGTGGACATACATCCTGCCCTGGCTGCTCATTGGAGCGGGCCTTCTATTCGGTGCGCGCACCGCAGTGGTGCAGATTCGCAAGGTGCCCGATATGCTCCGCGCCGTGGTCGAGCGCCCCAAAACCGACGATGAGGATGAGGGCGCAGGAAGCGGGGGAATTTCCGCATTTAAGGCATTTACCATCTCTGCTGCCTCGCGCGTGGGCACCGGCAACGTGGCCGGCGTCGCGGTGGCCATTTCGCTGGGTGGTCCTGGTGCCGTCTTCTGGATGTGGATCATCGCCCTCCTCGGCGGCGCTACCGCCTTTGTGGAATCCACCTTGGCGCAGCTGTGGAAGGTCCGCAATGGCGATACGTACCGCGGCGGGCCGGCCTACTACATGAAGCGCGGGCTGGGCTGGGGCCCGCTCGGCGTTTTATTCTCTATCGCCATCGTCTTTACCTTCGGCTTAGTCTATAACTCTTTCCAGACCAACGCCATCGCAGAGGCCGTGGCCTTTTCCTTCGGCCGCGAAGACGATGCCACCTTTGGCTCCATCATTGGCATCATCATCGCGATTGCCGCGGGCCTCATCATTTTTGGCGGCGTAAAGCGCATTGCCAATATCACCCAGGTGGTCGTTCCGTTTATGGCCCTGGCGTACCTGCTCATCGGCGGCTTCGTGGTCATTACGAACTTTGACAAGGTCCCGGGCATGCTGGGCGATATCATCGGCCACGCGCTCGGCTTTAAGGAAATCGCCGGCGCGGGCATCGGCGCCGCGATGATGAAGGGCATCCAGCGCGGCCTGTTTTCCAATGAGGCCGGCGAGGGGTCTGCCCCTAACGCCGCGGCTACCGCCACCGTCTCCCACCCGGTAAAGCAGGGCTTGGTGCAGACCTTGGGCGTGTACTTCGACACCATCGTGGTCTGTACCATTACCGCCTTCCTGATCCTGCTCGGCCCGGAAGTTGCCTACGGCGAAGAGGCCGAGGGCGTTTCCCTTACCCAGGCGGCCTTGTCCGCCGAGGTTGGCCACTGGGGCATTCACTTCGTCAGCTTCATCTTGTTCTTCCTGGCCTTTTCTTCCATCTTGGGCAATTACTACTTGGCAGAAGCCAACCTGGAATACCTCACCACCAATAAAACGGTGCTGAATATCTTCCGCCTCGTGGTGCTGTTCTTCGTCTGGTTCGGCGCAGTCGGATCCCTGCCATTGGTCTTCGCCCTGGCAGATACCGGTGCGGCGACGATGGTGATTCTGAATATCATCGCCATTGTTCCGCTATCCGGCGTGGCCATTCAATTGTTAAAGAACTTCAACGAGCAGCGCAGTAAGGGCATCGATCCGGTCTTCCACCGCGATATGCTTCCCGATGTCCCCGGTGTGGAGTGCTGGGACGGTTCTGACCCCGTGACTCGCCGCAGCGATGCGGACCGCAAAATCTTGCGCGATCGCGGCGAAGCCGATCGCTACTAATAAGGAAGGTGCAGTGGCATGGAAAGAATGACGGCTTTTGTGCACGGTACCGTGCAGGGTGTGGGCTTTCGCTGGTGGACGCGGTCGCGCGCACTGGAATTAGGCCTTTCTGGGCATGCGACCAACCTGGCAGACGGCCGCGTGCAGGTTGTTGCTGAGGGCCCGCGCAAAGACTGCGAGAAGCTCTTGGAACTATTGCAGGAGCAACCGAGCACTACCCGCCGCCCCGGCAGCGTCGATCTCGTGGTCGAGCAGTGGGCGGACGCAAAGGGCGAAAGCGGCTTTGTTGAGCGCTAATAGCCAACCCAATGCTTGCTGCAGCTCGTGTCTTAAAGGCTTGCTACACTATCCCAAATGCACCTGAAATCGCTGACGCTCAAAGGCTTTAAGTCATTCGCGTCGGCGACGTCTCTCAAATTTGAGCCGGGCATCTGTGCTGTTGTCGGCCCGAATGGTTCCGGCAAATCCAACGTGGTCGATGCCCTTGCCTGGGTCATGGGAGAGGCCAGCGCGAAGACCCTGCGCGGCGGCAAGATGCAAGACGTCATCTTCGCCGGGGCAGGCGACCGCAAGCAATTGGGCAGGGCCGAGGTCACGCTCACCATCGATAATGCCGATGGTGCGCTGCCCATCGAGTACTCCGAGGTATCCGTTACCCGCCGTATGTTCCGCGATGGCGCGAGCGAATACGAAATCAACGGGGCAAAGGCCCGGTTGATGGATATCCAGGAGCTGCTTTCTGATTCCGGCATTGGCCGGGAAATGCACATCATCGTGGGGCAGGGCAAGCTTTCTGAAATCCTGGAATCGCGCCCCGAGGATCGCCGCTCCTATATCGAGGAGGCTGCAGGCGTCCTCAAACACCGCCGCCGCAAAGAAAAGGCCCAGCGCAAGCTGACGGGCATGCAGGCCAATTTGGACCGCCTGCAGGATTTGACCGATGAGCTGGGAAAACAGCTCAAGCCCTTGGCGCGGCAGGCAGAAGCCGCCCAGCGCGCGGCAACAGTGCAGGCGGATGTGCGCGATGCGCGCCTGCGCCTGGCCGGAGATCGCATCGTCGGCCTGCGGCAGAAGCTTTCCGCTGCCGAGCAGACCGCGACGGCCCTATCCACCCAGGTGGAAGAGACCACGGCGCAGCTCGAAGAGGCGACCGAGCACCAAATGGAGCTGGAAACCCAGCTAGAGGAGGTCAATCCGCAGGCAGAATCCGCCCAGAAGTTGTGGTTTGATCTCTCCACCTTGTCCGAGCGCATTGCGGCGACCCAGCGCATCGCGGAGGAGCGGGCGGATAATGCCGGGTCCCAGGTCGCTTATGCCGGCCAGGATCCGGATGATTTAGAGGCCAAGGCAGCGCGCGCGGACGAGGAGCACGAGGAACTCCTGGTGGCGGCAGAAGAAGCTGCGGAGCGGTTAGAAAGCATCCGGGAGGAAGTGGCGGAGCGTCGGCAAGCATTCGAGGCCGCCGAGCACGAACATATGGCACAGGTGCGTGCCATTGCGGATCGCCGCGAGGGCGTGGTGCGCCTTTTTGCCGCCGAGGAAAAGGCGGCGGGGCAGGTAGCCAGCGCGGAAGAGGAGTTGGCGCGGCAGGAAGAGGCCGTGGCTTCGCTGCAGCGCCGCACCCAGAATGCGCAGGCAGAAGCTGCTGAGGTAGCGCAGAAGCTGGATAATTATGCCGCGGAGCGCCAGCCTTTGGAGGAGGCGCATACGCGGGCTGCCAGCGAGTCCGGTGCTGCCGATAAGCGCTTGGATCAGCTCCGCGATGCCCAGCGCGAGCGCGAGCGCAGTGTCTATACGCTGCGGTCCCGCATCGATACGCTATCCCAGACCATCCCCGAGTCGGTCGAGGTGGGCGAAGAATTCCAGCCATTGGCCGCGTATATTTCCACCACCTATGAATCGGCGGTTGCGGCCGCGTTGGGCACCTTTGCGGAGGCGCAGGCGGGGCAGTTGACCGAGGGCTTGATTGCGGATTTGGAGAAGGGGCCGCGCTCAGCGCTGCTGGATGCGGCGGCGGCAGCGCCTGCAAGCTCGTGGCGCGTCGATGCCGATTTGCCGCCGCAGACCTCCTGGTTGCTGGATCACGTCACGGTACAGCCTGAGGTTTCGGCGGCATTGCACAGGCTGCTTGCCGATGTCGTCCTCGTCCCCGATATTGCCCACGGCCGGCGCCTCGTGTCCGACGATCCGCGCTTGCGCGCCGTGACCGCGTCCGGGGTTGTCATCGGTGAAGGCTGGGTCGAGGTCGGCACCGGTTCCTCATCCACGGTGGAGGTCACCGCCCGCATCGCGGAGGCCGAAGAGGAACTAGAGCAGGCAAATCAAGCCCTGCACGAGCTTTCTGGCACCCTGGAAGGAGCAAAGATTGCCGCCGAGGATGCCCGCGTGACGGCCGCGTCCGCCAAGGCCGCGTTGCGGGAGCACGATACCGAAGCCGATGCCTGGAAGCGGGATCACCGCCGCTTGGAAAAGCAGTACGAGGCCAATAAGGCGGAGCTGGAAAAGTCCGCGCAGCGCGCCACCGAGATCGAGATCCGGCTGCAGAAAGCCAACCAGGAGCTTGCCGATGCCCGCGATAGGCTCGCCCGCGTCGACGCCGACGATCAACCAGACGAGCCCTCGTCCGCCGATAGGGACGCCGCCTCGGCCGCGCTGGAAGAGGTAAAGTCCATGGAAATGGAGGCCCAAGTCGCGGCCCGATCGGCGCAAGAGCGCGTGGGCCAAGTTGCCGGCAAGGCCGATAGCTTGCGGCGCCAGGCCCAACACGAACGCCAGGCGAAGGCCCGCCATGAACAGGCCATGGCTCGCCGCAAGGCGCAGGGGCAATTGGCATCGGCAGTGGCGCGACACGCACAGGATTTGGCCGCGCGGGCGAACCAGCTTTTAAGCCGCGCCACCTCCGAGCGCGATGAGTTTGTACACGAGCGCAACTCCTTAAATTCCCAATTGCAGCAAGCCAAGCAGGCGGTATCGGCCGCACGCCAAAATAGCGACCGGCTAACCGCGCGGGCGCATGAAGCAGAACTGGCCCGCTCGCAGGCACAGGTGCGCCTGGATGAAGCCGAGAAAAAGATCGGCGAACAGCTGGGCATCGCCATCGCTGACCTCTTGCGCGATTTCACCCCGGGCGAAGATTTCGACCGCAGCGCCGAAAAGTCGCGGCTGCAGCAGGCAGAAAAGGATTTGAACTCCTTGGGCAAGGTCAACCCCTTGGCCTTGGAAGAATATAAGGCGCTGGAAGAGCGCTACAGCTACCTGTCCACGCAGCTCGATGACGTCATCCAAGCCCGTCAGGACCTCGCCGGGGTAATTTCGGACGTAGATAAGCAGATCCTGCAGCTATTTACCGATGCCTGGCGGGATGTGGAAGCCGAATTTCCCAAGGTATTCAATACCCTCTTCCCGGGTGGGGAGGGCCGGTTGATCCTTACCGAGCCCGAAGACATGCTCACCACCGGCATTGAGGTCGAAGCCCGCCCGCCAGGCAAGAAGGTCAAGCGCCTGTCGCTGCTTTCCGGCGGCGAGAAATCCCTTACCGCATTGGCCATGCTCGTGGCGATCTTCCGCGCGCGCCCCAGCCCGTTCTACGTTATGGATGAGGTCGAGGCAGCGCTTGATGATGTCAACCTGCGCCGGCTCATCGCCCTATTTGAGGAATTGCGGAAGGATTCCCAGCTCATCGTCATCACGCACCAAAAGCCCACCATGGATGTGGCCAATGTCCTCTATGGCGTAACCATGCGCGGCGATGGCATCACCCGGGTCATCTCCCAGCGCATGAATCCAGCCGGGCTCGCGCCGGGAGCCGAGCAAGCAAGCCGGGATGCGATGCGGCTTGGGGTTGATGCGCCGCACTCAGGTGGTACGCCGCAGTCAACGGAATAGAAGTTTTCGCCTCCCTTTTGTGCCGCAAGCCCGAAAGGCTGGCACTATAGAGGCATGAATTCTTTATGGTTATGGATCGGCATAGCAATCGTTGTCATTGTGCTGATTGTCGTCTTTATTGCAATTGGCAAAAAGCGCGGTGAATCCAAGAAGGTTTCTTTTGAGAAACCCAAGGAAGAAGAGCCCAAGCAGCTAACGCAGGAGCAAAAGTCCGGCAATTACCAGGCTAAGTCGGGCTTCAACTTTGCCCCAGCGGGCTCCAAGGAACCCGAGAAGGTAGCCCAAGAAAAGCCGCAGCAGGCCCAACCGCAGCAGGCTAAGCAGGAACAGCAGCCGGAGTCCTCGGAGAAATCGGAGCAATCGGAGCCGAGCGCCACCGATATCGCCAATGCGCAGCTCAACGGCGAAGAGCCACCGGCGGCCAAGCGACCTGAACCGGCTAAGGATAAGGACGCTGCCTCCACAAAGGAGGCCAAGCAGGAAGAACCGCAGCGCCAAGAACCTGCAGCTGACGAGCAGCCGAAGAAGTCCGCAGAGCCCGCGGAATCCAAGAAACCTGCAGAAGACGGCGACGTACCCAACCAGGATAAGGACACAGGAAAAGCCGACGTCGCTGGCGATGAGGCTGAGTCCGAGTCCAAATCCGAGTCTGCTTCCACTTCGGAAGCGGAGTCCAAGCCTGCCGCGGATAAGCCTGCGGCGGATAAGACTGAAGGTAAGGGCACTGCCGGTACGGCCGCTGCCGCTGCGGCCGCAGCTGGGGGAGTCGGCTCCGCCGCTTCTGCAGCCTCTGGTGACCGCCAGGAATCCGCCGCAGATGATGCGGATAAGGAACCTGCAGATCAGGCAACTGACCAATCTGATAAGCCGGATTCCGCGCAGGCTTCCACACCTGCTTCCGGTGAGGCGGAAGCAGAGGATAAAGAAGCAAAGGGCAGCGAGCAATCCGCCCCAGCTGCAGCCGAGAAACCCGCAGCAGAAGGCACAGACGATCGGCACCGCGGCGAGCCGGACCATGAAGAAAAAGACCCAGAAGACGTTGTATCCGTCGAGGCCGCCGAGGTAGAAGACGAATCGCCGGTCTTCGATGCGGTGGTAGATGATAAAGACGCTGACCACATCGAAGAACGCGTTGATAACCGCGAGGAAGCCGAAGAAGCTGCGGCTGCCGCCGATGCACAAACGGATGCTGCAGAAGCAGCCAAAGAACAAACCCCTGTGCCTGATGGCGAACCTGCTGCGGCGGGCCAGCCCACCGAAGACATCGCTCCGGCAGGCGGCCGTCTCGGCCGGCTGCGCGGTCGCCTCTCTCGTTCCCAGAACGCCATCGGCCAGGGGCTGATGGGAATTCTTTCCGCAGGTGATCTGGACGAAGACGCTTGGGAGGAAATCGAAGATACCCTCATCATGGCGGATCTGGGCACCAAGTCCACGATGAAGGTCACCGATTCTTTGCGTGACAAGATCGCTGAGCGTGGCGTGTCGAGCGAGGAAGAGGCGCGTGCGATGCTGCGTGAATGCCTCATCGAGGCCTGCCACCCAGAAATGGATCGCTCCATTCGCGCGATGCCCAATGACGGAAAGCCCGCCATTGTCATGGTCGTGGGTGTCAACGGCACCGGTAAGACCACCACCACCGGTAAGCTCGCCCGCGTCCTCGTATCGATGGACCACAGCGTCCTGTTGGGTGCGGCAGATACCTTCCGTGCTGCGGCTGCAGACCAGCTAGAAACGTGGGGACGCCGCGTGGGCGCCGAAACCGTGCGTGGCAAGGAAGGCGCAGACCCAGCCTCCGTGGCCTTTGATGCCGTGGCCACCGGTGTGGAACAGCAGGTCGATGTCGTCTTGGTCGATACGGCCGGCCGCCTGCACACCTCGACGGACCTGATGGATCAGCTGGGCAAGGTCAAGCGCGTCGTAGAAAAGAAGACCGAGGTTGATGAGGTCCTCTTGGTTCTCGATGCCACGGTGGGCCAAAACGGCCTGGCACAGGCTCGCATTTTCCGCGAGGTCGTGGATATTTCCGGCGTGGTGCTCACCAAGCTGGATGGCACGGCGAAGGGCGGCATCGTCTTCCAAGTGCAAGAGGAATTGGGCGTTCCAGTCAAGCTTGTGGGCTTGGGTGAGGGCGCCGATGACCTTGCGCCATTCGAAGTTGAAGGATTCGTCGATGCCTTGTTAGGTGAGAAATAGGGTCTTCTCCCTCAACCGTTTTAGATAACTCCCCAGTACCTGGCTGCTCATAAAATGAAGTAGTCGCGGGTGCTGGGGAGTTTTTCGCGCCTATGTGCCTTGCAGGTATGTCCTGCGAGCATGGGGAGCCGTGGATTGCTGTGATCTGCATTGAGCTGGTGAGCAATGGTAATCTGGTAGGGCTGTATTTAGTGATTCGGTGCGAAATTCGCACCATTCCAAGACCAAGGTTCGTGAGGCAAGTATTTCGTGACGCTACTTTTTGCTGTCCTCCTCGCAGCATTGGCAGTGATCTTGGCACCGGTGACCGTAAAGGTCATGGACCGACAGGCGGGCTATCCATTAGCCGTCCTCTTTCTCATCGCAGCGGTGCTCATTGCTAAGGATTTTTCTGCCATTGCAGCGGGGGAGGAACTCAGTTTCCAAGCCACCTGGGTACGCGATTTTATTGCACCGGGGGTTGATGTAAATTTCGCTCTGCGTGGAGATGCATTGAGCATCTTCTTCGCCATGTTGGCTCTTGTCATTGGCGCTGTCGTGTTGACCTACTCGGCAGCGTATCTCCCGAAAAATGAGGGAAATACGAGCTTTTATACATTGATGACGGCGTTTACGCTGTCCATCTTGTTGCTGGTTCTGGCCAATGACGTTGTTGTCCTATTCCTCGCCTGGGAGCTTGTCTCCTTGGCTTCCTTCATGCTCATTGCGCGTTCTGGCTCCGGGGGAGAGGCGGGTTCACAGCGCACCTTAATCCTGACGTTCATCGGTGGCCTTACGCTATTGACGGCATTGGGCATCGCCGCAGTGACCACCGGTTCGACCACCATTTCTGAGATCCTCGCATCCTCGGTATGGGATGAGCGCCCCGGCGTGACCGCGAGCGTTGCCGTGCTCATCGCGGCTTCTGCTTTTACCAAGTCCGCTCAATTCCCATTCCACTTCTGGCTCCCAGAAGCCATGGCCGCCGCTACGCCTGTCTCGGCGTTCCTGCACGCCGCAGCCGTGGTCAAGGCGGGTATTTACCTGCTCATTCGCTTCTCCACGGTCTTCTACGATGTCGCGGTATGGAACTGGGTGCTCATCGTCGTCGGTATGGGCACGGCTGTTATGTCCGCGGTATTCGCGGTGCAAAAGACGGACCTGAAGAAGCTGACCGCTTATTCCACCGTGTCTCACCTGGGTTGGATTGTGGCCACCATCGGTGTCGGTACCCCGTTTGCTATTGGGGCAGCACTGGTGCACACCCTGGCACACGCGCTCTTTAAGTCCTCGCTGTTCATGCTCATCGGTGTCATTGACCATGAAGCGGGTTCGCGCGATATCCGTCGCCTTGGCCCGCTGTGGAATAAGATGCCGTGGACGTTTGGCTCTGTCGTCATCGGCGCCGCCTCCATGGCTGCGGTTCCTCCGCTGCTGGGCTTCGTGTCCAAGGAAGGCATGCTTACCGCCTTCGAGGATGCCCCCATTGGCGGCGCAGGCCAAGCAATCTTGCTTGCCGTGGCAGGTATCGGTGCGTTCTTTACCTTCACCTACTCGGCAAAGATCGTCTTCGGTGCATTCTTCGATGGGCCGCGCTCTATGGACGATGTCCACGAAGCCCCAGTTGCCCTGTGGCTTCCTGCTGCGCTACCGGGCTTTATGTCCCTCCCGCTCGTCTTCGTCCTGGGTATTTTCGATGAGCCTTTGGAGCATGCCATTGCCGCTGTGGGCATGGAAACGCATTCTCACCTTGCGGTATGGCATGGAATCAACGTGCCATTCATCATCTCGATTCTCGTGCTGGTGGCCGGTATCGCTGGTCTCTTTGCCCGCAAGAAGATGTGGCCGGCTTTCGAGGGCCGGAACTTCATGCCGCGCAGCGGCAACGAGCTCCTGCAAAGCCTGCAGGATGGCTGCGCCAAGCTCGGCCAGGTATTGGGCAAGATGTCCGATTCCCACAACCCGTCCCGGCACATCCTGCCGATTGTCATCGTGATTATCGTCCTCGCCGGTACTACCTTGTTTGGTGAGGGCGTCGACGGCGTACCGCTGCAACCGCGCGTCGATGGTCTCGATAACCCGTGGGACCTGCTGCCGTTGGGCATCATTGCCTTGTCCGTATTCGGGCTGGTTCGTACCAAGAACCGCCTCACCGGCGCCGTCATGATCGGCATCGCAGGTACCGGCGTTACCTTGCAGATGTTCCTCTTGGGTGCACCGGACGTGGCACTTACCCAGTTCATGGTGGAAGCCCTGTCCGTGGTCGTCATGATGATGGTGCTGCGTTACCTGCCGGAGACCTTCCAGCCGGTTACTGATAAATCCCGCAGGGTAGGCTCCATCGTTATCGCCGTGTTGGCCGGTATCGCTGCCTTCCTCGGCGTGTGGGGCCTGATGGGCCGCCACGAACGTTCGGACTTGGCGCTGTGGTACCTCGACGAGGCACCGGATATCACGGGTGGCGATAACGTCGTGGCCACCATCATCGTGGAATTCCGTGCACTCGATACTTTGGGCGAGCTGTCCGTGTTGGGCATGGCCGCCGTCGTTATCGCAGCCATTACCACGACGCTGCCGCGCTTCCCGTTCAGCTCGGGTACGCGCCCGGCGCCATTCGGTCAGTCGCAGCTGAACTCCGTGCCGCTGCGCAAGGGAATCAATATTGTCATTCCTTTGCTCATCATCATGTCCGTCATCGTGTTCTTCCGCGGGCACAATTCCTCCGGCGGTGGATTCCCAGCGGCGCTCATCATGGGTGCGGCTATTGGCTTGACCTACCTGTCCCGCGGCTCCGATGAAATTGTCTTCGGCCGGATGACCCCAGTTCACCTCACCGGAATTGGCATCATAACGGCGCTATTGGCAGGCTTTATTGGCTACTGGCACGACGGCTTTGGCAATGGTGGTTTCCTCACCGCCCTGCACGGTGAAGCCTTTGGCCAGCACTGGACGACGTCCCTCATCTTCGACCTCGGTATTTACCTGGCCGTGTTGGGCATGCTCACGATGGCCATCAACGCCTTGGGCGGCTACCTCAGGCCAGGTACCGAGCGGGACTTCCTGCCGTGGATTCATGACGATGACTCGGCCCTGCCGGCCACGCCGCGCATCGCCGTTGAGGATGCGGACGATCCGTATCCAGACCCAATCAACCCGTCGACGGATCCGCTCGCTTTGCTGAGCCCCAAAGAGGCAAAGACAAAGACAAAGCAACGTCGCCGTTCTAACGCCAACCGAGGAGGGGAGAAGTAATGATTCTCGCGTTAACTATCGCCATCCTCATCGGTGGCGCCGTCTATCTCATTCAGCAACGCGGCTTGGTCCGCATTGTGTTGGGCATGATGGCATTCGGCCACGGTGCCAACCTGACCTTGTTGGCCACTGGCGTGTACTCCTACCGAGGCGAAGCCTTTCCCTCAGAGGTACCCCACGATCAAATGGCCGATCCGCTACCGCAGGCATTCGTTCTGACGGCCGTTGTTATCTCCATGGCAACCTCGACCATCTTGTTGACCATGGCCGCGATGGGTAAAAACGATGACACCGATGTGGTGGAACCCGTCGATGACAACACCATCGATCACGCATTTTCTACCTTGGGCCGCGATGCCCAGAACCGTGCGATTTTGGAAGAATCCGCGAATGAGCTCGATCGCATTGGCCGGGTAGACCACGACACTCCCGTGGCTGAGCGCGGGGTAAATAGGAAGAAGGAGGATGAAAAATAATGGCTGATGTTGTAGCCCAACTTCTTCCACTTTTCCCGGGCATTCCGCTCATTGCCGCGGCTCTTGCCTTGCTGGCGCCGTGGCGCGCCGTCCGCGATGCGATCATGCTCATCATTCCCGGGGTCGGTGTCTTCGCCGGCCTGGGACTGTTGATCTACACCATGAACAATGGGGTAGTGGCGCATACCGTGGGCCTCTACGTAGGCAATGTGGGTATTCCGCTCGTTGCGGACGCCTTCTCCGCGCTGATGATCATCACCACGATGATCGTGGCCTTTGGTGCTAACTGGTTCGCCATCGTGGGCGGGGAGACGAAATCTCGTTACTATCCGTCGCTCACCCTGATCCTTATTACTGGTGTGTGCGGTGCGCTGCTGACCGCTGACCTCTTTAACTTCTTCGTGTTCATTGAGGTCATGCTGCTGCCGTCGTACGGCCTTATCACCATGTCGGGCACGTGGTCGCGCTTGGCGGCAGGACGCGCGTTCGTCCTCGTTAACCTTTTTGCCTCCACGCTGCTGGTGGTTGGTGTCGGTTATATCTATTCCGTCACCGGCTCGGTTAACCTGGCTGCCCTGCAGGGGGCCGCTGCCGGCAACGGCCCGGTCACCGTCGCCGCGGGCATTATCCTTATTGCGATTACCGCCAAGGCCGGTGTCTTCCCGGTGCAGTCTTGGCTACCGCGTACCTATCCAGGCACGTCGGCCGCGGTGATGGGCCTTTTCTCCGGCCTGCACACGAAGGTCGCCGTCTACATGCTCTACCGGCTGTACGTGCAGCTTTTCGATCTTGAGCAGCGGTGGAACGTCCTTATCATCGTCCTCATGCTGATCTCGATGATGATCGGTGCCTTTGGTGGTCTGACCGAAAAGACGATTCGCCGCGTGCTGGGTTACCAGATGCTCAACGGCATGCCGTTCATCTTGGTGATGCTGGCCTTTACTTCGGAGGATCCGAGCCGCGCCCTGGCCGCCGGTATCATGTACACGATTCACCACATGGTGACCGTTGGCTCGTTGATCCTGGCATCCGGTGCTATCGAAGAGACCTACGGCACGGGTGATTTGACCAAGCTATCCGGCCTCGCGCGCCGCGATACCATCATCGCCTGGATTTTTGCCGCCGGTGCCTTCTCCGTGGTGGGCTTCCCGCCATTCTCCGGCATGTGGGGCAAGCTCATGATCGTTTTCGAGGTCGCCCGCAACGGCGGCGCTTGGGCCTGGATTGCGATTGCCGCCATCATCATCGCTTCCTTCGCCGCATTCTTGGCGATGTTGCGCGTCTGGCGCGAAGCCTTCTGGGGACACGATTTGCCCTCGGACAAGGTTCCAGATGAGCTCATCATCCGCAAGAAGCTGATGGCGCCTTCCGCAGCGCTCATCTTGGTCTCGCTGGGCATGTTCATTTTCTCCGGCGTGGTTATTGATGCGGTGGAAACCGCAGCCGAGCAACTGCTGGACACGACGGCTTATACTGACACCATCTTGGGCGATGATTCAGCCGCACTACCTAATATCGATGACATTCAGGAGGGCCGATAAATGCATGCCGTAGCTTATGCACTCTGGCTCATCAAGGAGATTTTCGTTGCTGGGTTCACCCTGGCGATGTCAGCATTTAAGCCCGATAACGAATACCACCCGGTGATCATCCGGTATCCACTGCGCGTTACCAGCGCCTGGGAGATTTTCTGGTTCACCTCTTCCATTACCGCAACCCCTGGCACGCTGTCCTTGGGACTCCGCGAACCTCCGCGGAAGGGCTTGCCCCGCATCGTGCTAGTACAGGCGGTGCAGGGTTCCGATCCTGCGGCGATTGTGGCTGACTTGGCCGATATGGAAGAGCATTTGGCACCGCGCGTTAAGAGCATCGACTATGGCGTTCCTGGGCAAGGGGATACTACGGAGCTTGATGAGGCTTTCTACGAATTCCCCTTGGATACCCTGGGCCGCTATATGCGCTCGCCGGATCTCGCGCGGGCGGAGGACACTCCGCTTTCGGAGAGCCAGGCGGACGTCGAAAAGCCCAAGCACCTCGCCCGGAAAATTCAACGCAGGAAGGAGACCGACCGATGATTGATTTTGCAACATTGTCCCCATTCGGTTGGGTTGTACTAGTGTGCGTGTTCATCATGGGCGGGGCCGCTTGGTGCGGGGTGCTATTAGCGCTGCGCACCCGCGATGAACTCACCCGCGCGGTGATGTCAGACATCGTCTTTTACGGCATGATCTGCATGTACCTCGGCTGGTCAATGATCAACAATGCCCCCTTGGCCTATGACATTGCCCTGATTGGCGCCATCGCGGCCGGTATTTTGCCGACCTTGTCTATGGCACGCATTATTTCGAAAGGTCGGCGATAAGTCATGGCTGTTTACGAGATTATTGCTTCGATCTTGCTTATTGTCGCCACCATCCTCGTGGTGGCAACCGTGGTCTCCTTGTGGCGCGCGCCGGATGCCTTGACCCGTGCCAACCTGATGGGCCCGACCGTGGGTTTGGCGGTGCCGCTTATTATCGTCGCCAAGCTCGTGGTGGATTTTGGCCAAGATGGCTTTTCTTTGGGCCTTCTTATCAAAGGCCTCATCGCCTGCTTCGGCGTGTGGATTATCGGCTCGGTGGGCTCGTTCTACCTGGGCCGTTCCATCTATGGCGTTGCGGTTACTGACGTCAAGCACGCCAAACACAATAATGAGAAAATCCAGACCGTCTATGCAGATGAAGACGAAATCTAGGGTTATTCTTTCCTCATGAGTAACGCGGGTGCGTACCTTCTCCAAGGAGGGGGTGCGGCCCGCGCTTCTTTTGCGCTGCCGTAGTGCTTAGCGCAGCGGGGAGCCAGCCGTAACTTGCCGATTGCCACCTTAATTCGGGCACATTCGGAAGTTGGGCGGGGCTAGACTGGAACGCAGCATATCCGCGCCAGGTTTGGCCGCTGAATTTTACTTTTCTTCAGGAGGATTAAATGAAACTTATTACCGCCATTGTGAAGCCGTTTACTCTGCCGGATATCCGGGAGGCATTAAAACAGCAGGATGTGCACGGCCTGACCGTGACCGAAAGCCAGGGCTTTGGGCAGCAGAGCGGGCACAGCGAGGTTTACCGCGGTGCCGAGTACGCCACGGACTTTGTGCCCAAGGTGAAGCTGGAGGTTTTGACCGCTGATGACCAAGTGGAAGACCTCATTGATGCCATCGTGGATGCCGCTTATACCGGCAAGATTGGCGATGGCAAGATTTGGATTACCCCGGTAGAAGACGTCATCCGCATCCGCACCGGGGAGCGCGGCGAGACCGCCCTTTAAGCACACATGGTGGCAGCATCCGCTCTTCGCAGCGAGGCTTATGCAGCGGCGGTGCGCATACTCCAGGGTTTGGACCTGCCGCCGCACACGGCGCTAGCAGCAACCGGCTCTGTGGCCCGGCAGGAGATGACTCCCTATTCCGATATTGATGTCATCCTGATTTTCCCGGAGGACCACGAGCCAGACCCCAGCCAGGTAGAAAAATTGTGGTACCCGGTGTGGGATGCCAAGTATCGGTTGGACTTTGCCCTGCGTACCCCGCAGGAGTGCGCGGAGATTGCCCTGCAGGATGCCTCGGCTGGCTTCGCTCAATTGGATCTGACGTATATCGCAGGCGATAAGCCGCTTGTCGATGACGCCCGTCAGCGCCTCCTGCACGCGTGGCGGCGGCAGCTGCAGCGGGGCTTTGATAGCTTCGTGGATATCGCCATTGCCCGGTGGAACCGCTCCGGCGCCGTCGCCACCATGACCAACCCAGACTTAAAAAACGGGCGTGGGGGATTGCGCGATATTCAGCTCCTGCGCGCTTTAGCCCTGGGCAACCTATGTGATCTGCCCGCGCTGGAGGAAGAGCGGCGGCTGCTACTCGATGCCCGGACCCTGCTGCACGTCAAGGCTCGCCGCCACCGCGATATTTTGGATCCGGACTTTGCCGCAGATGTTGCTGATGAATTGGGCTTTAGCAGCCGCTATGAGCTCACCGCGGCGTTGGTTACTGCGGCCTCTGCGGTCGACGAGGCGGTAGAGCGTAGCTTGGCCACAGCCCGCGGCGTTTTGGGTAGCCGCAGCGCTGGTCCGGCGCAGGGGCGAGACCGCGTGCGACGTCCCCTCGACGTGGACGTCGTGGCCGATGGCGCCGTTATCTCCCTGGCCCGCACACCCAATTGTGAAGATCCATGGTTATTGACCCGCGTTGCGGCGGCCGCGGCGCGGACGGGCTATTCCGTCTCGGCGGCGACGTGGCGAGCACTGCAAGAGCTGCCGCCCCTGCCGGAGCGATGGCCGCGGGCGGCCGTCGATGACTTTTTCGCCATCTTGTCCTCGCCGGCCCATACCCCACGGGTGATTGCAGAATTGGATCGCTATGGGCTGTGGGAGCGTTTAGTCCCCGAATGGGGCCATGTGCGCGGATTACTGCCCAGAGAACGCAGCCACATGCATTCAGTGGACTACCACCTCGTCGCCACCGTCACGCGCTGCGCTGAGGTGCGGACCTCGGTGGCCCGCCCAGATCTCCTCCTCTTGGCTGCGTTGTACCACGATTTGGGCAAGGGCCATGACCGCCCGCACGAGCAGGTAGGGGCAGAGCTGGTGGCGCGGCAGGCCGCGCGCATGCGGTTTAATCTTGCAGATATATCTCGCGTGCAAACCGTGGTGGCAGAGCATACGAGCCTGGCGCGATTGGCGGCGACGATGGATCCGCGCTCGGATGCCGCGCGCGATGCCCTATTAAACGCCTGCCATTATGACCAATTGACCATTTCGCTGCTTGCGACCTTATCCAAGGCGGATGCCTTATCGACGGGCCCTGGCGTGTGGTCTGCTCGCACCGCACAGGCGCAGGCCCTTATCGTCGCTCGCGCTTTGGAAGCGAATAAGCCTCGCATAGTCACCCGCCCTTTAGTTCGCGTTCCGCAGGACGAGCATGGAGTAGGGCTTGCGGTTGATTGGCAGGAGGAAGTGGTCACAGTGACTTGGTCCGGCGCCAATAAGGCAGAGTTTAAGCGCATTTTTGCGCTGATTTCCGCCTTGGGGTGGACGATTGTGCGGGCCAATTTCGTACAAGGTGATGCTGGTAGCTATCAGGCGGAGTTTGTCATCCGTACCGTGCAAAAGACGCTCACAGAGGCCGCGGAACCGGATAGGTTTATCCAGTCCTATAATTCGCGTACGTACACAGAGCTTCCCGATATCGTAGGTGAGCCCACGACGGCGGCGTTTAACGTGGGCGGAATCTTAGAGATTCGCACCGTGGAGAGAATAGGTGCATTGGGTTATTTGGTGGAGTCATTGCCGGAGTTTATGTGGCTGCGCCATGAGATCCTGGGTGCCACGATGATTGTGCACGTTTTCTTTGGCGCTTCGGTTTCTCGCGCCCAGGTGGTGGGGAATGTGACCAGGGCCCTGGCTAGGGACTAAGATTGAATAATTGAACTTTAGATCGATCTAATTTAAGGGAGCGCATCCGTAGTGTTTGACTCACTATCAGACCGCCTACAGTCAGCCCTGGCGGGCCTGCGCGGCAAGGGCAAATTAACTGAGGCGGATATCAACGCCACGACTCGTGAGATTCGATTGGCATTGCTGGAAGCTGACGTTTCTCTGACGGTGGTGCGCGGGTTTATCAAGCGCATCAAGGAACGCGCCCGCGGCGCGGAAGTCTCTGAGGCGCTCAACCCCGCCCAACAGGTGGTCAAGATCGTCAATGAGGAACTCATTGAGATCCTTGGCGGCGAAACCCGCCGGTTGAACCTGGCCAAGAATCCTCCGACCGTCATCATGCTGGCCGGTCTGCAGGGTGCTGGTAAAACCACCCTGGCCGGTAAATTGGCCAAGCACCTCACGAAGCAGGGGCACACCCCCATGCTCGTGGCCTGTGACTTGCAGCGCCCAGGCGCTGTGCAGCAGCTGCAGATCGTCGGCGAGCGCGCGGAGGTCCCGACCTTCGCCCCGGACCCAGGTACCTCCCTGGATTCCAATGACCACGAGATGGGTACCTCGCACGGGGACCCGGTGGACGTCGCCAAGCGCGGTATTGCTGAGGCAAAGCAGAAGCAGCACGATGTGGTCATCATCGATACCGCCGGCCGGCTGGGCATCGATGAAACCCTGATGACGCAGGCGCGCAATATCCGCGATGCCGTCAACCCGGATGAAGTCCTCTTCGTCATCGACTCCATGATTGGTCAGGACGCCGTGCAAACGGCGGAGGCCTTCCGCGATGGCGTGGACTTTACCGGCGTGGTTCTCACGAAGCTGGATGGTGACGCCCGCGGTGGTGCAGCGCTGTCCATTCGTGAGGTGACCGGCAAACCGATTTTGTATGCCTCTACCGGTGAGAAGCTCGATGATTTCGATGTCTTCCACCCAGAGCGCATGTCCAGCCGCATCCTGGGCATGGGTGACCTGCTCTCCCTGATTGAGCAGGCGGAAGCCACCTTGGATCACCAGAAGGCCGAGGAAGCAGCCTCTAAGCTGGGCTCTGGCGAGCTGACGCTGAATGACTTCCTTGATCAGATGCTCATGATCCGCAAGATGGGTCCGATTGGCAACCTGCTGAAGATGATGCCTGGCGGCAAGCAGATGAATGAGATGGCCGCGATGGTGGATGAAAAGCAGCTGGACCGCATCCAGGCGATCATCCGCGGTATGACTCCAGAAGAACGCGAGAATCCCAAGATTTTGAACGCGTCGCGCCGCAAGCGCATCGCCAATGGTTCCGGTGTGAGCGTGTCCGAGGTCAACCAGCTCATCGAGCGCTTCAACCAGGCCAAGAAGATGATGTCCAAGATGGCCGGCCAATTTGGCATGGGCGGTGGCGGTCGCTCTGCCACCAAGAAGAAGCCCAAGGGCCGCAAGGGCAAAAACGGCAAGCGCAAGAAGGGCAAGGGCGGCGGTGGCAACCGCGGCCCCAAGATGCCGGGCGGTATGCCGGGCATGGGCGGCGGTATGCCATCGATGGAAGAGCTACAGCAGCTGCAGCAGCAGATGGGTGGTGCCGGCGGTGCCGGTGGCCTTGGCGGTGGAAAGATCCCCGGCATGCCCAAGATGCCGAAAGGCATGGAGAATATCGACCTCGATAACCTCAACTTTGGCAAGGGCAAGAAGTAGCCGCGCAGAGTCATAAATAAAAGGTGGCCCATTACTTCGCAGGTAATGGGCCACCTTTGTGCGTGCCATCGCGGGGGAGCGTTTACACCGGATCGTTTTCCGGGGTATTGGGATACGGCACTGGGTTGGCGCGCCGCGTGCCACCGGTGGTGGGGGCAGCCGGCGATTCCTCTAACGCTGCCTCCGCCTCTTCGGGGGAGATTTCTGGCGCCTCTTGCTGGACCTTTTCGCCGTTCAAGAAGGGCGTAAGGGCTTCTCGGATCATCGGTATCGCGGAATCCGCGAAGGCATTGGTGATGTGGTGCATATCGCGGTAGACCATGGTGTTGCCAATGACCACCGGGCAATCGCCATTGGCGTCGCAGAACCACGGCGCGGTATCGAGGGACAGCATGTTCTCATACTGCGATAGGACTACAGCACCTGGATCATAAGGTTGGTAGACCTGCTCGAATCGCATGCCACAGCCCACAGCATCCTCGTTGGCTACGTAGCACTCATCGAATTCGCGCGGCTCCCCGTCTTCATCGAATCCCCACGGGTTATCGCGGAAGCCCAGGAAGGGGATATCGCGCTTGGATAGTTCTTCCCAGAAGGCTTGGTAACCGGCGGGCACCGCATCGGGGCCATGCCCATATTCGTTTTGCGGGCGGGTGGTATTGGAAATAACCAGCGCTGGGTGGGCCTCGGCAATGCGGTCCATGACCAGCTCGCCCCACTCGGCGCACTCGGGGCTGACCGTGACGTCATCGCCAAGCTCGATTGGGCAGCCTTGGCGCAGGAGGGGGACGAGCTTAAAGCCCATCTCGCGGCCCAAGTGGTCGAGGGCGGAGGAGTATTGCTCCGCGTGGGATCCTCCCACCAAATAGACTTCTTTTTCGGAATTGGTATCGCCGAAAATGCACGGCGTCTTGCCGTCCCTGCGCGTTTCAAAGAAGAAATCGGCGGGCTGGCTATCGGGAACAAAGCACCAGTTTGCGGCGACCGGCGGCTGGATGCCCCCGGCCACGATGGGATCAGGTTTGATCTCTACGCCATCTGGTGGAGTGATGTCATTAATGAACGTGGTGGCGCCCGGATATTGCTTGGGGTTGAGAATCTCCGCATCGGCGATATTCAGCGTGCGCAGCCACAGCGGCTGAATGAGAAGCAGTGCGGTGACACAGCTGGCGACCACGACACCGCCGATGGCCCGACCGGCCCCGGCACGGGTGGACAGGCCGGAGATTGCCTTGTGGGCTGGAAGGTCCTCTGCCAAGGGGCGCTTGCGGTGCTGGCGCAAGGGGCGCTCGATGAAGCGGTGCGTGGCATCGGCAAGCAGCAGGGAGATGGCAATGATAATGATGCCCAGCCACCACGACGGGGTCTGCTGACCCAAGTACGAGGTGGACAAAATGAGCAGCGGCCAGTGCCAGAGGTATAGCGGATAGGCGACATCGCCTAGCCAACGCGCCTTTCCAGAAGCCATGGCCTTGGAGATCTTGCCGCCACCGCCCAAGATGATGAGCACGGCGCCGCCCAGAGGCAATAGCGATAGCGGACCTGGATAGGCGGTGGTCTCTGCGATGATGGCGCCGGTAAAGACCAACATGAAAAGGCCGAGGCCGGTAAATAGGTCATAAAAACGGGCCGGAATCTTCCAGGCGGAGCCGTAAATAGCAAGTACCGCGCCGAGGGTCAGCTCCCAGGCGCGCGACCACGTGGAGTAGTAGTTCTCCGGCGTTCCGTGCAGCCCATGGCGCGAGGCATAGGCAAAGGAAGCGATGGTCACCACGATGAGAATGGGACCGGCAATCTGGTTGACCGTGGGGAAGCGGCTGGTACGCAGCGAGGACTCCTGCGGGCGCAGCTTCATTATCGCGGCCAGGATGAGGGCGAAGGCGATACCCATCAGGTAGAACTGGCCCTGCACGGACATCGACCACATATGCTGCAGCGGGGAAGTATCGGCGGCGGCCGCCGTGTAGTCGGCGTTTTGGCGCGCCAACTCCCAGTTCTGGTAGTACAGCATGGTTGCCGTGATTTGCTGGGTAAATTCAGTGCGCATGAGCTGCGGGGTGAAAAGGCGCACCAAGATATACGTCACACCGATGACTAAAACGAGGCTTGGCACCAAGCGGCGCAACGTGCGCCAGATTGGCCACCAGGGGTTCAAAGATGCGTTGGGCTTGCCGGCATAGCGCAGCTGCGAGCCTAAGAAGAAGTAACCGGAAAGCAGTAAGAAGACATCCACGCCGCCAGAGACACGACCGACAAAGACGTGGTAGATAACTACGAGGCCAATTGCGATACCGCGCAGACCGTCGAGGTCATAGCGATATCGAAAGTTGCGTGGGGAATCTGTTGTCATAAAACGTCATTTCGTGCGCTTGTCCATGGGAGGCACAAACGCGGCGTACTTTTAAGCCTTCAGGGTCAAAGGATTACATTCGGCTCATAAGGGTACTCTTTAAAGGTCTCGGAAGCATAACGAGCCCAGGCTAAGCGTAGGGAAGCGGAGATTTTAAAATACTGCCTGCACACGCTAAAATGGTTCAGGTTATCGCAGCGGTGCGAATTGCTGCTGATAATGAGACGTTTCATTCTGCGTAACACCGTTCCCGTCTACGGTCGGCCGGTACGTCACGCGCAGATAAAATCCAAGGGTTGAACCGGCGCGCTAAAAGGCGCGTGTCTGAACTGCCCAGTGACTAGAAAAGGAGCCATCATGGCTGTCAAAATTAAACTGCAGCGCGTAGGTAAGATCCGCGCCGCTGAATACCGCGTAGTTATCGCTGATGCTCGTACCCGCCGCAGCGGCAAGGTCATCGAGAACATTGGCATCTACCACCCGAAGGAAGAGCCTTCCCTCATCAAGATCGACTCCGAGCGCGCACAGCGCTGGTTGTCCGTTGGTGCACAGCCCACCGAGCCGGTCTTGGCGCTGCTGAAGGTCACCGGTGACTGGCAGAAGCACAAGGGCCTGCCGGGCGCAGAGGGCACCCTGAAGGTTGCTGAGGAGAAGAAGTCCAAGCTGGACCTCTTCAACGAGGCATTGGCTGAGGCTAATAACGGCCCAACCATCGAGGCCATCACCGAAAAGAAGAAGGCCAAGGAAGAAGCAAAGAAGAAGAAGGAAGCTGAAGAGGCTGCTGCAGCTGAGGCTGCCGCTGCTGCTGCCGGCGAGGCAGACGCTGAAGCAGAAGCTTCTGAGGAGTCCGCAGAGTAATCTGCTCGGGTTTCTAGCGCCCTCTACCAATAAGAGGGCGCTTGCATAAACTTTCATCCCCCACCTGCCATCGTTGCATTGACATACGGTGGCGAGTGGGGGATTTTGCGCGCTTGGCCAGCGCGCGGCCGCCGCAGGCTAGTGCCTAATGCTCCCCATCGTGTGGGCGCAGTTCGGGGTAATTGCCATATACATCGTTCGGATCTTCAAAATCCATCCCGCGCAGGCTACCTGCGACGACGGGCTTGAAAAGTTTATAGATTTCTTCCCGCGGCAGCTTGGACAGGGGGCCGTCAATGGCAAGCACGGTAAAACCGTGGACGGCGGACCAGGACAGCAAGCTATTGTGCAGGAAGTATTCTTTCTTGGGCGTTTGGCCTCGGGCCTGCGCATGGCGGGCCAAGAGATCGAAGTAGCGCTGAATCAGGTTCAGGTGTTCGCTTTTTGGATCATCGGGGGTTGACGGATCCACGCCGAGCATAAAGCGCAGCGCCTTCCACTCCAGCATGCAGCGGAAGAAATTCGTTTCATCCAGGGCGAAGTCGAGGTAGGCAAAACCTATCTGCACGAGGTGATCGGGGAAGGCAAGGTCACCAGCTTCATTGGTGGTGCGGTGCAGGCGGCGCACAAGCTCATCGGTGGCGAGTTCGGCCACCTTATCGTGTAGCTCTTCCTGGTCCTTAAAGTGCCGGTAAGCGGACGTAGGGGACACTCCTGCCGCGCGGGTGACGGCGCGGATGGTAATAGCCTCAGGACCTTTTTCTTTGCCTAATTGCACGGCGATGCGCAGCAGCTCGTCGTGGAGGTTTCCGTGGTGATAAGGCTTGTTATGAGACTGCGTTGTATCCAAAATCTGTCCTAACCGTGTGTGTATTTCAATTAGCCCGTAAGCATCGTTAAAAGCATCAGTGCAGGCTGCGCGTCCGCCTGTTGTGCGGGCGAATCCGAATCCATCTCCGGCAGGGGCGCGGCAACGCTATGTACTGTATAAGCCGGCAAGTGCACCATATTACCCGGGGATAGGGTGACCGTTTTCTCCCCGCAGGTGAACTTCACCTCGCCGCGTATGGCCTGCACGGTAATCGGGTGGGCGGCTTTGTGGTCCGGCAAGGTTTGCCCCGGTGCGAAGCTAAAAAGGATGAGGTTGGCGCGCTCACCGTTCAAGACCCGCTTGACCCCAGGGCGCTTGCGCTCAGGATCGGTGGCAGGCGCCAAGGCTACGAGGTCAAGGTCAATCAAGGGCGAGTGCGGTGCCTCCTGATGTGCACCGCGTGGCTCGGAAGCAGGGTTGGGTGAGTCGTTCATGCCACAAGCCTAATCCTTGGCGGCGGGATTGTGGGGAACGCGGCAGGAGATAAAGGCAACGGGGTGCATGCGGTAAACTTTGCGCCATGGAATTGATGATTGGGCGCGTCATTAAGTCGCACGGTATCAAGGGAGAAGTGGTGGTAGAACCCACCACCGATGAGCCTGAGGTGCGCTTTGCAGTGGGAGAAAAACTGCAGGGGAGGCAGGGCCGCAAGGAACACGAGTTGACCATCTCTGCGGTGCGCAGCCACAAGGGCAGGCTTTTGGTGACGTGCAAGGAAATTGCCGATCGCACCCAAGCGGATAGCCTGCGCGGCACCCAATTTTTCGCCGCCCCATTAGAAGATGATGACGAGGGCTTTTATGATCACGAGCTCGAAGGCCTGCGCGTTATCCGCGACGGGGAAGATATCGGCGCTGTGGTTTCCGTCGTGCACGGGCCTAGCCAAGACCTCTTAGAGGTTGAACTGTCTACGGGTAGTTCCGCCTTGGTGCCCTTTGTCCATGCCATCGTCCCAGAGGTCGATGTGGAAGCCGGCACGTGCACCATCGAACCCCCGGAAGGGCTGTTGGACCTATGAGGCTCGATGTCGTGACCATCTTTCCGGAATACCTGCAGCCGCTGCGCCACGCCCTTTTGGGCAAGGCCATCGAGCAGGGCCGCCTTGAGGTGGGCGTGCACGATCTGCGGCAGTGGGCCACGGATGCGCATAAATCGGTCGATGACTCGCCCTTTGGCGGCGGCCCAGGAATGGTTATGAAGCCTGAGGTATGGGGCCCTGCGCTTGACGATGTCGCACTCGGGACCACCGCTCCCACACTCGACTCCTCCCTGCCGCACCTCAACCGCCCGCGCCACGATGAATTAGAGGGCGTCGAAGCTCAGGCGTATGGCCCCGAAGTGGCGCACGAGGAGCGAGAGAGCAACAGTGAAGATAGCGATCTCCCGCTGCTCTTGGTTCCCACCCCGGCTGGCGCGCCTTTTACCCAGGCGGATGCGCGGGCATGGTCTACCGAGGAGCATATTGTTTTTGCCTGTGGGCGTTACGAGGGCATCGACCAGCGCGTGGTTGAAGATGCAAAGAAGCGCTACCGCGTTCGGGAGGTATCCATCGGGGATTATGTGCTCATTGGCGGGGAGGTCGCCGTATTGGTGATTGCAGAAGCCGTCGTCCGCCTTATCCCCGGGGTATTGGGCAATAAGCGCTCGCATGAGGAGGATTCCTTTTCTGATGGCCTGTTAGAGGGACCGAGCTATACCAAGCCGCGGGAGTGGCGCGGGCTTGCGGTGCCGGAGGTCCTGACCTCTGGAAACCATGGGCTGGTGGACCGGTGGCGCAGGGAACAAGCATTGGAGCGCACCTGGCAGCGCCGCCCCGAGTTATTGGAACACGTGGAATTGAGCAAGGCGGACAAGGCATATCTAGCGCACGTGCGCGAGCGTGAATCTGAAGACAAGGGGCAATAATGCAGGTGAGCGTGGATCTTTCTGTGCTGATGACCCAGGAAGAATGGGAAGGATGCCAGGAAGATATGCCGGAGAAATTACGCGATGCAGGTTTTACGCCGGTAAATATTTTTGCCACCGTGGTTGCCCCATCGGCGCCGAAAGATAGCCCATTGGCTCAAGAATATGCCTTCAGCAATGGAACCGCGGCGGAAGGAACGCCGCTGTGGCGGGTCATCGTCAATGGCGATACCGCAGCAGCCCTGCCTTCCGTCGCGCCGGTGGTTGCTGAGTGCTTACCGCCCACCGCGGCGTGGTTGGGGAGCACGGAAATTGGCCATACCGAATTCGCGTGGTCGGCCGAGCCCGTATGGAGCGCAGAATCCTCCGAAGAAATTTAAGAAAAGCTCTCTAGAAAAACGTGTATCGATGCTGGGTAGTGCTACTGTAAGTGCAGCATTTACTCGCATTTTTTACTTGCTCTCCAAGGATCTCTCGCATGACTTCTCCCAATGGAAATGACTTTGGCGGATACAACCAACAGCCGCAGTACAACCAGTACCCCGCGTATTCCCAGCCGCAACAGAGTCGCGGCGGGAATGGGGCCATGATTGCGGCGATCATTTTGGGAGTTGTGGCGCTATTGGCCGTTGCTGCTGCCGCATTCTTTTTCGTGCAGGGAAATGGCAATAAGTCCAGCGCCACCGCGCAGGAAAGCCAATTCCAGCAAAAGGTTGACTCCACCAAGGTCGATGCCAAGGACGACGGGAAGTCTGGCAGTGAAGCTACCGTGACCAAGACCGAACAGGCCCCCGCGCCCGCCCCAGCACAGGCGGCTGCAAGCAGCGGCAATGGGCACTCGTGGGGCGATTACACGAGCTATTACGCGGCCACGAGCAAAACCTCAGAGGCCTTTGCCAAAAACGTCTACAACACCTTCATGAATAACTGGGTGGCCGGTGGCGGAACGAATGCCACCTTGAGCGTTTATTCTCCTACTACCGGTGGTACCTACACGATGTACTGCTCCGGCAGCTCCTCGCGGGTAAGCTGCACCGGCGGCGATCGGGCCGAGGTAGTCATCCACTAAATCGGGGCGTCTTTTACTCCTCTTCTTCCTGCTTGTAGCGTGCGGGAGGGAGAGGATTTTGTGTGTCCGGCGGTGGCAGGCCGGGGCGGTGGACAAGGCATGCGGTAGATTGGGTGGGTCCCGTACCAAGCTTTGAAATAGAAGTGTGAGGAATCTACGTGAATATTGCGGCCACCATCGCGGCGGAGATCGGCGCTCAAGAAACCCAGGTTTCGACGGCGCTGAAACTCCTTGCGGAGGGAAATACCGTGCCTTTCATTGCGCGCTATCGCAAGGAGGTCACGGGTGGTTTGGATGACGCGCAACTGCGCACCATCGAAGAGCGGGCCACCTACCTGCGCGAGCTAGAAGAGCGCAAAGAGACGGTCCTTGCCGCCATTGATGAGCAGGGCAAGCTTAGCGATGACCTGCGCGGCCAGATCCTTGCCTGCGATACTAAGGCGCGGCTTGAGGATTTGTACCTGCCGTATAAAAAGCGGCGCAAGACAAAGGCGGATATCGCGCGCGAAGCCGGCTTGGAAGAGCTGACCGATACATTGATCGCGCAGCCGCAGGCCCAGCCGGAGGAACTGGCGCAGGACTATCTCACGGAAGGTTTTCCCGATACCAAGAAGGCGCTCGAGGGTGCGCGCTCCATCCTCATTGATCGCTTCGCACTCGATGCAGACTTGGTCGGTGGCGTGCGCGAGCGCATGTTTAACCAGGGTGCCATGCAGGCGCAGGTGGTAGAGGGGAAGGAAGCCGAGGGCGCGAAGTTCAAGGATTACTTCGACTTCAACGAGCCTTTTTCTTCGCTTCCTTCCCACCGCATTCTGGCGCTCCTGCGCGGGGAGAACGAGGGAGTGCTGCAGCTGCACCTGGATGCCGGTGACGATGCCGACTACGAGGACCTCATTGCGGATCGCTTCGGTCTGGATCGCAGCTCCGCGTGGCTGGGTAATGCCGTGCACTGGGGATGGCGCACCAAATTGTATGTTTCCTCCAGCCTGGATGTGCGCATGCGCTTGAAAGAAGTAGCAGAAGAAGGCGCCCTCAAGGTCTTTGCCACGAACCTGCGCGACGTGCTGCTTGCTGCCCCTGCGGGCCAGCGCGCGACGATCGGCCTCGATCCGGGCTACCGCAACGGCACCAAGTGTGCCGTGGTGGATAAAACGGGCAAGGTGCTCGATACCACCATTGTCTATCCTCACCAGCCGCAAAACCAGTGGTCGCAGGCGGTGCAGACCCTGTCCACGCTGTGCGCGCGGCACTCGGTTGACCTTATGGCCATCGGCAATGGCACTGCGTCTAGGGAAACGGAAAAACTTGCACACGAGATTGCTGACCTGCTCAAGCAGGCTGGCGGCCAGCGTCCGACGCCCGTCGTGGTCTCCGAATCCGGGGCATCGGTCTACTCCGCATCGCAGTTGGCGGCGGAGGAATTTCCCGATATGGACGTCTCGCTGCGGGGGGCGGTCTCCATCGCCCGGCGCCTGCAGGATCCGCTGGCAGAGCTGGTGAAGATCGATCCTAAGGCCATCGGCGTGGGCCAGTACCAGCACGATGTGAACCAAACGTCGCTGGCACGGACGCTGGACGGCGTGGTGGAAAGCGCCGTCAACGGCGTTGGCGTTGACCTCAATACGGCATCGGCGCCGCTCTTGGAGCGCGTGGCGGGTATTAACCCCACCATTGCCGCCAATATCGTGGCCTACCGCAATGACAACGGTTCTTTTGCTACCCGCAAGGAACTGAAGAAGGTGCCGCGCCTGGGGCCGAAGGCCTTTGAACAGTCCGCCGGCTTCCTGCGCATTAATGGGGGAGCGGACCCGCTCGATGCGTCCGCGGTTCACCCGGAGGCCTATCCCATCGTGACGCGGATAGCGGAGCAGACGGGGCTGGGCATCGGCGAGCTCATTGGCAATACCCGCGTGCTAGACAAGCTGGATCCCGCCAATTTCGCCGATGAAACCTTCGGTATCCCAACTGTGAACGATATCATCGCCGAGCTGGATAAACCCGGCCGCGATCCGCGCCCTGAGTTTAAGACCGCCACCTTTAAAGAAGGCGTGCATAAGGTCTCTGACCTCACCCCCGGCATGGTGCTGGAGGGCACGGTCACCAACGTCGCGGCCTTCGGCGCGTTTGTGGATGTCGGCGTGCACCAAGACGGCCTCGTCCATGTCTCTGCCATGAGCCACCAGTTTGTTTCTGATCCCCATGAGGTCGTGCGCTCTGGCCAGGTGGTCAAGGTCAAGGTGATGGAGGTTGACGTCGATCGCCAGCGCATCGGCCTATCGCTGCGGCTGGATGATGAGCCGGGACAGCCCGCGCCGAAGCGCCGCGGCGGCGACTCGCAGCGCGGATCCGGCAAGCGCGGCGGTCAAAAGCCTTCGCGCGCAGCGGGGAAGAAGGGCGGACGCAACTCCGATCGTGGAGGCTCCCGCGGGCGCCCGGCAGCCAAGGGGACCATGGCCGATGCCCTGAAGAAGGCCGGCTTCTAGCTTCCCTGTGCAGCGGCCTACCAGCACCGCAGGGTGGGCCGCTACTTGAGGCGCGGTGGGGAAAATATCCCCGCCAACCGCGGACGACCCGAAAAATATGACCGCCACATTACAATCGATGCGGACTCCCACATCCAATAATGGTAAGTTTGGCAAAACTAAGTAAATGGCGTCCTTCTTCTCCTGCTTCAGCGAGGTGCTCCTGGGCAGATGGGGGCAAGGGGGACGCTGAACTACTGCCATAAGGAGACAACTATGAGTCGTGCGGCCGATAGCGGTCACGGTGCCGAGGACACCGCAGCGATGGCCTCGATAAGCGGCGAGGAACACAAGGGCCGGGGAGTGCTGGGCTGGCACCGCCTCCTGGACTGGCGCCCGCGCAGCGCATTGTCGCGGGTGCTTATCGTATTCTTCCTCGTTGCGCCCATCATCGTGGCCGGAACCATGATGTGGGCCATGTGGGATCCGTCCAAGTACATGCGCAATATTGACCTTGCCGTGGTCAATGAAGACGCGGGCGTGGACAAGCAGGGCAAGAACACCAACTATGGCGACCAAGTGGTCGAGGGGCTGCTAGAGACTGACTACCTCAAATTCTCTGAGGTCAACAAGGAAGAAGGCGAAGAGGGCCTGGTCAAGGGCAAGTACTTGATGGTGGTGACTATCCCGAAGAACTTTTCTGAGCAGGCCGTGACCATCATCAGCGATAAGCCCGAAAAACCGGAGATCAACTTCGCTACGAATGACTATTACGGCACGAATGGTTCGGTCATTTCCTCCAGCCTCATTCCGCAGGTACAAACGAGCGTGGAAAACGCCATTTCCAAAAAGTACGCCGACCAGGTTATTGAGGGGCTTACTAAGCTGAGCGACGGCCTGGGCAATGCCGCGGACGGCGCGGGGCGCCTCGATGAGGGCGCTGGAAAGCTGCAAGAGGGCGGCGGGCGCGCGGTTGAGGGCATCAACAAGCTCGACAACGGTGCGGGCAAGCTCAATAACGGCACGGCCGAGCTCCTCAACGGAACGACGCGGCTCAATGACGGCGTCGGGCGGTTGAATGATGGTGCAGGCAAGCTGAGTGATGGCGCGGCGCGCCTCGATGACGGTGCGACCCGGCTTGCCGATGGCTCCGATAAGCTCCTTGCCGGCACCGGCCGCCTTGCCGATGGTGCGGGCCAGATCGATGCCGGGGTCAATCAACTCACCGGCATGCTCATCCCCGTGCTGAAGCAAGCCCAAGCCGTGGTTCCTGGCCTTACCCAGCTGGTAGACATCCTGCGCGGGCTCGGCATGACCCAGCAAGCGGATCAGCTCTACTCGTTGGTATCCAGGCTCGATCCCGCCTCTAGTGGAAATATGGTGGGGCAGCTGGAGAAGCTTTCCGCAGGCACCGGGCAGCTGCACTACAACCTGTCCGACCCGCAATCGGAATACCTCGGCGGGCTGACCACACTGAACGGCGGTGCACACCGCCTGTCCGATGGCATCAAGGAGCTGCGCGGCGGAGTTGGCAGGCTTAGCGACGGTACCTCGCAGCTGCAGGACGGTGCGACCCGCTTGCAGGATGGTGCCTCCCGCCTCCACGATGGCACGGGCGCGCTCAAGGAGGGCACCGGCCGCCTGGCTGAAGGCGGAACCGAGCTCAAGGGCGGCTTGGACCGCCTCAAGGAAGGCTCTGGCGAGCTATCCACAAAGCTTGCCGAAGGCGCCGCCAAGGCACCTACCATTTCCCGCCCAGAGGATTCCGCGCAAAATATAGCGGTTCCCATTAACTTCACCGCATCCAATGTCCATCCCGTGCAGACGGTCGTCAACCCAGCGGACCCGACCGAAAAGAATATTACCGGCGGCGCCTCCATGCTCTTCGTGCTCGTATTCGGCTTCCTCGTCATGCTGCTCTTGGCGATGACGCTGCCGTACTACATGGTGCGCCGGGGAGCCCGCGCCACCAGCCCGGTCCGCAGCGTATTCGGCGCCTTTGCCGCGCTGACCGGCCTGAACTTCCTCATACTGGCGTTTATGGCCCTGATGTCTTCCACCCTGGGGTGGCAGCCGGCAAGCTGGTCCATGATCGCGCTCGTGCTCGCCGCGATTTCCGCCGTGGGTGCGGCGACCTACCAGTTCTTCCTGATTACCTTCGGGCGCAAGATCGGTTCGATCTTTGCCGCCGGCGCGTTCGCCCTGGGCGTGATGGTCTTTGGCGGTGTCTGGCCGGTCCTGGCGATTCCGCGCGCGCTCAGCCTGCTGCACCCTTTCCACCCGATGTCCTACGCCAAGGACGCGTTCACCCGCGCTACCGACGGCATTCATGATGGCACATTCTGGAGCAGCATCATTATCCTCTTTAGCATCACGGTGGGTGCCGTGGTGGCGTCGTACTTGGTCTTCCGGGCGCGATACCTGGGCACGGCAAAGATCCTCGATGAGCACCACTCCATCCTCCGCTCGCCCATGCCTGCCTAAGGCGTGCTGCGCGCCCGGCTCGCCCCAGGTAGGGTAGTAAATCCGCGAAATAGAGGAATTTGGAATTGGCCGGTTCCTATGGAAAGATAATCCATCGTTCTATGTAACGGGCACGAACCGGTCAGGCCTCCGGCCGCCAGGGTCCTCTGTCCCAAACTGAAAAGGAATATTGGCATGACCAACATTATCGACAAGGTCGATGCAGCACAGCTGCGCGACGACATCCCGTCCTTCCGTCCCGGCGATACCCTCGACGTCAACGTCAAGGTTATTGAGGGTAACAACGAGCGTGCACAGCTCTTCAAGGGCATCTGCATCCGCCGCCAGGGCTCCGGTATCCGCGAGACCTTCACCGTGCGTAAGGTTTCCTTCGGTATCGGCGTAGAGCGTACCTTCCCGGTTCACTCCCCGAACCTCGAGTCCATCAAGGTCTCCCGCCGCGGCCGCGTTCGCCGTGCGAAGCTGTACTACCTGCGCGATCTGCGCGGCAAGAAGGCTCGCATCAAGGAGCGTCGCTAGTTCTAACGCCCGCCCTGGGCAGCGCCTATCTCCCTTCCTTTCCCGCATGCACAGTGCCGGAAAGGGAGGGAGATTTTTATTGTGCACTCCTCGAATCATTTCGATTTCCTGTGAATCGCCCCGCAGTCACGGGAGCCAATCCAGATTGCGGGCATGCAGTTGCTAGGATCTGACGGGTGAATAACGAAAGCATCTCGCAGGGCAAAGAAGCGGCCGCGGAGGAAGCGACCACGGAGAAAAAACAAATGCCGTGGTGGCTGGAGACTCTCGTAGTCGTCGTCTCCGTGCTGGTGGTCGTGGGGCTATTCCAAAACTTCATCGGCCGCCAATACGTGATTCCCTCAGGATCCATGGAGCCGACGCTGCATGGCTGTGAGGGATGCACGAATGACCGCATCTTTACAGAAAAGGTCTCTTACTACGGCGATAAGAGCCCAGAGCCAGGCGATGTCGTGGTCTTTAAGGGCACCGACGATTGGAACGGGAGTTACGTCTCCCCGCGCTCATCCAATGCCGTCATTCACGGCATTCAGGATGCGCTGAGCTTTATCTCCTTGGCGCCACCAGATGAAAATACCCTGGTCAAGCGCGTTATCGCCACCGGCGGGCAGACGGTGTCTTGCCAGGAAGGCGATCCCGCCGTCATGGTGGATGGCAAGCCCATCAAGCAGGATTACGTGCAGGATCCGCCGACCTATCCGGTGGATGAATCGACTGGATCGGAAGCCTGCGGTGGCCCGTATTTCGGCCCAGTGAAGGTGCCTGAGGATAATATCTGGGTCATGGGGGATAACCGCACCGCGTCTGCCGATTCGCGCTACCACATGGGCGATAACTTCCACGGCACGATCCCCGTAGATAACGTGCGCGGAAAGGTGCAGTTCGTATTCTGGCCGTTCAACCGCATTGGTGGGGTCGATGACCCAGACATCCAAAGCTAAACCACAGCAACAGCGCCTGCGCACCCGCGATTTCCTCGCACCGGTCATCGGCGGCTTCGTGCTCTTAGTCCTACTGCAGGCATTCGTCGGCCGGATGTATGTCATTCCCTCCGCGTCGATGGAACCTACGCTGCATGGCTGTACCGGCTGCGATAATGACCGCATCGCGGTGCAAAAGATGAGCTATTACTTCCACGACCCAGCCCCAGGCGATGTCGTGGTATTTGAAGGACCTGAGTCCTGGAATACGGAATTTGAGGTGCAGCGCTCCGATAACGTGCTGGTGCGCGGTGCCCAAAACGCCTTGGCGTCGGTGGGGCTTTTGCCCAATGGGGAAAATATCCTGGTCAAGCGCGTTATCGCCACCGAGGGCCAGACGGTCAAGTGTGAGGAGGGCGATTCCGCGGTGATGGTGGATGGTGCACCGATAGACCAGAGCTTCACGTTGGATCCGCCCGAGATCCCGGTTGATCCCGGCTCCGGCTCGCAGGCCTGCGGCGGCCAATACTTCGGTCCCGTGACCGTTCCAGAAGGCAATATGTGGGTCATGGGGGATAACCGCACCAATTCCCTGGATTCTCGTGCGCACATCGGCGATCACCTGCAAGGCACCGTGCCGGTGGACAACGTGCGCGGCAAGGTAGAGGCCGTGGTCCTGCCCGTATCGCGCTTTGGCGGCATTGACGATCCGGATATCCAGGATGCGGCGGCTTAAACAGCAACGCACCTTTGAAGTGGCGTTGGCCAAGGCAGGGCTCGGCCCCGTCGCCGGGGTGGATGAGGCCGGCCGCGGTGCGTGCTGCGGCCCCATCACCATCGCAGCCTGCATCCTGCCCGAGCGCATCGTGGGCGAATTGGATACCTTAACCGATTCCAAAAAGCTCACGCCCCGCCAGCGCGAAAAACTCTTTCCCATCATCAAAGACAAGGCTGTGGACTGGTCAGTGGTGCATATTGGTGCGGGGGACATCGACAAGCGTGGCATCCAACACGCCAATACCTCGGGCATGCGCAGGGCAGTAGCGCGCCTGGAACAGCGCCCAGGCTATGTGCTTTCCGATGCCCTCTTTATCCCCGGCCTCACCCAACCTCACCTGCCCATCGTTGGTGGGGACGCGGCGGCGCGGTGCATTGCGGCGGCGAGCGTGCTGGCCAAGGTCAGCCGGGATCACCTCATGCTGGATCTGGACGAGCGCTTTCCGGGCTATGGATTGGCAGGGCATAAGGGCTATGGCACTAAGGCGCACGAGGCCGCGATTGCCGCTTTGGGGGCGAGCCCGGAACACCGCATGAGCTACAGCAATGTGCAGCGCGCGCATGCCCAATTTACTGCGCGTGCCTAGCGAAAATTGTGGTTTCTGCGCGCTAAGCTAGGGCGAGCTATCCCATCTTTTGGAGGTCCACAGTGAGTGCAGAGGAACTCGAAAACTACGAGGCAGAGGTAGAGCTGTCCCTTTACCGCGAATATCGCGATGTCGTCAGCCAGTTTTCTTATGTCGTAGAAACCGAACGACGTTTCTACCTGGCCAATGCCGTAGAACTGATTCCCCATACCGCCGGGCCCGATGTGTACTACGAGGTGCGCATGTCCGATGCCTGGGTGTGGGATATGTACCGTTCCGCCCGATTCGTGCGCTACGTCCGCGTCATTACCTACAAGGACGTCAATATCGAGGAACTGGACAAGCCGGATTTCATCATGCCGGACTAGGGCACTGGGCGCCTGTCAACCCGGCGCCCGCTTCATACCGCCGCAGCTGTGGATAACTCTTCGTGATGCCGAAGTTATTCACATCTGCGGCGGTTTTCTGGTTTTCGGGCTTGTATCCGGCCCGCATCCTGCGGTGTTCTGTGCGTGCAGCACAAACAGCACGAAAGAAAAGGACGCCGCACATGCAATTTGCATCCGATAAACACCTCGCTACGAAGCACCCCCGGCACAGGCAAGAACTAGGCAAGCGGGGAGAATCATTCGCCGCGGGCTACCTCCGCGAGCGCGGATCCGATATCATCGCCGCCAACGTCTCCTACCGAGTGGGAGAAATCGACCTTATTGCCCGCGAGCCCGATGGCACGATCGTCTTCGTAGAGGTAAAAACCCGCTCTACCGCGAGCTTTGGCACAGCCGAGGCGGTGACCCCACACAAGCTTGCCCGTATGCGCAGGGCCGCCGTCCAGTGGCTAGACGGCAAGCCGCTGGCTACCGTACGCTTCGATGTCATTGCTCTCGTGGTCAATGGCGAGGGTTTTGAATTAGAGCACTTTACGGGGGTCGACGATGGCCCTCGGTAAATGCCTAGCAGTCTCCCTGCACGGCGTGCTCGCCCGCGTCATCAACGTCGAAGCCAACGTAGGGCATGGCCTGCCCGGAATCCATGTGGTGGGGCATGCGGATACCGCGATATCTGAATCCCGCGACCGCATCAAGACCGCCGCCGCGAATTCCCGCCTGCCATGGCCGAAAACCAAGGTCATCGTCTCCATGTCGCCGGCCTCTCTACCAAAATCAGGCTCCCACTTTGACCTGCCCATGGCCCTTGCGATTCTCGCCGCCCACGTAGAACAGCACGGCGCTGACTACGCGCGCTCCGTGCAGTCACCCAACCGGGTCCTTGAAGAAACTCTGGTGCTCGGGGAACTGGGCCTGGACGGCACGGTTAGAGCAGTCCCTGGCATCATCCCAGCGCTTCTCGCCGCCCGCGAGGAGGGCATTTCTACGCTGGTTATTCCGCCAGGAAATGCGGCCGAGGCCACCCTCGTTCCCGATTTGAATGTGCTGGTTGCAGCCACGCTCTTTGATGCCTTTGCGTGGGCGCTTGGAGAGCGCGACCTGCCCCGCGCGGCCGAGTGCTGCTCTGACCAGCCTGCAGCGGCGCCCGCACAGGAGCGGCTAGATTTTTGCGATATAGCCGGGCAACACCATGCCAAGTGGGCGGCGGAAGTCGCTGCCGCCGGTGGGCACCATCTGTTGATGATCGGCCCACCGGGCTCAGGAAAATCCATGATCGCCTCGCGCCTGCCCAGCATTCTTCCGGCGCTAAGCCCGGACCAGATGGTAGAAACCACCGCGGTCCACTCGCTCACGGGGACCCCCGGTGAAGTGGTCTCCCACGCGCCCTTCATCGCCCCGCACTCTTCGGTTACCCGTGCGGCGCTCCTTGGTGGTGGAAGCGGTCATCCTCGCCCAGGGGCGGTGAGCCTGGCCCATAATGGGGTGCTCTTCCTCGATGAGGTCAGCGAGGTAAGCGCCCCAGTCCTCGACGGCATGCGCGCGCCTTTAGAAGAAGGTCATGTACGCCTGGCACGCGCGCAGCAGGAGATTGACTACCCGGCGCGATTCCAACTGATTATGGCCGCTAACCCCTGTCGGTGCGCCGCCGAGGATCCCTCTCAATGCACGTGCAATCCGCATGACCGGCTTCATTATCTATCGAATCTCTCCGGGCCGTTGCGCGACCGCTTGGACATGGTGGTCACCCTCTCCGGACAGTCAGCCACCATCAATGCTGAGGGCGAAGAATCCTCTGCCGCCATTGCCGAGCGGGTCGCCGCAGCCCGCGACCGTGCCCGGGCGCGCTGGGCGGCCGACGGCATTCCCGCCCGCGTCAACGGCGCCGTGCCCTCGTCCTATTTGCGCCGGCACCGCCCCGCATCTGAGTCCGCGATGATCATGTTGTCTGCCTACCTTGCCGAGGGCGAGATTTCGCAGCGCGGCATCGACCGCGTCCTGCGCGTGTCGTGGACCTTGGCCGACTTGCATGGCAGTTCCACACCCGATCTTGCGGAAGTGGGTCAAGCCCTCGACCTTCGTTCGAGCCAAACGGTAGGGAGGATTTCGGCATGAGCGATCTTGATTTATCGACTCCACTTGCCACATGGGTATATCTCAATCGCGTGGTGGAAGGCCCGTCCGCCTCCTTGCAGGCCTTGCTGGAACATCATTCGGCCGAAGAGATTGCCCACGGGATTTATCACCGAGCCGATTGGATCGGGCCTCTCTTAGCGCGCACCGCCTCACGGTTTGATTGGGTGCGGCAAAAAGAAGACCTCGCCGCCGCAGAGCGCGTGGGGGCGCGATTGATCACTGCCGATAGCCCCGAGTGGCCAGCCGAGGCATTTTCTTCTGCCTTCGGTTTCTACCAGAATGGCGCGGACGCGCCGGCCACATTCGATGAGCAAGCAGTACCGCCGCATAGCTTGTGGGTACGCGGCTCAGCGCTTAAACCCGAGGTAGGGCAGGCCGTGGGAATCGTGGGCACGCGCGCCATTTCGCGCTACGGGTGGCAGGCAACCCAAAGTGTGGTCTCAGGCCTAGTGAACCATCAGTGGACTATCGTCTCCGGCGGGGCTTTGGGAGTAGATACCGTGGCGCATGAGACCGCCTTGCACAATGCGGGGCGCACCATTGCTGTCGCCGCGTGCGGAATCGACAAGAATTACCCGGCCCGCAATGGTGGACTCTTCGATCAGATTGCCGATAATGGCTGCATCGTCTCCGAATTCGCTCCCGAGACAGCACCCAAGCGGCATCGCTTTCTCATTCGCAACCGCCTTGTTGCTGCGCTAAGCCAAGGAATCGTGGTCATGGAAGCGGCATATCGCTCGGGTGCTCTTAATACCCTCAACTGGGCAGAAGCCTTGGGGCGCGTTGCCATGGCGGTGCCGGGGCCAATTACGACGAGTGGCTCGCTCGGGT
This sequence comes from Corynebacterium accolens, assembly GCF_023520795.1. Taxonomy (NCBI): domain Bacteria; kingdom Bacillati; phylum Actinomycetota; class Actinomycetes; order Mycobacteriales; family Corynebacteriaceae; genus Corynebacterium; species Corynebacterium accolens. The sequence continues at coordinate 1,579,136 of NZ_CP046605.1, read as the reverse complement.
GCCACCAGCGCATCCAAGACGGGCGGGCCCAGTTGGTCGCCAGCGCCAACGAAGTCCGCGCCCTGGTGGGCCGCGCCGGGACGGTTGATCCGGAGGCGCAATATGAAATGAATTTTGCGGCGTCTTTAACGCAGCGACTATCGCGGAATGAGCTGCGGGTCTTTGACGCGACCCCTCCGCCAGGAAGCCCTCCGGCTACTGCAGAAGATATTGCGCGGGACGCGGGATTCCGCCTGCCCCTTACTATCCACTTATTGCTTGCCCTAGAGAAAATGTGTGTGATCGTGCGGGAGGGAAATAATTGGGTTCGCTTAGAGATGGGCTGAAAAGCAAGTAAACTCGTGGGGTATGAGTGATAAACGGAAGGCCGCAGAAAGTCATGGCCCGGTCGGGCAAATGGACGAGGCTATCGAGGACTTTGCGGACTTCCAACTCTGCGTCAAAGGCCGTGCGGAGGCCACGGTGCGTGGCTACCGCGCGGACCTAAAAAACCTGGCCCAAGACATCGATACCTTTGCGGACTTTAACCTCAATAACCTGCGGCAGTGGCTGGGCAACGCGGTCGCAGAAGGAAAGGCGCGCGCAACGCTGGCACGCAGGACTGCCTCAGTTAAAGCCTTTTCTACCTGGGCGGAAAGGGAAGGCTACCTCACCCGTGATGTTGCGGCACGATTGGTAACACCGAAGGTGGGCCAGCATCTCCCAACGGTCATGGCACCGCAGCAGGCGGGCGAACTTGTGGGCAACGCCGTTTCTGTCGATGAAGCACATTTTCAGCGCGATAGCGCCATTTTGGAGTTGCTCTATGCCAGCGGAATGCGCGTGGCGGAACTGGTCCGCCTCGATATAGAAGACGTGGACTTTAAGCGGTCCACCGCACGTGTAACCGGTAAGGGAAATAAGCAACGGGTCGTGCCCTTTGGTGCCGCCGCAACCGATGCCCTGCAGCAGTGGATAGACGGCGGGCGCAAAGAAATGGCGCGGGGAGAAACCCAGGCCATCTTTGTAGGCAGCAGGGGAGCGCGCATTGACCAGCGCCAGGTGCGGCGCATCGTAGACAAAGCCGCCACGGTTACCGGCACAAGCGGCCTAACGCCGCACGGGGTGCGACACCTTGCGGCTACACATCTTTTAGAAGGCGGCGCGGACCTGCGCGTGGTCCAAGAGTTATTGGGACACTCGTCTTTGAGTACCACGCAAATCTATACGCATGTTTCCGCAAAGCGGCTAAAGCAGGTCTATTCCCAGGCCCACCCGCGGGCCTGAGTGATTCTTATAAAGGCTTGAGGCGGATAACCGGCATATCCAGCAGGCTTAATGGGTCAATGTAGCTGTCCTTGGCAATCCGCGCGCCCCAATGCAGTCCTGGTGTGCCGTCTACTGGGTGGCCGAGCTTTCCTATGGTTTGGCCCTCGCGCACTTCTTGGCCTTGGGTGACGCTCGCGTGCACGGGTTGATACGTGGTACGAATGCCATCTGCATGGTCTATCGAAATGACCGGGGTTCCAGCGACGGTGCCGACAAAAGCGACGGTGCCGGATTCGGCGGCGACGACGCGGCCGCCAATTCTTAGGTCCATATCGACGCCGCGGTGGCCAGCGCTCCACTTATGCTCGGGCTTATCAAAGCCGCGCGGCACCCGAACCGGGCGCGGTTTACCCGAGGCGGGATCGACGTATGCGGCAGCGGGTGCCGCGCACAGTAGCACGAGCGCACCAGTGAGGGTGGTGGCGAGGGTGGGGATAAGGGGGCATCTGCAAGCGGCATTATTGCGTGGTCGTGGAAAAAGGTTCATGGGTCACAGTGTGTAGCGCCAGGGCAAATAATGTCCTGCGAAGCGTGGGCTGGCTGTGGATAAACTGGCAGCGGTGGGGGCGGAAGAAACCCGAGTGACAATCGAGGCGAAACGTCCAAAGAAACTTGTGGAAAAGTGCTTGTTCGGTTTGGAAAATCTAGCTGGCTGGGATTATTGTCTTTCATAGCAGTGTGTCCGCTGGGAGTTAACCCTCACGGAGGCATTGACTACGCGCGACGAAGTTGTTGCATCCTGCGTTAAGGGTGTGGCGGCCCGGCAGCTGACGTGGTCCTTGGAAACAAGGTGTTGGCAGGGCCTTCGTTGCTAGGGTGCGGAATAAAACACCGCACATTTGGAAAACCGAAAGACAAGTAAAAGAAAGCGAGCGAATCATGGCAGTTGTAACCATGCGCGAGCTCCTCGACGCTGGTGTGCACTTTGGCCACCAGACCCGTCGCTGGAACCCGAAGATGCGTCGTTTCATCTTCACCGACCGTAACGGCATCTACATCATCGACCTGCAGCAGACGCTGACCTACATCGATGAGGCATACGAGTTCGTTAAGGAAACCGTCGCTCACGGTGGCACCATCCTTTTCGTTGGCACCAAGAAGCAGGCGCAGGAAGCAGTTGCTGAAGAAGCAACCCGCGTCGGCATGCCTTATGTCAACCACCGCTGGTTGGGCGGCATGCTCACCAACTTCCAGACCGTGTCCAAGCGTCTGAAGCGCATGAAGGAACTTCAGGCTATGGATGAGCGCGAGGACGGCTACAAGGGCCGCACCAAGAAGGAAGTTCTGATGCTCAACCGCGAGCGCGCCAAGCTTGAGCGCGTTCTGGGCGGCATCTCTGAGATGGCCAAGACCCCGTCCGCACTGTGGATTGTTGACACCAACAAGGAGCACATCGCGGTTAAGGAAGCTCACAAGCTGAACATCCCGGTTGTTGCCATCCTGGACACCAACTGCGACCCGGATGACGTTGACTTCCCGATCCCGGGCAACGATGACGCAATCCGTTCCACCAAGCTGCTGTCCGGCATCGTGGCGTCCGCCGTCGAAGAGGGCAAGAAGGCTCGCGAGGAGCGCCAGCTTGCAGCCGCTAAGGAAGCTGCCGGCGATTCCGCAGAGAAGGAACAGCGCGATGCTGAGGCTGCTGCAGCCGCATCCGATCCTGCTTCTGCAGAAAAGGCTGAGGAAGCCCCCGCAGACAAGCCTGCACAGTAGGCCTGCCTCTTGTGAGGATTCTTTCTTAACTGCACTTAATTGAATACCCCACGCACATTTTGGTGTGGGGCAGCTAGGGAATAATTCCTGTACAAGGCTGTTTACCTAACCCCTACCACCGTGTGCTACGGCGGTGGGGGTTACTTTTATCTATGCTGGAGGCGGCTAAAACTAGCCTCCGTACAATCGCATTGATGAAGGAAACTGGGGTAGATACCCCCACCCAAAGACGGCGCGAGACCGTTTCTTCGGCTACGCTGTCTCAACGAACACTGACTGATTTTCAAGGAGGATCGCCCTAACTATGGCGAACTACACTGCTGCAGACGTGAAGGCACTGCGCGAAGCAACTGGCTCCGGCATGCTCGATTGCAAGAAGGCCCTGGAAGAAAACGGCGGCGACTACGACAAGGCCGTTGAATTCCTGCGCATCAAGGGTGCGAAGAACGTGTCCAAGCGCGCTGACCGCGAGGCTACCGAGGGCCTCGTTGCCGTATCCGGCAACACCATGGTTGAGATCAATTGCGAGACCGACTTCGTGGCAAAGAACGAGGGCTTCCAGTCCTTCGCCAAGAAGATTGTTGTAGCTGCAGCCGCAGCCAAGGCTAACTCCCCGGAAGAACTCAACAACGTAGAGATCGAGGGCCAGAAGGTCTCCGAGTTCGTTGACCAGGAGTCCGCAAAGACCGGTGAGAAGCTGCAGGCACGTCGTGCAGTCACCGTTGATGGCGACAATGTTGCTGTCTACCTGCACCAGCGCTCCGCTGACCTGCCTCCTGCAGTCGGTGTCTTGGTTTCCTACGAAGGCAACAAGGAAGGCGCACACGCTGCCGCTCTGCAGATTGCAGCTATGAACGCTGAGTACCTGAAGCGCGAAGACGTTCCTGCAGAGATCGTCGAGAAGGAGCGCTCCATCGCTGAGGCCACCACTCGCGAGGAGGGCAAGCCTGAGGCTGCTCTTCCAAAGATCGTGGAAGGCCGCCTGAACGGCTTCTACAAGTCCGTTGTTCTGCTGGAGCAGGCTTCCTTGTCCGATAACAAGAAGACCGTTAAGCAGGTTGCAGAAGAGGCCGGCACCACCATCACCGGCTTCGTCCGCTACGAGGTTGGCGCTTAAGCCTCAGCCGCTTTTTAGCCTTTAAAGCCCACGGGAGGTACACCCTCTCGGTGGGCTTTTCTGCTGTCTAGAGGCGATGGGGAAGGGGCGGCTGCCGGGCTGCGGTGCGGTGTGGGGAAGCGGGGACAGTGTAGGTAAGATGGAAAAGAAATAAATCAGCCCGCGCAAAAGGAGACGATGAAGGCGTGACTTCTGCAGACGAGAAGCGAACCGGATACAAACGAGTAATGCTGAAACTCGGCGGCGAAATGTTTGGCGGCGGCAAGGTTGGCATCGACCCAGACGTTGTCGATAACGTTGCTCGCCAAATCGCTGAAGTGGCCGAGCAGGGCATCGAAATCGCCGTGGTGATCGGCGGCGGCAACTTTTTCCGCGGTGCAGAGCTTTCACAGCGCGGCATGGACCGCGCCCGCTCTGACTACATGGGAATGCTGGGTACGGTCATGAACTCGTTGGCCCTGCAGGACTTCTTGAAGCAAAAGGGCGTTGATTGCCGCGTGCAAACCTCTATCAACATGGCGCAAATCGCCGAGCCGTACCTGCCACTGCGCGCTGACCGCCACCTTGAGAAGGGCCGCGTCGTTATCTTCGGTGCCGGCATGGGCATGCCGTACTTTTCCACGGATACCACCGCCGCGCAGCGCGCCCTGGAAATCGGCGCCGATGTCCTCTTCCTGGCCAAGGGTGTTGATGGCGTGTACTCCGACGACCCACGCACGAACCCCGATGCGGAGCTCTACACCCGAATCACTCCGCGCGAGGTTATTGAAAAGGGACTCAAGGTAGCCGATGCAACCGCCTTTAGCCTGTGCATGGACAATGACATGCCGATCTTGGTCTTCAACCTCTTGGAAGAGGGGAATATTGCACGCGCCGCAAGCGGCCAGGTTATCGGCACGCTGGTGCAGTCCTAATTCTAAAACGGCACAGAACCTGCTACCTTTTATACAGCTACCCCTCAACGTTGAAGGATGATTCAGCCTCATGATCGATGACATTCAGCTCGAAGCCGAAGAACACATGACCGCTTCCGTCGAGCACACCCGCGAGCAGCTGGTGACCATTCGCACCGGCCGCGCGAACCCGGCGATGTTCAACGGACTCATCGCGGAATACTACGGTGCGCCGACCCCGATTACTCAGATGGCTACCATCTCCGTGCCAGAGCCGCGCATGTTGCTCATCAAGCCCTACGAGCAGTCCATGATCCAAGAGATTGAAAACTCCATCCGCAACTCGGATTTGGGTGTTAACCCCACCAACGATGGCCACGTTTTGCGCGTGACCGTTCCGCAGTTGACCGAGGAACGCCGTAAGGAAATGGTCAAGCTGGCCAAGAGTAAGGGCGAAGACGGCAAGATTGCCATCCGCAATATCCGCCGCAAGGCCATGGAACAGCTGAAGAAGCTTCAAAAGGATGGCGAAGAAGGCGAGGATGAGGTCCTTGCCGCAGAAAAGGAAATGGAAAAGATTACCGCTGGCTATGTCGAGCAGGTTGACAAGCTGGTGGAAAACAAGGAATCCGAATTGATGGAGGTCTAGGTCTTTTCCACTGCCGCCGCGCCCACCTCGGCCGGCGGCGCTTTTCTGTACGTAGTATTTTTGTATAGGAAATAGATAAGCCCCGCGACGCGCATACAACGTCAAGTGAAAGGAGCCGGTCACGGTGAGTGACGCCTTGAACCGCCGATTGCCGCAGCCGAAAAATGGCCCAGGCCGTGACTTGCCGGCGGCTATTGGAGTAGGCGTGGGGCTCGGCGCCCTCGTTGTCCTCGCCGTGTGGGCTGGCCCCTTGGCCTGGTATGCGGTGGTTGCCGTCGCAGTCGGCGGGGCCATGTGGGAAGTTCTTACCCGCTTGCGGGAGAATTCATACTATATCCCGCGCACGCTGTTAATCATCTTGGGCCAGGCCATGGTGTGGATTTCCTGGCCGCTTGGCGCGCCCGGCCTCGTGGCCGTCTACGTCACCGCCGTACTCATTTTGATGTTCGGCAGGCTTTTCCATAACGGGCGGCATCGCCCTCCCATCAATTACCTGCGGGACATGTCCGTCGGCATTTTCGTGCTCACGTGGATTCCGCTTTTCGCGACTTTTGCAGCGATGCTGTCGTTGATTTCTACCCCGGTGGCCAGCGGCGCCGCTTCCATCGTGGTCTTCATGCTGTGCGTGGTCGCCTCCGATACGGGCGGCTATAACGTCGGCGTGATGTTTGGCTCCCACCCCATGGCACCGGCCGTGAGCCCGAAGAAATCCTGGGAGGGCTTTTGCGGCTCCATTGGCTTCGGCGTCATCGTTGGTGCGGTGTCCGTCCATTTCCTCTTGCACCATTCGGCGTGGATCGGCGCCTTGATGGGGCTCGGCCTTGTTATTTGCGCCTCATTGGGTGACTTGGTGGAATCGCAATTTAAGCGAGAGCTGGGCATTAAAGATATGTCCCACATCCTCCCCGGGCACGGTGGTTTGATGGATCGCCTTGATGGCATGCTTCCCTCTGCCATGGTTACCTGGGTGGCCATGAGCCTCATGGCAAACTTCGCGGTCTAAACCGGGTTGCAGCCACCACGTATAAGGATGCTGCGCATAAACCGCCCGCTCCCTGCTGCGCCACCGAAATATCTCGAGGGCAAGGAGGAGGGCGGCAGTAGAGCTCTTTTAGCCTTCGGCCTGCTTGCGCAATTGGCGGCGCAATTCAAGCATGCGCCACACACCTACTAGCGCCATGATGAGCGCGCCGCCGATGGTAAACATCAGGTAGGCAATGCCCGCTGGGAACTGCCCCGACCAGCCCAGGAAGTTCATCGGCACTTCTTGCTGGTTTTGCATGATGAAGATGATCAACACGATCAGCAAGAGGAAACCGACAATGAGCGCTGCCCAGGTGCTAGCGGCGAACGAGCCTTGGGCTTTTTGTGGTGCGGCAGCGGGCTCGGTGGTGCCGGCGCCGGCATCGGTGGAGACTTCCTTGCTTCCGGTTTCGGCCAAAGCGGCATTATCGCTTGCCGCGGTGGCCTCATCATCGGAAGCGGAAAAGTCATCTTCGGGGTATTTCGGAGTGGTCATATGTCCATTATTTCTGTAAACCCTTCCAAAATGCCACTTGGCTATAAATTGAGGCCTTCCCAATTGGAAAAGTACCGGTAAACCGTGGAAAGATGGGCGTTATTATGGCTCAACCAGTAAAACTTAACTTCTCCGCGCCGCGGCGCGGTCTGCCGCCCAAGCACTTTGCGGATCTCTCTGAAAGCGAGCGCATCGATAAGCTCGCAGAAATTGGCCTACCTAAATTCCGTGCTAAGCAAATTGCCAAGCACTACTACGAGCATCTCACCGACGACGTCGAAGAGATGACAGATATCCCCGCCGGCAAGCGCGAGGAGGTCAAGGAGGCCTTCTTCCCTGAGCTTATGAAGCCTATTCGTACGACTTCTACCGACGATGGGGAAACCACCAAGTCCTTGTGGCGCTTGCACGACGGCACCTTATTGGAGTCCGTACTGATGCGCTATCCCGGCCGCGCTACCTTGTGCATTTCTTCCCAGGCCGGCTGCGGAATGGCCTGCCCGTTCTGTGCTACCGGCCAGGGCGGACTAGACCGCAACCTTTCTACCGGCGAAATCGTCGAGCAGTTCCGCCACGCAGCCGCGGCGATGGCGGCCGAAGGCGGACGCTTGTCCAATGTGGTCTTCATGGGCATGGGCGAGCCGCTGGCAAACTACAAGCGCGTGGTCCAGGCGGTGCGCCAGATTACCGGTCAGGATGGAACGGGCTTTGGGCTCTCACAGCGCAATGTGACCGTATCCACCGTGGGCTTGGCACCTGCCATCCGCAAGCTCGCGGACGAAGACCTTGCCTGCACACTTGCGGTTTCGCTGCACACCCCGGATGATGAGCTGCGCGATAGCCTGGTTCCGGTAAATAACCGCTGGTCCGTCGATGAGGTCCTCGACGCAGCACGATACTACGCCGATAAATCCGCCCGCCGCGTGTCTATCGAGTACGCCCTTATTCGGGATAAGAATGACCAAGATTTCCGTGCCGATATGCTGGGCCGCAAGTTGCACCAGAAGCTCGGCTCCAAGGTGCACGTCAACGTGATCCCGCTCAACCCGACGCCGGGCTCGGAATGGGATGCAGCCCCCAAGGCGCGGCTTAATGAATTCGTGCGCCGCGTCCAGGCACAGGGAGTGCCGTGCACCGTGCGCGATACCAAGGGCGATGAAATCGCGGCAGCCTGTGGCCAGCTTGCCGCCGATGAACGAGAAGACATGTCGGCCTAAGAGTCCGCTGCCGCACAGCCACCTAAGCATTTTTGAATAAGTGCTTAGGTGGTTTTCTCGTTGGTGCATGCCGCGTTTACACACGCGGCCCAGCCAAACGCAGTACAGTTATGCACCCAGTAAAACCACGAAACCGCCGAGCCCCTCGCAATAAGGAGGCTCGGCGGTTTTCCGTAGCTAGGATTACAGCGCGTGCTTGCCGGAGCTTACCTCGGCAGCGTCGGACGCGGAGTCAACGCGCAGGTGGGCTACGCGGGAAGGCTCGATATTCAACGCGCGCAGCTGGGAGTCGGTCAACTCGGTGTAGGCGCCAGAAACGGTCTTCTGGTCATAAATCCAGTCGCGCTCCAGGTGGTCGGCCGGCTTGTTATTAGAGGTGATGGTGCGCACCTGGTTGAGCTTCGGCTCGAAGGTGAAGATGAGCAGGCCCACAACCAACAGGACGGTCAGGGCGACGAGCCAGACGGTCTCCACGTGGCCCTTGTGGTTACCAAAGTTGAAACCAATCATGAAGATCACGGAGATCCAACCCGCGATTTGCACACCAGAGCGGCTGATGCGGGACCAACCGAAGCCTGCGGATGGAACATCTTCGGTAGAAACACCGTCATAAACCTGCGGTACCGGCTTGTGGGAAGACACTTGCTCTCCTTCGCTATCGCGTGTGTCCATTAATCGAGGGGGCACACCAATGCCATTTGACTGACACCTATTTTAAAACATCGTGGCTGTAAAGGCGATTAAACACCCCCGCCTGCTTGACCGGTTCCACCCCATAGCAGGGCGCGGTAAATGACCGCTAGGGTAGAGGGGTGACTACTCAGCGAATCCTTATCCTTGGCTCCACCGGCTCTATTGGCACGCAAGCATTAGAAGTAATTGCGGATAACCCCGATAAATTCGAGGTCGTGGGCATTGCCGCGGGCGGCTCTAACCCGCAGCAGATCATTGAGCAGGCCCGAAGCTTCCACCTTTCGTTTGACCACATTGCCGTTGCCCAGCCTGCCGCGGCTGCGGAGGTTTCTGCGGCTTTAGGCGGCACGGTACTTTCTGGTGATGGTGCTGCAGAAGAGCTGGTGCGCTCGGTTCCCGCCGATACCGTGCTCAATGCCCTAGTGGGATCCCTCGGGCTTAAGGCCACTTTAGCCACGCTGGACATGGGCGAGTACCTTGCGCTAGCGAATAAGGAGTCCTTGGTTGCTGGCGGCACGCTGGTCACGAAATCCGCGCGGACAGGCCAGATCATCCCCGTGGATTCGGAGCACTCTGCGATGGCGCAATGCCTGCGCGCGGGCGAAGAGGGCGAGCTGGCCAAGCTCGTTCTCACGGCCTCGGGCGGTCCCTTCCGCGGCCAAACGCGTGAGCAGATGTGGGACGTTACCCCGCAGCAAGCCGCGCAGCACCCCACGTGGTCCATGGGGCAGATGAATACGCTGAATTCCGCCACCTTGATCAATAAGGGGCTCGAGCTCATTGAGGCGACGCTGCTTTTTGATATTGAGCCAGAGCGCATCGATGTCACGGTTCACCCGCAGTCGGTCATTCACTCGATGGCCACCTTTAAAGATGGCTGCACCATCGCCCAGGCCTCGCCGCCGTCGATGAAGCTGCCCATCTCCCTGGCGCTGAATTGGCCCCAGCGTGTGCCAGGCGCGCAGCCGGCACTTGATTTTTCCCAAGCGCATACGTGGAATTTTGAGCCGCTTGATGATGTCTCTTTTCCCGCCGTATCCCTCGCCCGCGAGGCCGCGGCGCAGGGCACTGGCGTGATTTATAACGCTGCCAATGAAGAGGCCGCGGCGGCCTTCTTGTCTGGTCGCATCCACTTCCCAGAGATTGTTGATGTTGTAGGCGAGATCCTCGGGGAGTCTTCCCAGTTTGCTGGTGTAGTCTCTACCCTCGATGAAATCCTCGCCGTAGAAGGCGAGGCTCGCAGGCGCGCGAATGCGCGCATTGACCGTTTAGCTGACTAGAAAGCTTTCTTTAATGGCAAATTTGCTGGGCATAGTGTTTTTCGCCCTTGGCATCGGGCTGACCGTGGCACTCCATGAGGCGGGGCATATGTTTACTGCCCGCGCCTTTGGCATGCGGGTGCGCCGGTATTTCATTGGCTTTGGCCCGCGTGTTTTCTCCTTCCGCAAAGGGCATACCGAATACGGCCTTGCCGCCTTCCCGGTGGGTGGGTTTTGCGATATCGCCGGGATGACCGCGCAGGATGAATTCCTTACGGAGGAAGAAAAGCCCTATGCAATGTATAAAAAGCCATGGTGGCAGCGCATCATCGTCCTTGTAGGCGGTATTGGCGTCAACCTGATCCTCGGCTTTGTCATCTTGTATTTTGTGGCGATGACTGCGGGACTTCCCAACCCAGATGCCGATGTGCGCCCGCGGGTGGGGGAGGTAACCTGCACCGCTGACCAAAAAGAAAACCAGGAGCTGGAATCGTGCACCGGGAACGGGCCCGCTGGTAAGGCCGGTGTCCAGGAGGGCGATATCATTCTCGCGCTCGATGGCGAGCACCTAGATTCCTTTACGCAATTGCGCGATGAGGTCATGCAGCGCCCTGGCGAGACCGTGACGCTTACCGTAGAGCGCGGCGGTGAGGAAAAAGACTTCTCCATCGAACTAGAAACGGTCAAGCGCCTGAATCAACAGGGCGAATTGGTCGATGCCGGTTCGATCGGGCTGAGCAATGAGGTCCTCGACATCGTCGAGAAGCATTCAGCAACGGAAGCGTTGCCTGCAACGTGGCATTTCACCACGTATTCGCTCGAGGCCACGGTGGAAGGAATCAAACAATTCCCCGCTAAGGTACCGGGAGTGGTGGCCTCCATCTTTGGCCACGAGCGGGATGTCAATGGGCCGATGTCTGTCGTCGGTGCATCGCGGGTTGGTGGCGAACTCGTGGAGCGCTCCCTGTGGGCATCGTTCTTCATGATGCTGGCGACGCTGAACTTCTTCCTCGCCCTGTTTAACCTCATTCCGCTGCCGCCCTTTGACGGCGGCCATATCGCGGTCATCTTGTATGAGAAGATCCGCGATGGCATCCGCAAGCTGATGGGCAAGCAGCCGCTGGGTCCTGCAGATTACACCAGGCTAATGCCCATCACCTATGTGATGGCGGCCCTGCTCATGGGGCTTGGCGTCGTTATCATCATCGCGGATGTGGTTAACCCGATCAGGCTATTTGGCTAGGTTTGCCCTTCCCGTGCCCGCCGCGGGGAGTGGGTGGAGAGCTCAACGTATAGTGCACATTTGCAGCGCGAGCGGGAACTTTAGCGCTTAACCATCTAGTGCTAGAGTGGGGACGTTCAACACTTATTGTGCAATAACGTTTAGCAACGAGCCACGAGCTAGAAATAAGGAGCATTCATGTCTAGTCCTATCGGTCTAGGAATTCCTGACGGGCCTCCGCCAGTATTGCACCCGCGCCGGAAGACGCGGCAATTGCACGTAGGCCCGGTGGGCGTTGGTTCTGACTACCCAATTTCGGTGCAGTCGATGACCAATACCAAGACCCATGACATCAACGGCACCCTGCAGCAAATCGCACAGCTTACTGCCTCTGGCTGCGATATCGTGCGCGTGGCCTGCCCTAAGCCGGTGGATGCGGAGGCTCTGCCGACCATCGCCAAGAAGTCCCCGATCCCGGTCATCGCGGATATCCACTTCCAGCCCAAGTACATCTTTCAAGCCATCGATGCTGGATGCGCGGCGATTCGCGTCAACCCAGGCAATATCCGTGAGTTCGATGGGCGCGTTAAGGAAGTAGCCAAGGCCGCGGGTGATGCGGGGATCCCCATCCGCATCGGCGTTAACGGCGGTTCGCTGGATAAGCGCTTGCTGGAAAAGTACGGCAAGGCCACCCCAGAGGCACTCGTTGAGTCCGCTATGTGGGAAGCTAGCCTGTTTGAGGAGCACGGCTTTGGCGATATCGCCATTTCCGTCAAGCACTCTGACCCCGTGCTGATGGTGGAGGCCTACCGCCAGCTGGCCGCGCAGACTGATTACCCGCTGCACTTGGGCGTGACGGAAGCCGGCCCGAAGTTCATGGGCACCATTAAGTCCTCCGTCGCCTTTGGCGCCCTTTTGGCAGAAGGCATCGGCGATACGATTCGCGTTTCGCTCTCCGCCCCGCCGGAAGAAGAGGTCAAGGTGGGAGACCAGATTCTGCAGTCCTTCAACTTGCGCCCGCGCAAGCTGGAAATCGTCTCCTGCCCGTCGTGTGGCCGCGCGCAGGTGGACGTGTACAAGCTGGCGGAAGAAGTTACCGCAGGCCTCGAGGGCATGGAATTTCCCATCCGCGTTGCCGTCATGGGCTGCGTCGTCAACGGGCCGGGCGAGGCCCGCGACGCAGACTTGGGCGTGGCATCCGGTAACGGCAAGGGCCAGATCTTCGTCAAGGGCGAAGTGGTGCGCACCGTGCCGGAGGACAAGATCGTGGAAACCCTCATTGAAGAGGCAATGCGCATTGCGGATGAGGAAGGCCTCGAAGCCGTGGACGGCGCTAAGGCCGATGTCCGCGTGACGCAGTAAGCTGCGCGCCTCTACGCAAATTATTAATAGACTGCCCTGCACCTCGGTGTGGGGCAGTCCTTTTTGCTGCGTGCGCTGCTAATGTGCCAAGGCATGAAGAAGTTATTCGCACTGGTTGCTACGGTCTCGCTTAGCGCAACTAGTGTGGTTGCTTGCACCCCAAAGCCCGTCTCCGCCGAGCCGGTGGCAGAAGAGTTCATTGAAGGCATGGAGAGCCGAAATAACGAGGGCTTGGCGGAGCTTACGGATTCCCCCGATGACGCCACGCAGGCCCTCGATGCTACGTACTCGGGCTTGCAGGCAGAGGGCCTCGATATTGAGCTCGAGGGGGTAAAACAGGACGAAACCGTGGCCACGGCGGATTATAAGGTCACCTGGGATTTGCCCAAGGATCGCAGCTTGAGCTATACCACGCAGATGACCTTGACCAAGGCCGAAGACGAGTGGACGGTGCGGTGGAAGCCCAGCATTATTCACCCGGACCTGGGCGCGCACCAGCATTTGGAGCTGCGCGCCTTGGAAGCCACGCGCGCCAGCGTCGTTTCCTCCAACGGGGTGGAGCTGATGAGCCCCGGGCTGAATTACCGCGTCATCGTGGATACGAGCTCGCTTTCCGATGTCCGCCCCACGGCCTCCAAGGTCAGCAGCGCCCTGGCTGCGGCGCACCGCGAGGACGACTCGATCGCGGAGGTAGACGCCAAGGGGCTCGCCGAAAAGTTGGAGAAGGCAGAGTCTGCCTATTCGGTGGGGCTTTATACAGAAGAGCAGGAGTCCGTCATCCGCGCCAAGCTGGAGGGGATGGACGGCGTCCGTATTAATGAAGAGCCCGCGCTGGTGACCCGGGACCGTGGTCTTGCGCCCGATCTCTTATCGCGCGTGCGCTCGGCCGTCAATGACGAGCTCGACGGCGAGACCGGCTGGTCCATCGCCGTCGTCAATGAGAATGGTGCGGCGCTTTCCGATGTCGAAAAGCATGCGCCCGAGGCCGCCCCCTCCATCAAGGTTGGCTTGGATTATGACGTCCAACGCGCGGCCCAAGAAGCGGTGAATCAGCGCTCGGACGCCCAGGCCATGCTGGTTGCCATCCGGCCTTCCAACGGTGATATCCTGGCCGTAGCGCAGACCGAAAAGGCGGACGAGGACGGCGACGTCGCCTTGCAAGGCCAATACCCACCCGGCTCGGTTTTTAAGATCCTTACCGCCGCTGCGGGTGTAGAAAAACAAAACCTGACCACGGATACCATCGTTCCGTGCCCTGGCACGATGGATATTTATGGCCGCGTGGTGACCAACTACAACGCGTTTTCGCTCGGCAATGTGCCGCTAAGCCAGGCCTTCGCCCAATCGTGCAACACCACCTTCGCCGATATTTCCACCAAGCTGGCACCCGGTGAATTGAAGGAAACCGGCAAAAAGTTTGGCTTCGGGGTGGATTATGAAATCCCTGGGCTGACCACCACGACCGGCTCGATTCCTGAGGGCAAGGAAGTTTTGGAGCGCACCGAGGCCGGCTACGGCCAGGGCTACGACCTTGCCAGCCCGTTCGGCATGGCTATGGTTTCGGCCTCTGTGGCGGCGGGAAAGACTCCAACGCCCACCCTTATTGAGGGCCGCAAGACCAAGGCCTCGAATAAGTCGGCGCCGATCCCAGACCACGTGCTGAATAACGTGCGCGGCATGATGCGCCAGGTGGTCACCAGCGGTACCGCCCGCGGGATGCAGGCGGGCGGAACGATTTACGGCAAGACCGGTGAGGCCGAGATCAATGAAGGCTCGCACGCGTGGTTTACCGGCTACCGGGAAGAAGACGATATCGCCTTTGCCACGCTCATCGTATTGGGCGGCGGCTCCGAATCCTCGGTAGCTATTACCGATAACTTCCTGCGGAAGCTGGATGATTACCGCTCGCGCCCCAATGATGGCCCGGCCCCCAAGGTCGAGTAAGCAGCGGACACTGACTGGCCACCCCGATACTGCGTGAGCCGGTATGAGGACTACCATGGGCAATTATGAGTACTCGTGGAAAATTGAAGCCAGGTAAACCAACCCCCATCCGGCCGGTGCCAGAAGATATCGAACGCCCGGAATATGTGTGGAAAGACGAGGTACAAGAGGCCATCGGTGAGCCTTTTGTGCAGTCCCCCGAAGTGATTGAGAAGATGCGGGAGGCCTGCAAGATCGCGGCCAACGCGCTGAAGGAAGCCGGCAAGGCCGTAAAGCCTGGCGTGACGACGGATGAGGTCGACCGCGTGGCGCACGAGTATATGTGTGACCACGGTGCGTACCCATCTACCTTGGGATACCGGGGATTTCCCAAGGGCAGCTGTGTTTCGCTGAATGAAATTGTCTGCCACGGCATTCCGGATACCACCGTGATTGAAGAAGGCGACATCGTCAATATCGATGTCACCGCTTATAAAAACGGCGTGCACGGCGATAATAACGCCACCTTCTTGGCAGGTGACGTATCAGAGGAGCACCGCCTTTTAGTAGAGCGCACCAAAGAAGCCACGATGCGCGGCATTAAGGCCGCAAAGCCTGGCCGCGAGATCAACGTTATCGGCCGCGTCATCGAGTCTTATGCCAAGCGTTTTGGTTACAACGTCGTGCGCGATTTCACCGGCCACGGTGTAGGACCCACCTTCCACAATGGGCTGGTGGTCTTGCACCACGATTCCACCACGTACCGCGATATCCTGGAACCAGGCATGACCTTGACGGTGGAGCCGATGATCAATCTTGGTTCGCTGGATTACGATATTTGGGACGATGACTGGACCGTGCAAAACCGTGATGGCAAGTTCACCGCTCAGTTCGAGCACACCTTGGTCATCACCGATGATGGCAATGAAATCCTGACCATCCCAGATGAGGATTAATCGCTAGGGCCTTTCTTCAAGGCCTAGACACGGCGAAAGCCGCCTCCTTAACCGCCGCGCATGAATCTTAGCGCGTGGCCAGGGAGGCGGCTTTTGCTATGGAGCCTTAGCTACGGTGCCTTAGTCCCACTCGAGGCCCAAGAGGGCGTTTTCTACGACCTCTGGCAGGGCTGGGTGGATCCAGTACTGCTTGCGGGCAAAGTCGCGCAGGTCGATCTCGTAGGCCATTACGGTAATCAGCTGCTGGATCAGGGTGGAGGCCTGCGGGCCCATTAGGTGGGCGCCCAAGAGCTGGCCCGTCTTGCGGTCCGCAATCAGCTTGCAAATACCGGTGGTATCTTCCATGGCCCAGCCGTAGGCCACGTCGCCGAAGTTTTGAATCTTCACGGTGATATCGAAGCCCTGCTCCCGCGCTTCTTCTTCCTTCAAGCCCACAGATGCAATCTGCGGGTGGGTGAAGATGGCGGCAGGAACGTTGTCGTGCGGAAGCTCCTGCAGATCCTCCGGGTGGAGCAGGTTGTGCTGGATGGTGCGGGCTTCGGCATTGGCGACGTGCTTGAGCATGTAGGGCGAAGAGACATCGCCAAGCGCCCAGACGCCTTCTGCATCGGTAAGGCCATGCGCATCGGTGGAAATGCGGCCATTGTCCAGCAGCTTGATGCCGGCCTTGTCCACATCCATGAGATCGCCATTCGGCTTGCGGCCGGTGGCTACCAGGATTGCGTCTGCTTCGAGGCTCTCGCCATTATCGAGCTCCAGCTTTACGCCCTTGTCGGTTTCTTCCAGCTTGGTGCCGTTAGCAATTCGCACATCGAAACGCTCGCGGGCAATTTCGTTGAAGCGCGAGGAGATATCGGAATCGAGGTGGCGCAGCAGGGTCTCGCTGCGGTTGACCACGGTGACCTTGGTGCCGAGGCCATCGAAGACGTGGGCAAATTCCATAGCGATATAGCCGCCGCCGACGATGATCAGGCTTTCTGGTTGGCGATCCATCCGCATGATGTCTTCGTTGGTGTAGTACTTCACACCGGAATTGGCGTAGACCTCAGGGATTACCGGGCGGGAGCCAGTAGCAACAACGATCTGATCGGCGCTGATGACGTGGTCGCCGGTCTGGATGCTCTTAGGGCCGACGAAGCGAGCGTGCTCGTCGTAGACGGTGATATTCGGGGTCTTGTCGCCGCGACGGTAGTCCTCGCCGCTTTGGGCGATCTGGTCAATGCGGTTGTGGAAGACGCGCTCCACAATGGAGTTCCACTCCACGTCGTTGACCTGGGCATCAATGCCAAGGCGCTCGCCTTCGCGGGCGGCGAGGGCGACATCGGCTGCGTAGACGTACATCTTGGTGGGGATGCAGCCAACATTCAGGCAGGTGCCACCGAAGCGGCCCTTTTCAATAATGGCAATTTTCTTATCGTGAAAATCGCGGTTGGCAATGGAGTTGCCGGAACCGGTGCCGATGATGATGAGGTCGTAGTGTTCCTCAGCGGCCGGAGTATTTGCTGTATCAATTGTGGTCATATCAATACCTTAATCCATGTGTCCAATTCGGGTATTTATGCTGGTGTGGGCGCTTCCACGATGGTGGGAAGCCAGGCATCGCACGCTGCGAACGCCTCCGCTAGGGGGCCGGAGAGGGATAAAAAGACATCGTGGCGCGCACCTTCGATGGAACGCAGCGTGTAGTGCGCATTGAGCTCTTTTGCCCACCGTCGGGTCTGTGCGACATCGATGATGCAATCGGCATGATTGACCGCATCGCAGTAGGGCGTTCCCAATAGCGAGCGGGTAGATTGCAGCGTCAATACGGGGACCCCGGCATTAATGCGGCCGCTGTGAATGACGTCGAAACCGTGGAAGACGGCGGCCAGCCAGCCTATATATTTCTTATGCCCGGCTAATGGTTTCAGGCTGAGGTTGTAGTCCCACTCGCCGTAGAAGTCACTGTGCACCGATTCGCCATAGGCGGTGAGGTTGCCCCCGGGCAAGGGGGTCTTGGGTGCGATCTTGGCGGTGGAATATATCGCCGGCTTCAGCGCTGATACGGCCCAGCCGGGAACGCCCATCATGTCCAGCCAGGGGCTATTGAGGATGAGGCCTTTCAGGCGGGAGAAGCGCTCCGCGTCATGGCGGCGTAGAAAGTCCATCCACAGCGGCGCAATCAGGCCACCGGTGGAGTGGGCGATAACGATTACTTCGTCGTTTGTAATGGCATCGAGGGCTGCGGAAAGATCCACGTTATATAAGGACAAGTCCGAAACGTAGTGCCAGGCTTGGCCCGGGCGGTGCGAGCGGCCGCATTTGCGGAGATCGACCGCGTAAAAGTCATAGCCTTGTGCCGCGAAGTGCTGTGCGACGTGCGTGTGGAAGAAGTAGTCAGTCATCCCGTGCAGCCATACCAAGGCCGGGCGGGAAGTGGCAGAAGGTGAAGAAGAATCGGCGGGGCCCGAATCCGTGGAGCCTGCAGCCGAGCCTGGTGCATAGCGGACGAGGGTGGTGACAACGTCGCCCTCGCCATCAGGATCGGGGCCGAGGTTGAGGGTGGCTGATTGAAAATCGGGGCCGAGGATATCGGGCCCCCATGACGGAGTTGCTGTATCCATGACACGAGTCTAGTCAACAGTTGGTCGTCGCTACGGTAGCTGCGTGACCTGCCATTATTTCGGCGAAATATGAAGTGTATAACAGGTCGCTCCATATTGTGGTGACCAGGGTGGGGGAGAAAAACCAATCGAGGAAAGAAAAGCGTAAGGTAAGGCGTTAATGCGTGACACATCGGCAGGTTGGCTGTGCACAACAGTCGCGGTGTGGGGCGCAAAGCGCTTAAAATATATGGTGCAGAATGCGCCGATGTATATAAATTTTCAATTCGAAGAGGTTATAACACAGTGTCCTCAGCAAAGAAGACAGCACAAGTTGTAGATGAGGTCGATGTCGCACTGGTCGGTGCCGGCATCATGAGCGCCACCCTGGGCGCTATGCTCCGCGAGTTGGAGCCGAGCTGGACCCAGATGATCTTTGAGCGCCTTGATGGCCCCGCCCTGGAATCCTCCTCTCCGTGGAATAACGCCGGTACCGGTCACTCCGCCCTGTGCGAGCTCAACTACACGCCAGAAAAGAACGGCCGCATCGATATCTCTAAGGCGATTGCAACTAACGAGAAGTTCCAGAAGTCGCGCCAGTTCTGGTCCCACCAGCTCAACAACGGCATCCTGACTGAACCTAGTGAGTTCATCAACCCAGTCCCGCACGTCTCCTTCGCCCAAGGCGAAATCCAGGCGGACTACCTGAAGCGCCGCTACGAGGTACTGAGCGAAAAGCACATGTTCCCCGGCATGCAGTTCTCTGATGATGAATCCACCTTTGCGGAGAAGCTGCCGCTCATGGCGGACGGCCGCGACTTTTCCAATAAGGTCGCTATCTCTTGGACCGAAGTCGGCACCGACGTGAACTTCGGCGCCCTGGCCAAGCAGTTCCTGACCGCGGCGCGCGCATCTGGAACGGAGATCCGCTACGGCCACGAGGTCTTCGATATCGACCGCGACGGAAATGACTGGAAGGTCTATTCCAAAAATAAGCACACCGGCGATATCACCGTGGTGAAGGCGAAGTTCGTCTTCGTCGGTGCCGGCGGCTACGCCCTGGATCTGCTCCGCAAGGCAAAGGTGAAGGAAGTAGCTGGCTACGCCGGATTCCCCATTTCCGGTCTGTGGCTGCGCGCCAAGAACCCGGAGCTCATTGAGCAGCACCAGGCCAAGGTTTACGGTAAGGCAGCAGTCGGTGCTCCTCCGATGTCCGTGCCGCACCTGGATACCCGCGTTATCGACGGCGAGAAAGGCCTGCTGTTTGGCCCGTACGGCGGCTGGAGCCCGAAGTTCTTGAAGAAGGGTTCCTACCTGGATCTTTTCAAGTCCATCCGCCCGGATAATATCACCTCCTACCTGGGCGTTGCGGTACAGGAATTCGGCCTGACCAAGTACCTCATTGATGAGGTGCGCAAGGACTTCTCCGACCGCGTTGATTCCCTCCGCGAATACGTACCAAATGCGAAGGAAAGCGACTGGGAGACCGTGATTGCCGGCCAGCGCGTACAGGTCATCAAGCCTGCTGGTGCACCGCGCTTTGGCTCCCTCGAGTTTGGTACCGCACTGGTCAATAACCAGGAAGGCAATATTGCCGGCCTGCTCGGTGCCTCCCCGGGTGCTTCCATTGCCCCAGCCGTCATGCTGGAGCTACTGGAGCGTTGCTTTGGCGAGCGCATGATTGACTGGAGCGATAAGATTCGCGAGATGGTCCCGTCCTACGGCATGAAGCTGGCCAATGATGAGGACTTCTACAACGAGATGTGGGAATACACCCAGAAGACGCTGAAGCTGGAGCGCTAAAACGCCTTCGGCTTGGGGCTAAGTCCTCGGCTGCAAGCCCTCCGTGCAGAACCTACTGTGTGGAGGGCTTTGTGCTGCGCAATCCCTGAATTCGGGGTCGCAAGCAATTTAGGTACCGCAGTAGGTGAGAAAACCTGCAAGCCCATTCGGATCGGGCTGTTCGTAGGACGGATGCGGCTGCCACGGGTGGGTCACGGCGTGGAGCAGCTCAGTAAAGGGCTTAATATCGCCGGCCTCGGCGGCGCGCAGCGCGGCTTCGACGGCCATGTTGCGGGGAATGACCCGGGGCATGGCAGCATCCACGGCAGCCGGGGCGGGGTGAGTGGCTAGGTAGCTATCTAGGAAGTCTGAATCTGGGAAGAGCTCTTGGGCAGGAAGGGTGTGGCCGCGGGCGGCATCGGCAAGCGCGCGGTGCGCCAACGTGATATCCGGCCGGGATAGCTGCATCGCAGTAAGGTAGGCCGAGGCGACCTCGGTGGTGGTATCGAGGGCCGCGGCTATATCGCTGCGGCGCTGGGTGGCGAATTTCTCCTGGAACCCATTGATGGTCTCTTGCGCGAAGTCGACCCCGGCATTGATATCGGCATCGAAAAGCGGCACGAGCGATTCCGTGAGCCGGGCGAGGTTCCAGCCCAGGATGGCTGGTTGATTGCCAAAGGCATAGCGTCCCTGCTGGTCAATGCTGGAAAATACCGTATCGGGAGAGTATGACTCCATAAAGGCGCACGGGCCATAATCAATGGTTTCGCCGGAGATGGTGGTGTTATCCGTATTCATCACCCCGTGGATAAAGCCCAAGCGCATCCATGAAGACACGGTGGCTATCTGGCGGTCCATAACGCCCTGGAAGAACTCCCGGTAGTCTGCCCCAGGATAGTGGCGCGCGATGGCGTAGTCCGCGAGAGCCTGGAGGTGCCCGGACTGCGCGGCATAGTGAAAAGTACCGACCCGGATGTGGCTGGCCGCCACGCGGACCAGGACACCCGCCGGCTGCACGTGGCCGCGCTGGATGGGCCGGCCGGTGGAAATCACGGCGAGGGAGCGCGTGGTGGGCACGCCGAGGGCATGCATGGCCTCAGAAACCAAGTATTCGCGCAGCATGGATGAAAGGGTGCCGCGGCCATCAGCACCCAGGCGGGAATAGGGGGTAAGCCCCGTGCCCTTGGCGTGGAGATCCCACAGTTTTCCGTCTTTTTCCACCTCGCCCAAGAGCATGGCCCGGCCATCGCCCATCTGTGGGTTGAAGGAACCGAATTGGAAGCCGGAATAGGCCATGGCATGCCCGCCGTCGCGGCCCAAGAGGAAATCCAGGCCCTCTGCGGAGCGCAGCCAGTCAGTATCCAGGCCCAGCTGCACTGCTAGCTCCTCATTGAGGACCACGAGCTGTGGATCCGGCTGCTCTTCGCCGTGCGTTGCCGACACTAAGTCCGGCAGGTGCTTTGCATAGTCGTGGTGTAGGTGCATTTTAGACCTCCAATTGTCCTTGCACGCGGATGTGGACGCGGCCGCCGACCCAAATATCGGTGCCGTCATCGTGAATAAAGACCTCGCCGTCTCTTCCCAGTTGGCTGCCCTGGCAGGCGGTGTAGCGGGCGGGGACGAGGCCTCGCGAGCGCATGAATTGCGCGGCACCGCCGTTGAAGGAACCGGTGACAGGATCCTCGAATTCTGCGGTAAATGCGCGCACTTCATAGGCAGCGGAATCCCTACCCGCGGTGGTATCCAGCATGCCCACCACGCCCACCTTGGGGCGAGTGGCGGCGGGCTGAACCGCGCGCACGGCCGCGGCATCGCGCAGCTGTATAAGCCGCCAACCAGGCCCATTGTCCACCCAAGCGGAATCGATGACATCTTCTTCTGCGATATTCAATCCCGCGCAGGCCTCTGCCAGTTCGGCACTGCTTAATGGCCCGCCCGCGCGCAGCGGAGGGGTGGCAAAAGAATAAATACCTGCGTTCTCGCGCACGGAGACCAACCCCACCCCGCATTCCTGCACTATGGTGCCCTCCTTCTGCGGTTCATTGCCGAGCGCCCGCCAGACGGCGGCGCTGCCCAAAGTGGGGTGGCCGGCGAAGTCGAATTCCTCGTGCGGGGTAAAAATGCGCACGCGATAGTCCGCCGCGGGATCGGTGGGCTGGAGCAAGAACGTGGTTTCAGAAAAGTTGGTCCAGTGCGCGATGGCCTGCATCTGCTGTCTCGAGAGCCCATCGGCATGGGCCACGACCGCGAGCGGGTTACCGGAAAACGCCGAGGTGGCAAAGACATCGACTTCAAAGAACTGGAATTGCATGCCAGCCAGTCTAGTCAGCCCTGAGGATGAGGACGGCAGGCTGGCTTCTGCGCTAGCCTTGCCCTTATGTCTAAGCTTTGGCCGGATCGTCTGCGCGATTGGATTGGCCCGCCGTGGCGAATCATCATCCCCGTGTTCTTCGGCGTGCTCTTGCCCAATGCCGCGAACTTTTTGCACACCGATTCACCCTTCCAGGCCATCGTCGCGGTCTTGTACACCGTCGGCATTCCGCTGGCGCTGTGGCTGCATCCCAAGCTGCAAGAAAAGTCCATTTTCTTCATCGCCGGCACCATGACGCTGTGCATTTTCACGCCCTTGGCCTCCCTGGAGAACTTCCACGCCCCGATTTTCGCCTACACGGCTTTTCTCATCGGCACGCACTCGCGCAAGCGCTTGCGCTATATCTGGCTTGCCTGGATTGCCCTGGGCTCGCTGGCGGGAACCACCGCAAGCCTATTTGGGGAAAAGGTCTTCGCGGGCAGCGATATCGGCTTGGGCGATGCGACCATGAGCCCGCTGCTTGTCTATGCTGGCACGGTCCTGCTCGGCTGGCCGGTCCTCGGCTTTTTCTACCTGCTCGGCACCAATAACCGGAAGCGCCGGGAGGGCCAACAGCTGCTCATCGAGCGCGCGGAGATGGCCGGCGCCGTGGAGCGCAATCGCATCGCCCGCGAGATGCATGACATCGTCGCCCACAATCTCGCCGGCGTCATCGCGCTTGCCGATGGCGCCCGGTTCGCCGCCGCCAAAGACCCCAAGGTAGCAACGGAGGCACTCGATACCATCGCCTCTACTTCCCGCGAATCCTTAAAACAGATGCGCAGCCTGCTTTCCGTCTTGCGCGAAGAAGACGCGCGCGGGGAAACCAAGGCCCCAGGCACCTCAGACATCGCAGGTCTGTTTTCGGAAGCCCGGCGCGCCGGCTTCGATATCACCGTCTACGGCATGGAAAAGCTACCCGCCGATAGCGATGAGCTCTATCAATTCACCATCTACCGCATCGTGCAGGAGATGCTGACCAATATGCTCAAATACTCCAGCCAAAATAGGGGAACCCTGCGCTTTCGCAGCGATAGGTCGGCGCTTGTTATCGAGGGGCACAACCCCATGGCGCAGCCGGACGAGGACCACAGCCCAGGCTATGGGCTCATCGGGATGAAAGAGCGCGTGAAGGCCTATGGTGGCAGTGTGTCCACCAAGGCCGAGGATGGAACGTTTGCAATCATCGTGGAGGTACCGCATGTCTAATCCGGAACAGGAATCTGAGCCCATTCGCATTGCGCTTGTCGATGACCAACCGCTCCTGCGCGCCGGGTTCGCCATGCTGATCGGCTCGCAGGAGGATATGAGCGTGGTCTGGCAGGCCTCCGATGGCGATGAGGTACTGGACCTAGCCCGGCAAGAGCCCGTCGATATCATCCTCATGGACGTGCAAATGGCGCGGGTTAACGGCATTGCGGCCACGGAGGAAGTGCTCCCTGAATTCCCGGATACCAAGGTCATCATGTTGACCACCTTTGATGATCACAACTTTGTCCACGGTGCAATCTCTGCCGGGGCATCCGGATTTTTGCTCAAAGACGTCGAGCCTGAGGAGCTGCTCTCAGCCATTCGCACCGTGCACTCGGGTGAGGCCGTGCTCTCGCCGCGCATTACCGCCCAGGTGCTCCAACAAGTCCGCAGCGAGGAGGGTGGGGACAGTAGGAAGGCGCACTCGGCTTCGCACACCGCCGCGGCTGCACAGCCAGGCGCCACCACCGCTACGGCCCCGCCGTCCGCGGAACTTACCCCGCGCGAGATGGATATTTTAAGGCTCATGGCGCTGGGGTATTCGAATACCGAAATATCCGAAGAGGAGTTTGTCTCTATGGCAACGGTCAAGACCCACGTGCGCCACGTGCTGACCAAGACTGGGTCCCGCGACCGCGTCCAGGCCGTGCTGTATGCCTATACCCATGGGGTGGTCACCGTAGAAGAACTGCTTTCTCATCCCCAGGGATGAACGGCTAAATCCGCCTCGAGGATGGTTACTTCGCGCTGGGAAAGCGACACGATAAAACCATGCTCACAGTCACACAGCTTTCCAAGAAGTACGGTTCCTTTACAGCAGTAGACAACCTTTCCTTCGAGGTTCCCGATGGCCAAGTCACCGGGTTCTTAGGGCCCAATGGTTCCGGCAAATCCACCACGATGCGCATGTGCGTCGGTCTAGAAAATCCCACCTCCGGCACCGCCACATTCGACGGCACCCCATTCCGCGAACTACCCGATCCCGCCTCCACGGTGGGCACCTTGCTTGATGCCAATTGGTTCCACCCCGGCCGCAGCGCCCGCGCGCACTTGGGCTATATGGCAGCACTCCAGGGAGTATCGATGGACCACGTTGATGACACCCTGGAGCGCGTCGGGCTCGGCAAAGTGGCGAAAAAGCGCATCGGGGGCTATTCGCTTGGCATGAAGCAGCGCCTGGGCCTCGCCTGCGCCATGATGGGACAACCGAAGCACTTGCTTCTCGATGAACCCGTCAACGGCCTTGACCCTGAGGGCGTGCACTGGATGCGCGACCGTATCCGCGAATTCGCCGCCGGGGGATGCGCCGTGCTGGTGTCGTCCCACCTGCTCTCAGAAATGCAGCTCACGGCGGACCGCTTGGTGGTCATCGGCAAGGGCAAGCTCGTTGGTGAAGGAACGGTAGAAGAATTTGTCAATGCCTCTGGTGCCTCCACCGTGGAGGTCGTGGTGGATCAACCAGAAGAACTGGCCCGCCTGCTGCACGATTCGCAGGCAGAGACCTCCTTTGATGGGGAGGTTCTGCGCATTACCGGCCTAGACCGCGACGAGGTCGGCCAATTGTGCTTTGACCACCGCATCCGTATCAGCAGCCTTGAGGTGAAGCACCCCTCCTTGGAAGACGCCTTCCTCGGTGCTACCGCAGACCACCTGGATTACCGCTCCGCATAACCCCCTGTTATCCGTTATCGAAAGGCAGAGTACGAGCCATGAACACCATCGTTTCTGGATCCCGCAAGATATTTTCCCTGCGCTCAACGTGGGTCTACCTCGCTATCATCACCGTTGGCCTAACCACCGCGAACGTGCTGATGGGAGCTATCCGCACTGACGACAGCGCCCTCCAATCCTCCGACCTAGCCATCGGCGCCATCTTCGCCGTGGTCATCATGATCTTTTCCTCGGCCACGCTCGTCGGCGGCGACCTACAAAAAGGCACCGTCGCCTGGAGCTACCTATCTACCAACCGGCGTTTACAGGTGCTCTCGAGCCAAATACTCGTCATCACCGTGGCCAACGTCGCCGCGGCGGCCCTGGCGGGCATACTCGGAATGTTATTTAACGCTGCGCTCGGCAGCTCGTATGACTTCTCCAGCTTCGTGCACTACCCGGATAATGCGGTGTTCCTTTTCACCTTCGTGGAATACATCGTCTATACCCTGCTGGCTACAGGCCTGGCATATATCCTGCGCAGCGGCACCTTTGCAGCCATGCTGCTCATTATTGAGTACTTCGTCATCGAAAGCGTGCTGACTTCAATGGATATGGGCTGGGCCAAATACATCCTGCAGATTTTGCCCGATGCCAACCTGCGCACCTTCTTCCAAGGCCAAGACACCTTCGGCCTTATGGCCCCGCAATGGGCATCCGGCGTCATTGTCTTGGCCATGGTGGTAGCGGTCCTCGGCGGGGCCGCAGCCGTCCAGCGCCGCCGCGCCGTGGTCTAGGCTTCCCGCAGGCGCTCGCGCGTTACGGGGATACGACGAGGGTAAGTTCCCGTGAGCCGTGCGGTGGTTCCTCCACCGTCATGCCGGCCGCGCGGGCGATAGCGGCGACATCGGCGGCGCTGAAGGCATCGGCAGGCGAGAGCGCCAGCTCCCGGGCCAGCAGGCCCTTGTAGTGCTTGTTAAAGTGGCTGACCACCTTGCGCGAGCCATCTGGTTGCACGCTTTCTACCCGCACCGTCACCGCCGAAGGCAGCCGGCCCAATTGCTGGTAGGTGCCCGAGCGGAGATCCACAACCAGCTCGTCGATGTTTTCTAGCGCCTGCGTTATCTGCTTGCCCCAAAAAGACTTCATGGTGCGACCTCCCAGCTTGGAACCGCCCGATAAGCGGTAATGGGGGATGGGGTCGTCCGCGCGCAGGAGGCCGAAGAGGGCATCGCCAATAGCAAGGCGGCTCCACGAGGGAAGGGTGGACGCCGAAAGTGCATCAAAAAGCACGCCAGTATAGCGCTCCACCGCTGGCATGGTGGGGGTGGTAAAAAGCTGACTATTGGATTCGGCCTCACCGCGCAGCTTCTCCGAGAGCTTCAGCGCCACCATCGCCTCATCAATGGGAAGAGACTGCAGCTCAGCGGCGATTTCGCGCCGCGTATCGGTAAGTTCTGGAAAAGATAGGTTGGCAAAATCAAGCGGCTTTCCGGTGCCGCCATGGGCCTTGGTTTCTGAAGGAGGGAGGACAATGAGCATATAGCTAGGGTAGCGATGTATATTTTGACCATGATTACCCGCCTTTCTGAACTATTTCTCCGCACCCTTCGCGAGGACCCAGCCGATGCCGAGGTCCCCAGCCACAAGCTGCTGGTGCGTGCCGGTTACGTGCGCCGCGTCGCGCCGGGCATCTACACCTGGCTGCCGTTGGGTCTGCGCGCCCTGCGCAAGATCGAAGACGTAGTACGCCAAGAAATGGATGCCATTGGCGGGCAAGAAATGCTTTTCCCGGCCCTGCTGCCGCGCGAGCCCTATGAAAAGACCAACCGGTGGGTGGAATACGGCCCCAACCTATTCCGCCTGCAGGACCGCAAGAATGCCGACTTGCTGCTCGGGCCAACACACGAGGAAATGTTCGCCAACGCCGTCAAGGACATGTACTCCTCGTACAAGGATTTCCCGGTCACCTTGTATCAGATTCAGACGAAGTACCGCGATGAGGAACGCCCCCGCGCCGGGGTGCTGCGCGGGCGCGAGTTCGTGATGAAGGATTCCTACTCCTTCGATATGAACGATGAGGGGCTCGATTCCTCCTACGCCCGCCACCGCAAGGCGTATCAGAATGTTTTTGACCGCTTAGAAATCGATTACGCCATTTGTAAGGCCACCTCTGGCGCGATGGGCGGGTCCGCCTCCGAGGAGTTCTTGGCGCTTTCTGAGGTGGGCGAAGACCTCTTCGTGCGCTCCACCGAGGGCGATTATGCGGCCAATGTAGAGGCGGTCGTGACCCAAGCGCCCCCAGAAAAAGATATTGCGGGCCAGCCCGCGGCGAAGGAGTACCGTACCCCGGATGCCGCCACCATTGAAGCGCTTGTGCACTGGGCGAAGACCGAGGACATCGCCGTCGACGGCCATGAGGTCCGGGCCGCCGATATCCTTAAATGCGTCATGGTGGAGGTAACCCACCCGGCGCTTGAGGACGCTGAAGAGAAGAAGGAATTAGCGGCCGTGCTGATTCCGGGCGATCGCGAATTGGATCCCAAGCGCCTTGAGGCAGCCTTAGAGCCTGCGGAATTCACCCTGGCCAGCGATAAGATTTTTGCGCAATACGATTTCTTGGAGCAGGGCTTTGTGGGCCCGCGCGCGCTGAACTCCAATGGCGTGAAGGTCTTTGCCGATCCCCGCGTGGTCAAGGGCTCTTCCTGGATCACTGGCGCGGATGCGCAAAACTGCTACGTCGTGGGCTGCGTGGCCGGCCGCGATTTCCACGTCGATGAGTTTGTGGAAGCAGCAGAGGTGAAAGAGGGCGATCCCGCACCGGATAACCAGGGCACATTGGCCTTGCAGCGCGGCATCGAGCTGGGTCATATCTTCCAGTTGGGCCGCAAGTACACCGAGGCCTTTGACGTGCAAATCCTCGATGAAAACGGCAAGCGCGCCATCCCCACGATGGGCTCTTATGGCATCGGCATCTCCCGCATGCTGGCCGTGCTGGCAGAGCAGCGCCATGATGATAAGGGCCTGAATTGGCCGGTCGCGGTGGCGCCGTACCAAGTGCACGTGGCGGTGGCGAATAAAGATGCCGCGGCCATGGAGGCCGGCGATAAGCTGGTAGAAGAGCTGTCCCAGGCAGGCCTTGAGGTGCTTTTCGATGACCGCCCCAAGGTCTCCCCGGGCGTGAAGTTCAAAGATGCAGAGCTACTCGGCATGCCGTTTGTGGCCATCGTGGGCCGCGCCTTCAAGGACGGCATCATCGAGCTGCGTATCCGCGGCCAAGAAACGCTGGAGGTACCTGCGGATGAGATCGTGGACAAACTCCTCGAGTTGGTGCGAGCTTAACTTAAAGCACCGCGCTAAGGCCCGGCGCCTGTAGGCGCCGGCAGGGTATCGTAGGGGAGTATGAACTTTCATAAAAACGTGCTCCCCACAGCCCTTATCACGATGGGCACGCTGCATTTCCTGCGCGCCAAAACCTTCGAATCTATTGTGCCGCCGCAGCTGCCGGGCTCGCCGCGGTTGTACAACTTCGCCTCCGGCGCCTGGGAGATAGCCACCGGCTATTTGCTCACCGATCGCGCCACCCGCGAATCCGGCGGCGCCTCTGCCGCGGCGCTATTTCTTGCCGTGTGGCCGGCGAATATGTACCACGCCTGGATCGAGCGCGATGCGCGATGGCCGAAGAAGCTGTATCACATCATTCGCCTGCCGCTGCAGATTCCGTTGATTCGCTACGCATGGAAGATCGCGCAGGGTAGGGCATAAAACCTAAAAACCGACTCCCCAATTTTCCCGGGAAATAGATCCCAAGTGGAAAATGGGGGAGTCGGTTGCTTGCGTGATGCCGCGCTCAAGGCGGCATCACGCTACCGCTGTATCAGGAAGCCTATTAGCCGGCCACGGGG
This sequence comes from Corynebacterium accolens, assembly GCF_023520795.1. Taxonomy (NCBI): domain Bacteria; kingdom Bacillati; phylum Actinomycetota; class Actinomycetes; order Mycobacteriales; family Corynebacteriaceae; genus Corynebacterium; species Corynebacterium accolens. Next base: position 1,549,785 of record NZ_CP046605.1, on the reverse strand, counting down.
CCGCCGCAATTAGGCCATGCGCCAGCTCCCTGGGTGGCAAGGACGTTTTCAGCGATTTCAATCTGCTGTTCCTTGGTGGCTTGGTCAGCGGTGGGCGCGTACTGGGTGCCGCCGCTACCGGCCCAGGTTTGCTGCGAGAACTGCAGTCCGCCGTGGTAGCCGTTGCCGGTGTTGATGTGCCAGTCACCGCCGGATTCGCACGCGGCGACCTGGTCCCACGCGCTTTCCGGGGCGGCGTTGGCGGCAGGGGCGGCAATGCCCGCGATGCCCAACGTAGCTGCTGCCATAGTGAGCAAGGTCTTCTTAGTACGCATTGAGAAAGCACTCCTTCTCATTGTTTTGGCTCGTGGAATCTCCAACAAGCACGTAATCCACCAAATTACGTAGGGTCTGGAGGCATTAGCAATGAATATCGGCCTATAACTCGCTGATTTTTCACTGCCCGCCGGCCAGTGAATCTTCAGGCTGGGGATGTAAGGCAACGCTGGGCGCTATGCTGCCTGGGATTCGGCGGCGATGCCGATAAGCCAGTTCAGCCACTCCTGGTTTGGGCTTTCCTCTTGCGCCGCGGCCACTGCGGCAGCGTGCCACTTATCCGCGTCCTGCTCCATCATGGTATCCAGGAATGCGGCAGCGGAATCCGCATCGCTGGGAAGCGTTGTTCCACCGGAGGAATAGGCAGGCTCTGGCTGTGGAACCTCGCCGTTTTGGCTAATCGCCTCCTGCAGCTGGTCGATGCGGTGGTGATGGAGGCTTAAGAGCTTATCGATGCGCCCCTCGGCAGCAGGATCGCTATAGGCCCGCGCGAAATCCAGCCCAAAGACCTGCTCGTATTCCCACTGCAGCAAATCGGTGGCGCTTTCGCGCTGGGGTTGGGAGAGCGTGGGGATATCGGGGGCATCGCCAGGCAGCCAGGCATTGAGCGTAATGGCCTGTTGGGTAACTATCGGCCGCGACTCAGAACTGACCTCATCGGCGGCTTCCGTGGTGGCCGAGGCGGCCTCCTCTAGCACCTGGGAGGAATCTGTGGCAGGAGGTGCCTGCGTGGGCCGGTCCACCTCACAGCTGTGCGGGACATTGCCTTGGTCATCGGTGCCGCAGAGGCGCGCAATTTCCGCAAACAGCGCATCGGCCTGGGAGCTGCGCATATCCGCGGCTTCATCGTCGACACCTTGGAGGGCGAGTCCATCGCTCGCGGCGGCCACGGCGAGGCGCTCGAGTGCGTCTTCTGGGCGCGGGCCAAAATAGTCGACGACGGAATCGACTGCGGAACAACCCGCAAGCGCGGGCAGGGTGGCAGTCGAGGCTACACAGGTTAAAGCAATACGTCGGCGGTTCACCCAAAAGACTGTACCTCGAAGGACGTAGGCTAGTGGGCATGGCTTTCCCAGATGCACAACAATTAACTGATTTGCTCCAACCTCGCCTTGCAGCCCGCGGGCTCGACGTGGAGGATATTAAAACCACCAAGGCGGGAAAGAAATCACAGGTCATCATCCGCATCGATGGTGATAAGCGGCCTAGCTCCGATGTCTTGGAAGAGGTCTCCGACGATATTTCGGCCTTCTTCGATGAGAAAGAGGAAACGGGTGAGCTGAATTTTGGCGCCGGATATACCTTGGAGGTCTCCACCCCAGGCGTGGATCTGCCGCTGACCTCACCGCGTCACTGGCGCCGCAATCAGGGGCGGAAGGTGACCTTTAATCGCGGCGACGACAAGAGCCATACCGCGCGCATCGGTGCGCTCAACGCGGCCGAAGATGCCGTTGTCCTTATCACCTCTGAGAAAAACGAGGTGCATACAGAAGTGGAGCGATTGGAAAACATTGCCCACGCAGTGGTAGAAATTGAATTTGCACAGCCATCACAACGTGAGCTAGACGCCGTGCACCAGCCATTTGCAGAAGCCGAGAGCTAACCGGCAATCGAGAGGACAGACAAGTGAATATTGATCTTGAGGCACTTCGCACCATCGAATCCGAACGACAGGTCCCCGTCAATGACCTGTTGGAGGCGATTGCGAGTGCCTTGTTGTATTCCTACCTGGATTACCGCGAATCCACCGCGGAGGGTAAGGCCGAAGGCACCAAGTCCCGGGTAGACATCGATACCACCACCGGTGCCGTCAGCGTCATCGTTACTGAGCGTGACCCCGAAACCGGGGAAGTAACCAGTGAATACGATGACACCCCGGATAACTTTGGCCGCGTGGGTGCACGCGCCGTACGCGAAGCCATTTTGCGCAAGCTGCGCGAGGCCGAAGCCGAGCGCACCTTTGATTCCTATTCGGAGCTTAGCGGGCGCGTTGTCAGTGGCATCGTCCAGCGCGATGCGCATGCCAATGCCCGCGGCATCGTCGTGGTCCAGCTCGGCTCTGAACTGGAATCGCAGGACGGCATCCTGCTTCCCGCAGAACAAATCCCCGGGGAAAAGCTGCAGCACGGTGACCGCATCAAGGCTTATGTGGTGGGGGTAAACCGCAATGGCGCCAATGTGCAGATCAACTTGTCCAGGACCCACCCGGAGCTGGTGCGCGGTCTTTTTGAACTGGAAGTTCCGGAAGTTGCGGATGGCAGCGTGGAAATGATCGCCATTGCCCGCGAAGCTGGGCACCGCTCGAAGGTCGCCGTCATCGGTCACGCGAAGGGCCTGAACGCCAAGGGTGCGTGCATCGGCCCGCGCGGCCAGCGCGTGAATAACATCATGCGCCAGCTGGGTGGGGAAAAGATCGACATCATCGATTACAGCGAGGATCCCACCGTGTATGTGGGCAATGCTTTGGCCCCCTCGAAGGTGATCAAGGTGACCGTGCTCGATAGCGAGGAGCAGGTGGCGCGCGTCATCGTCCCTGACTACCAGCTGTCCCTTGCCATTGGTAAGGAAGGCCAGAACGCGCGGCTCGCCGCCCGTTTGACCGGATGGAAGATCGATATTCATTCAGACGCGGACGCGAATTAAGGAATTGCGGATATATAGCGTAGGCTAGTAAACGGCCCAGATGCAGAAAGGGACATGAAGACGCAGCGAAAGTTAAGGAGTTCGATGTCGCAGACTCAACGGCTTCGTACTTGCATCGCTACGCGTCAACGCATGCCCGATACGGAGTTGCTGCGGGTGGTCATTGATGCCAATGATCCCCACGGCAGCCGTGCGGTGGCGGATCCATTCCGGCGGCTTCCCGGCCGCGGCGCATGGATTAGCCCCACGCTTTCTGCACTCGAGCTAGCTGAGCGCAAACATGCTTTCAAGCGCGCGCTCCGCACGTCCGCATCCGTGGACACAGGTCAGGTACGTAGGTACTTGGAAGCACAGTGCGAAAATGTACAGGGCGAAAAAGTACCGTGTGCGGAACAACCTGCACAAGATTCGTACACACCAGAGTTAAAAAGGAAGACCGAACACTGATGAGCGCACAACGATGAAGCATCAGCGATGAAAGTCCAGAACGTTTAACTAGGAGTCAGGCCAGTTTTTCGCGGCCTTGGCTCCTAGGCGATACCAAGAGGAGACAAGTGCCCGGAAAGCTACGTGTTCACGAGTTGGCAAAACAGCTCGGAGTAACCAGCAAGGAACTGCTCGCCACACTGAAGGAACAAGGCGAGTTCGTTAAAACCGCATCCTCGACCATCGAACCACCGGTGGTCAAGAAGATGCGTGCTCACTATGAAGCACAGTCCGGTGGCGATGCGACCGAAGGCAAGGCAGACAAAGCCGAGAAGGCTGCCAAGCCCGCTAAGCCCGGCCAGGGCAACGCCAAGAAGCCGGCATCGCCTGCGCCGAAGCCAGGTCAAGGTGCACAGGGCGGCGCGAAATCCGCTGCGCCGAAGCCCGGCGCCCCTAAGCCAGGTGCACAGGCACCGAAGCCATCCGACGCTGCGCCGAAGCCCGACGCAGGGTCCGCTAAGGCTGCCCCCAAGCCAGGTCAGGCAGCACCAAAGCCAGGCGCTGCCGCTGGAAAGCCAGCGCCAAAGCCTGGCCAAGGTGCACCGAAGCCAGGCCAGAACGCGGGTCAAGGCGATGCCAAGAAGTCGGGCGAGCGCCCGACCCCAGGCAACGCCATGCCGCGACCGATGCCTAAGCCCGGCGGATCCCGCCGCGTGGCCAATAACCCATTTTCCACGGGTGGCGGGGACAACCGCCCAGGCCCACGCCCCGGTGGCTCTAAGGGCCAGCGCGGCAACCGCCCCGGCGATAACCGTGGTGGAAAGCGCGGCGGCCGCAACGAAGGCGGTAATAACCGTCAGGGCCAGGATCAGAACCAAGGCCAGGGTGGCGGCGGTGGACGTCGTCCATCGCCTGCCATGATGCCTTCGCATCCGAACCCAGCCTCGATGCCGTCCAAGGCACCGAGCGGTGGCGGACGCGGTGGCCGCGGTCGCGGTGGCCACGGCGGACCTGGTGGTCCAGGTGGCCCAGGTGGCGGTCGTCCCGGCGGCTTCCGCGGTGGACGCGGTGGGCGTCGCGGCGGTACCGCCGGTGCATTCGGCCGTCCAGGTGGCGCACCACGCAAGGGCAAGAAGTCGAAGCGGCAAAAGCGCCATGAGTTTGAAGAGCAGCAGAAGCACGTCGTAGGCGGCGTCCGCTTGCCAGATGGCAAGGGGCAGACCGTCCGCCTGCGCCGCGGCGCTTCGCTGTCTGACTTCGCGGAGAAGATCGGTGCCGATCCAGCAGCATTGGTGCAGGCACTGTTCAACCTGGGTGAGATGGTCACCGCAACCGCATCCGTATCGGAAGATACGCTGCAGCTGCTCGGTGACGAGATCAACTACAAGGTAGAGGTCGTCTCCCCAGAAGACGAGGACCGCGAGCTGCTCGAGTCCTTCGACCTGCAATTCGGCGAGGACGAAGGCGGCGAAGAGGCCCTCGAACATCGCCCTCCAGTCGTCTCCGTCATGGGCCACGTTGACCACGGTAAGACCCGCCTGTTGGATACCATCCGTAAGACCAATGAGGCAGCCGGCGAGGCCGGCGGTATTACCCAGGGAATCGGTGCTTACCAGACCACGGTTGACGTGGATGGCGAGCGCACCATTACCTTCCTGGATACCCCTGGTCACGAGGCCTTTACCGCCATGCGTGCCCGCGGTGCGAAGTCCACCGACTTGGCTATCTTGGTTGTCGCCGCCGATGACGGCGTCATGCCACAGACGGTTGAGGCCATCAACCACGCCAAGGCTGCCGATATCCCGGTTGTCGTGGCCGTGAACAAGGTGGATAAGCCGGAGGCCCAGCCGGAAAAGATCCGTGGCCAGCTCACGGAGTATGGCTTGGTGCCTGAAGAGTACGGCGGCGACACGATGTTCGTGGATATCTCTGCTAAGCAGGGCCAGAACATCGACCAGCTGCTGGAGTCTGTCATCTTGACTGCCGATGCCGCCCTCGAGCTCACGGCTAACCCAGAGATGGATGCCCAGGGCGTGGCCATCGAGGCCCACTTGGACCGCGGTCGCGGCCCGGTGGCTACGGTCATCGTCCAGCGCGGTACGCTGCACGTCGGCGATTCCATCGTGGTAGGCGATGCGCATGGTCGCGTGCGCCGCATGCTCGATGAGTTTGGCGAGGACGTTAAGGAAGCCGGTCCTTCCCGCCCGGTACAGGTACAAGGCCTGTCCGGCGTGCCGGGTGCTGGCGATAACCTGCTCGTGGTCGATGATGACCGCGTGGCCCGCCAGATTGCCAACCAGCGCGATGCTCGTAAGCGTTCTGCTTTGCAGGCAAAGCAGCGCAAGCGCGTGTCCCTGGAGGATCTGGACAAGGTATTGCAGGAGACTTCGACCCTCAACCTCATCCTCAAGGGCGACAATGCCGGCTCCGTCGAGGCGCTGGAAGATGCCCTGTTGGATATCAAGACCGAGGACGAAGTCGAGCTCAACATCATCGACCGCGGTGTTGGTGCCGTAACGGAGACCAATATTTCCTTGGCCGCCGCTTCCGATGCCGTCATCATTGCCTTCAACGTTCGCGCGGAGGGCAAGGCCACGGAAATCGCCACCCAAGAGGGCGTGGATATCCGCTACTACACGGTTATCTACAAGGCCATCGAGGAAGTCGAGGCCGCTCTCAAGGGCATGCTCAAGCCGATTTACGAGGAACGCGACACCGGTGCGGCCGAAATCCGCGCCCTGTTCAAGTCCTCCTCGGTGGGTACCATCGCAGGCTGTATGGTCACCGATGGCAAGGTTGTCCGCAACGGCAAGGTTCGCTTGCTCCGCGATAACAACGTCATTACTACCGATGCCAAGATTGAGTCCCTGCGTCACGAGAAGGACGACGCGACCGAGATCAAGGCCGGCTATGAGTGCGGTATGGTGCTGTCCTACCCGGATATCCAGGTAGGCGATATCATCCAGGCTTATGAAGAAGTCGAGGTACCGCGCGACTAGTCGCTGCTAGTTTCGGCCCGCTGTGCGTGCCCACCTTGAGGGCCTTTCTCCACGGAGTTTGGCCATTAGGTGCGGCAGGTAGAACGGGCCGTTTCGCGTTTTCGCATGCGGGATTTTCAAGCGGTTTCCATTGGGTGCGGTGAGTTACTAAACTGGTAGTTTCTGATACCGCGACACGGTAATTTAGGAATAAATTTTTCCCCTTTAGCTTGGAGGTTCTCATGGTCGATCACGCACGTGCGGCGCGGCTAGCAAAACGAATTCAGGAAATCGTGGCTAGCGCGATTGAGCTGCAGATTAAGGATCGCCGCCTGGAGATGGTCACCGTGACCGATGCCCGCGTCACCGGTGATTTGCACGACGCTACCGTCTTTTACACGGTGCGCGGCCACGATATCGAGGCAGAACCCGATTATGACCAGGCTGAGGAAGCACTCAAGCGCGCGAAGGGGCAGTTGCGCAAGATCGTTGGCGATCAGCTCTCCGTGCGCTTTACCCCAACCCTGACGTTTGAGCTCGATACCGTCCCAGAGGCCTCCGCGCACATGGAAGAGCTTTTGGCGCGCGCTCGGGCCCGCGATGAAGAGCTAGCGAAGCTGAAGGAAAATGCCCAGCCCGCGGGTGAGGCCAACCCATATAAGACCTCCGATGAAGACGAGGCTTAAGTGACCCGCAAGGAATATCAGGACGCAGTCGATGCCATCTCCGGCGCGCAAAGCATCTGTATTATCACCCACTTGCGCCCGGATGCCGATGCCATTGGTTCGGCCACGGCACTGCTCTTAGCCATGCAGCAAAGCGGGAAGGATGCCTGCGCGGTCATCGGCCAGGATAAGGACTTTGCGCCTAACCTTTACTCCATTCCAGGAGCGGATCAGGTCAAGGTCACCCGAGAGCTACCGCAGGGCTATGACGTTTATGTCACCGTGGATTGCGGGTCGATCGACCGCACCGGCCTATTTTCCGCAGACATCGCCGAGCTGGCGGCGGCAGGGCGCGTGTTGTGCATCGATCACCACTCATCCAATCCTGGATTTGGCTCCGTGAACTTGGTTGATTCAGAGTGCGAGTCCACCACGGTGGCCATCTTGACCATCCTGGACATGCTGTCGGTGCAGATAGAAAACACCATCGCGCATTGCCTGTACGCCGGCCTTTTGACCGATACGGGTAGTTTCCGGTGGGGCAGGCCCGCCATGCACGATGTGGCCACCCGTTTGATGCACTATGGCCTGGACACCAAGCAGATCGCCACGGATTTACTCGATGCCACGACCCCTGATGATCTGCAGATGGTCGGCCGCGTGCTCGCGGGACTGCGCATTGAACATGCCGGTGAGCTGGGCATAGGTATCCTGATCGCGGGCCTAGCCGATATCGAAGGTCATTCGGACTCCGCAGTGGAATCCCTGGTGGATTTCGTGCGCGCCCTTGAGGGCACGCAGTTGGGCGTGGTCTTTAAGGAGCAGTCGCCCGGGATTTGGGCGGTATCGCTGCGTTCGACGGCGATCAACTGCGCAGCCCTAGCGGCTACTTTTGGCGGCGGCGGGCACGTTCCGGCTGCCGGGTACATGACACAGGGAAGCGAAGAAGCCATCGTTGCGGAGCTGGTGAGTGCCATCGATGAGCACTAGGCAGTCAACCCCCACGACAGTAAGCGCACGCGAGGTCTTTGGCCTCGCGTTTCCTGCGCTTGGCGTCCTGGCCGCGATGCCGCTCTACCTCCTGCTCGATACCGCAGTGGTGGGGCGCTTGGGTGCCCAGGAACTGGCTTCGCTCGCCGCGGCAACCACGATCCATACCGTGGTGACCACGCAGCTGACCTTCTTGTCCTACGGCACTACGGCCCGCTCGTCCCGCCTGTTTGGCGCTGGAAAGCGAGCCGAAGCCGTAGCGGAAGGCGTGCAAGCTACCTATGTGGCTTTAGGCGTCGGCGGGCTTTTGGCCATTATTATGTGGATCTTCGGCGGCGTATTTGCCCAGTGGCTTACCGGAGATGCCACTACGGCGGCCGGCACCGCGCTGTGGCTGCGGATCGCCGCGCTGGCCATTCCCGTAACACTGGTGGAAATGGCCGGAAATGGCTGGATGCGCGGCGTACAAAATACCAAGAAGCCGCTCTATTTCACCCTCGCCGGAATGATTCCCGGTGCCATTGCCGTGCCTGCATTCGTGTACTGGTGGGGCCTTGCCGGTTCTGCCATCGCCACCGTAATGGGAATGAGCATTATCGCGAGCCTCTTCGTGCGCGAGCTGTATAAACAGCACGAAGGCTCGTGGGCATTTCGTTGGCACATCGTGCGCGAACAGCTCATCTTGGGCCGCGATCTGATCTTGCGCTCCGCCAGCTTCCAGGTGGCCTTTCTTACCGCCACGGCCGTGGTGTC